>JAXDQF010000064.1:0-36067 GCA_034668025.1 Gammaproteobacteria bacterium | reverse complement strand
ACTGGTGCTGAGGCGGTTGATGTGCTGAGCAGCGCTGCGAGCCACGCGTCGGTGCAGTTCCGTGGACCGCGCGTCGATGCCATTTTGCGCGGTACCGGCTGCACGCTGAGTTCCGCGATGGCTTCATTACTTGCCGCCGGCACGCCTTTGCCGGAAGCATGTGAGCGCGCTAAAGGCTACGTTTTGAACGCGCTACTATCGGTCGGTCGCCATCCCCGGTAGATTGAGCCTCACGCCGTAGCCGCAGAATATCGGCGGACCGGGGGAGACTCGAATGGCTCGAAATGTAGAAATCAAGGCTCGGATCGCGAGCATTGGCGCGCTGCTACCCAAGGTGGTTGCGATAGCGGACCAGGGGCCGACCGAGATCATTCAGGACGACACATTCTTTCGGTGCGAGTCTGGAAGGCTGAAGCTGCGAGCTTTTTCGAAAGAGGACGGCGAGCTCATCTTCTACCGCCGGGCCAATCAACACGGCCCGAAGGAATCGTTCTACGTTCGCTCACCCACCGCCAAACCGGACTCGCTGCGTGAGGCATTGACGTTGGCCTGTGGCGAAGTGGGGCGAGTCCTCAAGCACCGCACGCTTTTCATTGTTGGTCGGACGCGGGTTCACTTGGACGATGTTCGAGGCCTGGGGCATTTCCTCGAGCTGGAAGTGGTGCTCGAAGACGGCGAGTCGGTCGAGGAGGGTGTCCGTGAGGCGCACAGCCTCATGAGCCAACTCGCTATTCAGCCGTCGCAACTACTCGACACGGCTTATGTCGACCTGCTGGCGGCAGGTCACCCGACGAACGTTCGTACATAATCGAGAGGTTGAGCGTGCTTACACGAGTCACAGTTCGCAGCGTTTTGCCAGAAGACCTCAACGCATGGCGGGTTTTGTGGGACGGCTACAATGCGTTCTACGGCAGAGCGGGCTCAACAGCGTTGCGGCCCGAAATCACGCAAATGACCTGGTCGCGTTTTTTCGATGCCTACGAGCCCGTCCACGCTTTGGTTGCTGAGGACGGCGGCGAGTTGGTCGGGCTCGCGCACTACCTGTTCCATCGAAGCACCATACAGATCGCGCCGACGTGCTACCTGCAAGATCTCTTCACGTCCGCAGCGGCGCGGGGTCGCGGAGTCGGTCGAGCACTGATCGCCGCGGTTTATGAACGCGCGGCTGCCGCAGATGCCGGGCGGGTGTACTGGCAGACGCACGAAACCAACTCCACCGCCATGGCCTTGTATGACAAGGTGGCGGAGCGGTCAGGATTTGTTGTCTACCGGAAGATGCTTTGAGCGGCGACCTGCGCCGCCGCGGTCGCCACGAAAGCTACACCCCGGGGACGATTCGCACATCCCGAACCGCACCACCCGCCAGCGCGGCGAGCGCTTCCTGATAAGCCTTACTCTCGTGGGTGGCGAGCGCCTTCTCAACCGAGTCGAACTCAATTAACGCCAGTCGCTCCATCACACCCGCCTCGTACACCTTGGCAGGGGTCGCGCGGGCCAAAAAGCGGCCGCCGCCGGCTTCGATTGCAGGGCCGGCCAGCTTCGCATAGGCGGCGAGCTTGCCCGGGTCGATGATCTCGCGATAGGAGCTGATCCAATAGGCTTTGGCCATGACAACGTCCTCGGGTGCAATCTTCGGGTTGGGTCGACACACACCGTGATCAAGAAGCGTTAGCCAGCCCCTCGATTTTCAACGGTGGCAGTGAATCGGCAGGCTCGAAGCCGAAAACCTGCCCGTAAAACGACAGCTCCGCCTGCAACGCGCGAGTTGTGTTGTCCGGCTTGCGAAAGCCGTGCGACTCGCCGGGAAACAGCAGGTAGGCCACTGGCACGTGGCGCTTGCGGAGCGCGTCGACGATCTTTTCGGACTGGTTGGGCGGCACGACGGGATCATCAGCGCCCTGAAGCACGATCAGCGGCACTTTGAACCCATCGAGATGGTTCAACGGTGAGCGGCTCTCATACACCGACTTCGCAGCCGGATAGGGACCGATCAGCGAATCGAGGTAGCGGCTCTCGAATTTGTGGGTGTCCTGAGCGAGGGCCGTCATGTCGGAAATGCCGTAATAGTCGGCACCCGCTTTGAAAACATCGCTGGTGCTGAGGGCATTCAGAACGGTGTAGCCGCCAGCACTGCCACCACTGATCGCGGTTCGAGCCGGATCGGCGGCGCCGGTTTTGCCGAGGTAGCGTACGGCGGCGATTGCGTCCTCAACATCGACGATGCCCCAGTTGCCGTTCAATTGGCGACGAAAATCGCGTCCAAATCCCGAGCTTCCGCGGTGATTGACATCCACCACCGCGAATCCGCGGCTCGTCCAGAACTGAATGCGCGCCGCAAACGCCGCTGTCGCCTGTGACGTCGGGCCACCGTGGACGAAGGTCAGCAGCGGCGGGAGCGTTCCTGTTGGAGCCACGAAGCCGGCATTGCGCGGCGGATAGTAAAGGGCATAGGCCACCTGGCCGTTGGCAGCGGGGAATTCAATGGACTTCGCAATTGAGACGGATTCCTTGGGCAGCGGCGACGATCCGGCGCTGCGCACGGTCGTTACACTTCCATTGGCGATATCGATACGCATGATCGCAGGTGGGGCGTCGACTGATCCCACGAGCGCGGCGATGTGGCGAGAGTCGAGCCGGGTCAAGTGCGAGAACTCGACATATGGGAGGTCGAGTATGCGTGCCGTACCGTGTTGTAGATCGATCACGGCCAGCTTGTCGCTGCCTCGCTCTGAGAATCCGGCGACTGCGTGTCCATCGCCCATCAACACGTAGTTGGCCTGTCCCAGTGTCCACAGCGGGCTCGCAAATTCCGCCGCACGCTTCCACACGAGGCGTGAGTCGGTTCCCTTGTTCGCATAGAGGTTCCAATAGCCGCTGCGGTCAGATATGAAATACAGCGTACCGTCGGCGCCCCATTGCGGTTCGAGCACCGACTCAGCCGCTCCGCCTGCGACCGTAGTCACTTTCTGCAGGCCGTTCTTGCCGAGCTCGGCCACCTTCAGCTCGGTACCGTCCCAGGGCATGTTGGGATGGTTCCACGCAACGAATGCCAGCCGCTTCCCGTCGGGGCTCGGCCGGGGAAATGCAACAAAATCGCTGCCGGAGTACAGCACTTCGCCGGGGCCACCTGCGGGCAAAGGGATTCGGACGACAGCGTTCCTGACGTCTTTGGCGTCCGTGTGATCTTCCCGGACGCAAATCAACGCCGTGGCGTTCGATACTCCTACACAATCAGCGTAGCGATACCCATCCGGTGTCAGCGCGGATGCCTTGCTGTCGGGTCCGAGCGCATAGAGCCGCTGATCAGAGTAGTTGCTGTAATAGACATGACCACCGCCTGCTACGAACGGTGCGCCGCCATATTCATGCACGCGCGTCCGGACATTGATGCCTTCGGGGCTGATACGTGTTCCGCCTTCCCCAGCCGCCGCACTGAAAAGTCCGGAGATTCCGCCGGCTGCGGGCATCGATTCGATCCAGTAGAGGCGTCCGTCGGCGCTTCGAAGGTCGCCCATCGCGACGCGACCGCTGCTGAGTACCTCTGCTCGCAGAGGCGAGTTCCAGGAGCCATATGGCGATACCACAGGGCCCGCCTGGACGTGGCTGTTTGCACCTGTCATGGCCGCAGCAGCCAGTAGAGCCAAGCAAAATCGGGTCCGGACACGGGCCCGCGAAAAAACGTGACTATCCATCGACTCACCTCGCGCATACCTGCAAAGATACCACCGGGAGAGCGCAACTGTTTCACGGAGCCACCGATGTCGGATGAGAGAATCGCAATCGTTACCGGTGCCGCCCAGGGCGTAGGGCTGGTTACTGCCTCGACACTCGCACAGCTGGGCTACCGGACCATTCTCACAGATATCCAGAGCCTGGACAGCGCCGTGGAAAAGCTGAAGGCGCAGGGCTCGAAGGTCGAAGGCATCGTCGGAGATATCTCAGCTGAGGATTTCGTTCGCGAGCTTGCGCAGCGCGTCGAGCGCAACTACGGCGGAGCCACCGCGCTCGTCAACAACGCGGGGATCAGCATGATATGCGCTGCAGAGCACACGACTTCGGAAGCATGGCAGAAAGTGCTGAACATCAATCTGCTCGGGCCGTTCCTGCTCAGTAAATATGTGGGCGCCCAGATGTTGGCAAGACGCTCAGGGAGCATCATCAATGTAGCGTCGGTGGCCGGGCTGTCCGGAATCAGTCATCGCAGCGCTTATAACGCATCCAAACACGGCCTGATCGGGTTGACCCGCACACTCGCTGCAGAATGGGGCGGCCGCGGAGTGCGTGTCAACGCGGTGTGCCCCGGCTGGATCAAAACAGAGATGGACTTAGCCGATCAGTCGAGCGGCGCTTACTCCGACGCGGACATCGTGAACCGGGTTCCTATGGCGCGATTTGCATCGCCCCAGGATGTTGCCAACGCGATCGCGTTTCTCGCGGACGGCAAGCTCAGTGGATTCATAAACGGAGTCAGCCTGCCGGTGGACGGTGGTTGGATTGCCGACGGAAGTTGGGACTCGCTGCGCGTCGGAACCCGAAGCTCATAGCCCCATCGGAAAGTTTAGATTCCCATCAGGTCATCGACGAAACGGCGCAACAGCCGTACCAGATCGCTGAAATCCTCGTCGGTCCACTTTGCGAGGATTGGAGCCGCCATCCGCAGGCGGGCGGCGTCGAGCGCGTCTGTCAACGTACGTCCTAGTGGCGTGATGGCCGCCTCGTTGACGCGGCGATCGGTTCGGCCCGGTTGGCGGGCAATCAAACCCAGGCTCTCGAGTTTGGTGACCTGTCGACTGACGGTTGTGTGGTCGCGGCCGGCTCGATCAGCCAGGTCGACGACACCAATGGGGCCGTAGCGCTCGATGCCAACCAGCAGGGGAAAGAGCGCGCGGTCCAGGGAGACGCCGGCCTCTTTCAACAGGGTGTCGTCCCTCTGTGGCTGGCTCATCAGCGTGAACAGATCGACCATGGCGCCGTGAAGTTTCCGGACGTCCTTGCGAGTCCGCGGATTACTCACCTTCGGCATCTTTAGCTCTCCCTTTGCGATGTGTGCATTTTGCACAGTTTTTTCTTGACGTGCAGCCGGTCGTCGTCAAATATGTGCAAAATACACACAATTGAGGACAACAATGAGCACGACAGACGTTTTGATTTGCGGGGCGGGCGCGGCAGGGTTGACTCTCGCAGTGGAGCTCGCTCGTCGAGGCGTCAGTTTTCGCCTCATCGATCAGCTGCCGGAACCGTTTCGCGGCTCGCGGGGCAAGGGCATTCAGCCCCGGACCCTGGAAGTATTCGAAGACCTCGGGGTGATTGATCGCCTGCTGGCATCCGGCGGACCGTATCCACCGCAGCGGGAATACCGCGAAGACGGCAGTTTTCAGGATGCGCAGGATTTCGAGGTTTCTGACCCGACGCCGGGTGAGCCTTACCGGATGCCGCTGCTGATTCCGCAATTCCTGACCGAGGCTGTGCTGCGAGAGCGTTTGACTGAGTTAGGGCATCGACCGGAATTCGCGTGTGAGCTCATTGGCCTCGAGCAGGACGAGGAGGGCGTCACAGCCACGGTGCAGAGTGCCGGAGGCAAAGAGACCATCGGCGTCCGTTATCTGGTTGGCGCGGATGGGGGTCGCAGTTTCGTGCGCCGCGCGCTGGCGATCGAATTTCCCGGCAAGACGCTCGGCGTGCGTGCAGTGGTCGCCGACGTAGTCGCAACGGGTGTTAGCCGGGATGCCTGGCACCGGTTCAACGAAGGGTCCATGGAGAAGCAGATCGCGTTGTGTCCGCTGGCCGGCACCGGGATGTTCCAGTTGCAAGGACCCGTTCCGCTGGAGGGGCAAATAGACCTCACCGCAGCAGGACTCACCGCGCTGTTCCAACAGCGGACCGGCCGATCTGACATCCGCATTCAGTCGGTGTCGTGGGCCTCCGCCTTCAACATGAATGCACGTCTCGCTGATCGATATCGCGATGGTCGCGTATTCCTCGCTGGCGATGCCGCGCACACCCATCCGCCAACCGGCGGGCAGGGACTCAATACCAGCGTCCAAGACGCCTATAACCTCGGGTGGAAGCTTGCTGCCGTGTTGAAAGGAGCTCCGCAGGCGCTGTTGGACAGCTACGAGCAGGAACGCCGACCGATCGCCGCGCATATGCTCGGACTCGCGACGAGATTGCTCGAGGCTGCCAAGGCTGGATCGATGCGCCGCGGGCGGGAAGTCCTTCAGCTGGATCTCTGTTATCCGGACTCGCCGCTGGCCCTGGAAAAACCGGAGCGCCAAGGCGGCATCCTCGCGGGTGACCGTGCGCCGGACGCGCCTATCAGGCGCCCAAGCGGTTTTCCGACTCGTCTGTTCGATCTCTTCAAAGGAGTGCACTGGACGTTGCTCGGCTACGAGGTTGAGCGGCTGTCAGCAATCAATCCGCGCAGTGGGGTTCACATTCACGCGGTCGGCCCGCACGGTGACATCGTCGATGACGGTGGACACGTCCGGGAGGGTTACGGTCTTCAGCCGGGAGACCGGGTGCTGGTGCGGCCTGACGGCTATGTTGGTGCGATTGTGAATTCACAGCAGACATCCGCACTGGAAACCTACCTCGACAGTGTCGGTTTGACCGCAGGTTGAACGCTTTTACGGCGGCGAGAATTGAGTCCCGCCGTGTGAACTGGATTCACAACCTGCGGGGACATTGGTGCGTTGCGCCACAGTTTGCGCAACTGCATTTCATTCGTGATCACTGCATCCGTTAAAAGATTGGTAGGAAACCTCCACTGCCTGATCAAACCTACGGGGTAAACATGTTCACACCGAAGACCGACGCAAGGGTGCTGTCCCTGACAGCAGCAGCCGTTGCACTGGCACTCAGCGCTTCGACTGGAGCTGACGCAGCTACAGCGCAGCAGACAATAAACGTGTCGGCGCAAGTTAACGCAAGCTGCTCACTCTCGACCGTAGCTCTCAACTTTGGCGTGTACGATCCACTCGTTACCAACGCCACCGCCGATCTGACCGCACAGACGGACATTTCGGTCACTTGCACGAACAACGCCAGCACGACGATCTCATTGAGCTCGGGTGGCCAGGCGACGACGGGAGCCAGTGCGACGCGGCAGCTGACCGATGGTGCCGCGACCCCACATTTCCTGACGTACTCGTTGTATAGCGACGCGGCCCGCGGGACACCTTGGGGAGACGGAACTCTGGCCCCCCTTCTGGCCTACACCGGTACCGGTGCGCTACAGCCTGTGACGATATACGGTAAGGTCGACAAAGCTCAGTCCGCGACTGCAGGCTCATACACCGACGTCATCACCGCCACAATCACCTTCTAACCCCGGTGGTCGACTCACGATGAAACGGACGAAGGTTGGCCAGGCCCTGACGGGCCTGGCCTGGGTACTCTTTCATTTCGATTCCGCGTCGGCGGGGTCGTTTGCTGTTAGCCCTGTTCGGGTCACCCTGACTCCGAGTCAGTCGGTGGCGGCCATTCGCGTACAGAACGAAGGCACCGAGGCGACGGTTGTTCAGCTGGAGACTTACGACTGGAGCCAGCACGATGGTGAGAATGTACTGACGGCTACGAATGAGTTGCTTGCCACACCACCGATTTTGACGATTCCGCCCGGGGGTTCGCGTGTCATACGGGTTGGATTGCGGCGGAGCAGGGATGCACAGCGCGAGGTGACTTATCGTCTGATGCTGCGGGAGGTGCCCCCGCCTGACCCAATAGCGCAGAGCCTACGCGTGGCACTGCAGATCAGCATGCCGGTGTTCGTATTGCCTGCTGGCCCGACATCTCCTGACGTTCATTGGCGCGCCGCGCTGACGGATGACGGCCACATCCGGGTCCTGGCGAAGAATACGGGTTCCGCGCACATCCAACTCGGTCACCTCGAACTGGCGCCAGCCGGGGGAGCCGCAGTCGCAGCTCAAGACATGTCCACTTACATACTCCCCGACAACGGGCACGAATGGACTCTGCCGGTGAGCTCATTGCCCGCTGTCGGCACTCTCTTGCGAGTGACCTCGCAACTGGAGTCGAGCAAGTTGCAGGCTGATGTGCGCCTGGAGGAAAGTGCGGGAGGAGCGAGATCGGCGGCCAACGGACACTGACCCCAAAGCTATCGTGACCGAACATGCGCGCGGGATCTGTCTGGTCGCGAAGGCTGCTGGCCACGATCGTCTGTTTGTTTGTCGCCGGCAGCTTGCCTGCCGCACCAGTCCAGGAGCTCTGGCTCGCGGTCAGCATGAACGCTCAACAACCCACAGACGTCGTGCTGTTTCAGCGCGGGGCTGACGGCAAGCTGCTCGTGTCCAAGGAGCAAATGACGAGCTGGGGTATGCGGATTCCTTCTGAATACGCCGACTCCGCAGCCGATGCGTTCATACCGCTCGAGGCGCTGGCGGGATTGTCTTATCGGGTTGATGAAGACAGCCAGATAGCGCAAATCAACGCTCCGGCCGGTCTCTTTGCCGGGACCACCGTCGATGCAACATCGAAAGACTATCCGCGCGTCCCGCGTCCTGGCTGGGGTGGCTTCCTGAACTACGACCTGTCCGACTTTCGCTCCGAGGGATCTTCCAGTCTCGGCGGCCTGGTCGAGGCAAACCTCTTCGGACCCTACGGCTCCGGCGTCGTACGCTATCTGGCGCAAGACCAGCAGCAACTCACTCGCGCCCTCCGCCTGGACACGACATGGACTGTGGATCGTCCGGAAGTGGCAACGAGCTTCCGATTGGGTGATTCCATCACGGGAGCCAGCGGACTCTGGGGCGGTTCTGTCCGCTTCGGTGGTTTGCAGTTCGCCACCAACTTCGCTACTCGCCCCGGGTTGATTACCATGCCCCTGCCCGGTGTGGCTGGCGAATCCGCTTTGCCGTCCACGGTCGATGTCTATGTGAACAACACCTTGCGGCTCAGAAGCAGCGTTCCGGCTGGGCCCTTCAACATCAGCGATCTGCCGATCGTCAGTGGCGACGGCCAGATAAGGGTGGTCGTGCGTGACGTTCTCGGTCGTGAGCAAGTACTCACTGACTCGTACTACGCGAGCCCCAGCCTGTTACGCGCTGGCCTGCACGACTACTCATTCGATGTCGGCGCCATTCGAGAAAACTACGGTCTCGACAGCAACGACTATGGACGCGCAGCGTTTGTGGCGACCGATCGTTTCGGAGTGACAGATCGCGTCACAACCGATGTCCACGCGGAGATTCTCAAAGGCCAGCAGACCGCTGGGTTCGGCGGCGCCGTGCTGTTGGGGAAGTTCGGCATTTTCAGCGCGGCTGCTGCCGGCAGTCATACCTCACACGGCAATGGCGATCTCTTCACAATTGGACTCGACCACAGCTCGCGTCCGCTGAGCTTCGGTGCCAACGCTCAATATGCCAGTGCGCAATTTGCGCAAATCGGACTGGTGCCCGGCGTACCGCAGGCTCGTTTGAAAACCCAGGTGTATGCATCGGTCGGTCTGGGTTTGGCTGGATCCGTGAGTGCGAGCCATATGCGGCAGGTTTTGCGCAGTGGTCCACCGATTGAAGTCTCAACCCTGCGTCACGGAGTCACTCTGGGGCACTTGGGATACCTTACCCTTTCAATCTCCCGTTCGCGGCAGGCCACACAGGATACGACGGTTGCACTGAGCCTCATCCGGGCCTTTGGTGCGCGCTCCAGCGCAAGTGTATCGGCGGTGTCGGAGGCCGGATCCACGTCGGGGCAACTCGACATCCAAAGGAGCCTGCCGGCTGGGAATGGTGTCGGCTATCGGGTCTTCGCCGACAGCACCGCGGGCGGAAACGTCGATGGCACTCTGCAACTTCAAAACGGCATGGGTACCTACGAGTTGGAAGCAGGACGTGCGGCGGGGGCTGCTATCGCCCGGGTATCCGCCAGCGGTTCGGTTGCCTTGTTCGACGGTCGGGCTTTTACAACCCGGCGTATCGATGACAGCTTCGCTGTCGTTGAGGTTGGCACGAGCCCCGGCGTGCGGATCTACCGTGAGAACCAGCTCGTTGGCAGCACCGACGCGCAGGGCGTTCTGCTCGTACCCGGTCTGCGTGCCTATGATTCAAACTCTATACTCGCGGAACAGGCCGACATGCCGCTGGACATCAACTTCAACAGCCTGCAGGCGCAGGCGATTCCTCGTTACCGTAGTGGCGTCCTGGTGAAATTCGTGGCCGAAGCAACCCGGGGTGCTCTCCTGTCGGTGTTGGCGGACGACGGTAAGCCGATTCCCACCGGCGCACTGATTGAAATCGTCGGACAGCCGGAGCCATTTCCAGCCGGCTTCGGGGGAGAGGTCTACGTAACCGGTCTCACGGCAGAGAATCAAATGGTGGCCACCTGGCCGGGACACCGCTGTCACTTCAGCGTGAACCATGAGCCCAGTCCCGATCCATTGCCGCATCTCGGCCCCTTCACCTGCCAGAGGGAAGGACCGTGAGGTTGTCAAAGCCCGTGCGATGGATGCTGGCTGGCGTAGTTGCAATGGGTGTGGCAAATACGTGGGCTGCCAGTTGCACGGTGAGCGTGATAGGGGTCAATTTCGGGGTCTACGACGTTTTCAGCAATCAGCCCGATGACATCAGCGGTGCCATTACCACCAGTTGCAGCTCTTCCACCAGCTATGCGATTTCAGTCAGCACCGGGCTCGGAACGTACGCCGCGCGGACCCTGACAAATGGTCAATACACGTTGTTTTACAACCTGTTTGTGGACTCGAGCCACACTAGTATCTGGGGTGACGGCTCCAGCGGAACTGCAACAGTGAGCTCGACGGACACGGGTCGCACTTACAGTGTCTATGGCCGAATCGGTGCACGGCAAAATGCCGTCGTGGGAAATTACAGCGATACTGTAACGGTCACCGTGACCTACTGATAACGAGGGGCTTGCGGACAGATAAGTATCGGCTTATATTTGACGCATGGTCGAATCGGAAGTCTTTCGGGCTCTGGCGGATCCCACGCGGCGGGCCGTTTTTGAGCGATTGTCGCGCGGCGAAATGAATGTCACCGAGCTCAAGTCGGGCTTCAATGTGTCGCAACCGGCCATTTCACAGCATCTGTCGGCGTTGAAGGGGGCGGGGCTGGTGTCCGAGCGTCGCGAGGGCAGGCATGCCTATTACCGCTCCGAGCCGAAGGGCCTGGCTCCCCTTGCTGAGTGGATGCAGCGATATCGAGTCGCCTGGCCCGAGCGCATCGAGAAACTCAAACATGTCCTGAAGGATATGGACCGATGAAACACACCGATCCCAACACTGACGCGATCGTCTTCGAATGCGATCTGCCTGAGCCGCGGGAGAAGGTCTGGCGAGCGCTGACGGAGCGCGACCTGCTGGCCGCGTGGCTGATGCCGAATGACATCCGGCCCGAGGTGGGTGCGAAATTTCAACTTCAACCGTCGCCTGTCGCCGCGGAGTGTGCTCCCGTGCAGTGTGAAGTCCTCGAGGCCGAGGCGGGTCGAAAGTTGCGGTGGCGCCAGCAGGAGCAGGCCGATGCCGTTGCACCGCGCCTGTTGGTCGAGTCTGTCGTGACCTTCGAGCTGTCCGATATTCCGAGCGGTGGCACGCATCTGCGTGTCGTGCACGATGGGTTTACCAGCCGCGTCACTCACTGCATTCAGGCGATGCTGTGCCCTCAGGCTTCGGCGACCATACTTCGCTTCCAGCCACGCAAAGTTCGCGCGACCCCTGTGCTCCACTGCCTGCGCAGGGCCGCCTGAATGACTGCGGGTCTCGTTCCGATGGTGATCGAGCAGTCGGCACGCGGTGAACGATCGTTCGATATCTTTTCGCGCCTCCTGCGCGATCGGATCGTGTTTGTGAACGGCCCAATCGACGACACCGTTGCCGCGCTCGTGAATGCACAGCTTCTGTTTCTCGAAGCCGAGAACCCACAGAAGCCCATTGCGATGTACATCAACTCGCCTGGCGGGGTGGTGACGAGCGGACTTGCGATCTACGACACCATGCAATGGATCAAGTGTCCGGTCGCAACAGTCTGTATGGGCACCGCCTATTCCATGGGCTCATTCCTGCTGATGGCCGGCGCGCGCGGCAAGCGCATTGCCCTTCCCAATGCCAGCATCATGGTCCATCAACCCTCCGGCGGTTTTCAGGGTGTTGCATCGGATTTTCAGCGTCACGCGGAAGACATTATCAAGACGAAGCGGCGTCTCAACGATATTTATTCCCGCCACTGCGGTCGCACCTACGAGGAAGTGGAGCGGACGCTCGATCGCGATCACTTCATGTCGGCCGGCGAGGCGCTGGAGTGGGGTTTGATCGACCACGTTTACAGCTCGCGCGAAGCCGTACCCGAATTCTAAAATCGGCGCGGCGGTTTCTGCTGATACCGGTTAGTTCGACAGCAGCTCGAGGTTGCGCACCGCGCCCTTGTCAGCGCTCGTCACAAATTTCGCGTAAGCCTTCAATGCCGTACTGACCTTCCGCGGGCGCGGTAGCATCGGCTTCCATCCCCTGGTCGCCTGGACGGTCCGGCGACGGGCGATTTCTTCCTCGCTGATCGCAACGCGAATCGCGCGGTTCGGGATGTCGATTACGATCGTGTCGCCAGTGTTGATGAGACCGATGTTGCCGCCTTCGGCGGCTTCGGGCGACACGTGTCCAATTGAGAGGCCAGCGGTTCCTCCTGAGAATCGTCCGTCGGTGATCAACGCACAGGCCTTGCCTAACCCCTTGGATTTCAGATAGCTCGTCGGGTAGAGCATCTCCTGCATTCCCGGCCCACCGCGTGGGCCCTCGTATCGGATGATCACCACGTCTCCAGCTTTCACCGTGCCGCCGAGGATGGCTTCCACCGCCGCGTCCTGGCTTTCCAGAACCACTGCGGGACCACTGAAATTCAGCATGCTTGCATCGACACCTGCAGTCTTGACGATACAACCGCGCGAGGCGAGGTTGCCGAAGAGCACGGCCAGACCGCCGTCCTTGCTGTAGGCATTCTCGCTGCTACGTATGCACCCGGACGTACGATCGGTATCCAGGTCCGAATACCGGCACTTCTGCGAGAAGGCCGCCTGGGTTCGGATGCCGGCCGGTCCAGCGCGAAAGAACTCATGCACTCCCGTGTTTTTCGTCCGCATCACGTCCCACACCTGGAGTGCTTCCGCGAGCGAGTTGGTGTGAACCGTCGGTACCGAAGTATCCAGAAGATGGGCTCGATCCAACTCTCCCAGGATGGCCATGACGCCACCAGCGCGGTGAACATCTTCCAGGTGATACTGGCTCGACGGCGCCACTTTGCACAGGCTGGGAACCCGGCGCGACAGGCGGTCGATGTCGCTGAGTTGGAAGTCGATCTCACCTTCCTGTGCGGCGGCCAGCAGATGCAGGACGGTATTGGTCGAGCCGCCCATCGCAATGTCCATCGACATGGCGTTCTCGAACGCAGCCCGGCTCGCAATATTCCGCGGCAGCGCCCGGACATCGTCTTCCAAGTAGTACCTTTTGGCCAGTTCGACGATGGTGCGGCCGGCCTTGCGGAACAGTTGCTCGCGGTCCGCGTGTGTTGCTACGAGGGAGCCGTTACCGGGGAGCGAAAGTCCCAGCGCTTCGGTGAGGCAGTTCATCGAATTGGCAGTGAACATTCCCGAGCACGAGCCGCAGGTAGGGCAGGCGGAACGCTCGATTCTCTCTACATCAGAGTCAGACACCTTGTCATTTCCGGCGGCAACCATGGCGTCGATGAGATCGAGCGAAACATCCTTGCCTGCGAGCCGCGTTTTGCCGGCTTCCATCGGGCCGCCGGATACGAACACCACCGGAATGTTCAGGCGCAGAGCGGCCATGAGCATGCCGGGCGTGATCTTGTCGCAGTTTGAGATGCACACCAGCGCGTCAGCGGTGTGTGCATTGCACATGTACTCCACGCTGTCCGCGATGATGTCGCGCGAGGGCAGGCTGTAGAGCATTCCATCGTGGCCCATGGCGATGCCGTCGTCCACCGCAATGGTGTTGAACTCCTTGCCGACGCCACCGGCCTGTTCGATCTCCTCAATCACCAACTGGCCCAGATCCTTCAGGTGCACGTGACCCGGCACGAACTGGGTGAAGGAGTTCGCAACCGCGATGATGGGTTTCTCGAAATCGGCGTCCTTCATGCCGGTTGCGCGCCAGAGTGCGCGGGCTCCGGCCCTGGTACGGCCGGCGGTGCTGGTGCGGGAGCGGTAGACGGGCATGGGGAAAGCTTCGCTGGTGCGGATGGGGCGTATTCTGCTCGGTCTTTTGATATATCGGCCAATACAATATCGAGCAGGTTGCTATAGGATTAACGAATAATGGAACTGCGCCAGCTGCGGTACTTCATTGCGATTGCGGAAGAGGGCAACTTCTCGCGCGCCGCCGAGCGGCTGCATGTTTCGCAGCCGCCCCTGTCAACCCAGATCAAAAGCCTGGAGGACGAGCTGGGAGTGCGTCTGCTCGAGCGCAGTAATCGCGGCGTGTCGCTTACGGCGGCGGGGTCGGTGTTCTATGAGGAGACGCGGGCCGTGCTTGCCCGGCTGGAGCACGCCAAGGGCAAGGCGCTGCGAGCGGATCGCGGCGACATCGGCATGCTCTCGGTCGGCTTCGTCTCCATAGCGGACTATGGGATCCTGCCGCCGGCACTGAAGCGCTTTCGCGCAACCTTTCCCCTGGTTGAGGTCCAGTTGCACGAGCTCACGACGGATGCCCAGGTTCGCGAGTTGCGCGCGGCGCGGCTGGAGCTGGGAATCGGCCTTGCGCCTGTGGATGAGCCGGATCTCGAGTTCGAGCGCCTGCTGCGTGAGGAGCTGGTGCTCGCCGCTCCGTCAGGGCATCCTGCTATCAAGGGAGCCGGTGCGATGGATCTGCGCGTGCTGTCGAAGGAAAGCTTCATCGTCCCGCCGCGCGATGTTGCTCCCGGCCTCTACGACCTCACCATCAGTCATTGCCGCTCGCACGGCTTCGCACCGCGAATCACCCAACATGCGCGCCAGATGCAGACGGTGATTGGCCTGGTCTCGAGTGGGATGGGCTTCGCGTTGGTTCCTGCCTCGGTACGTAATCTCAAACGCACAGGCGTTCAGTACCGGCAATTGCGTGGGAAGGCCGCCGTTGTCGAATTGGGCATTCTGCGTGTGCGGACTGCCGACAACGCCATCAGGGAGCACTTTGCCGACGCGCTCAAAAGCACAGCTCGCGCCGAACCTTAGGCGCCTGCCGGCAGGGAGCTGGCGCCGTATTTCAAGGGCTGATCAACTACCAGTCTGGAGGTGAGCTACCGAGCGCAACAGCCGGTCGCTTCCAACGCATCGGAGCGTGTCCGATTTGCACGGGCGGTCGGAGCCGGTAGGCCGGACCGAATTGCGTTGGCTCAATCGTTTCAGACCAATCGCCGTTCGTTGCGGATATAACAGGGGTGGAGAGTGGCTTGCCCGTGGGGCCGCTCACCAACAGTTCTGCGGTACGAGCAAGCGACGCCTGTGCTTGGAATCCATGGTCGCTCGCGAGGCGGTGGGTGACCCCGCGGATCGCAGCTGCAGCCATCAGGTACCCCGTGGCATGGTCCAACGCCTGGACCGGTAATGGAGTCGGGCGATCCTTCGCGAGCAGGCGCATTCCTGAATCGGCGATTCCGGCGCTCATCTGCACGAGGCTGTCAAAGCCTCTGCGGTTGTGCCAGGGACCACTCCAGCCGTACGCGTTCAGACAGATATCGATGAGGCCCGGACAGATGTTGCGGCGTGTCTGAGGGTCCAGGCCGAGGTTTGCCAGTGCGTCGGCCCGAAACCCGTGAACGAGGATGTGCGCACGGCGTAGCAGCCGCAGAAAGTGTGCTCGGGCTGCGGCATCACGCAGGTCGAGTCGCGCGCAGCGTTTTCCCAGTGTCACTTCAGGTACTACGCCGGGCTCGTCCCATGTTGGTGGATCGATTCGCAACACATCGGCGCCGAAGCCGGCCAGGAAGCGTGTTGCTACCGGGCCTGCCAGGACGCGTGTCAGATCGAGGACTCGCAATCCTTCCAGGGGGCGATCCCGGGTCGGCGTCCAGGCGAATTCACCGGTGTCTTCCGTGGTTCGAATCGCCATCAGCGGTTCTGCACTGACACTTTTGCCCTGCGGGTGCGCTTTCCAGGCATCTATCGAACGCATCGTGGCCGCACAGCCACCACTCTCAACCACGGCGCTCTCGAGCGCGTTTGCGCTCCAGCCGCCGACCGCTTGCGCAACCTGAGCCTTGTCCGCGGGCACGCCCAGGACGCAGAGAGCCGCGGCACGGTGGTGTGGGGCATTGGTGTGCAGCCGGATCCACCCATCGGTCGTGGAATAGTCACCGCTCATCGGGTCCCAGGGCGCAGGCATTGCCCAGCCATCCGGCCGAATCGACCACCCATACCATAGTGACGAGAGCCGCTTGCTCACCGAGACACGCGGCAGATCTCCAAACCCGGCGCCGATCAGCTCGGCGATCGCCGCGCCGGCCGTACCGACAGCGGCCGCAGCGAAATCGGATACTGCGAATACCGAGGGCAGCTCACCGGGGTCGATGAAGTCCACACTCGCGGCAACTTCCGTTCCGCCGCCCATTCCGCTCCACATCGCCGTCAAGAACTCACGGGTCAAGACTGCCGCACTCCTTAGGTAGGATTGGGACATGATGATTGGAAGAAGGCGGGCATAACAAGGGGCCGCTGTGGCGGCCCCTGTCGTGTAGAGGGATGTGTCGCGAGGACTTTCCCGAACCTACGACTGCAGTATCCGCATTGCGCCCGGTCGCGCCAATTACCGGCGGGCTACTTATGCCGTCAGCGGTGTCTTACAAGGGTGGGGGCGGGGGACCGGCCCAGGTATTCTATCGCATATGCAAACCACCGACGATGACCTCCAGAAATTCGAATCGCAGGGCGCCGCGGAGCTGCCGGTCGCGAAGACCCAGGGCTACGTGGAGCATGATGGCGCTCGCATCTGGTACTCAACTCATGGGACCGGTGAGCCGGTAATCCTGCTCCATGGTGGCCTCGGCCACGGTGGCAACTGGGGTTATCAGGTTCCGTCGCTCGTCGATTCTGGTCGCCGCGTTGTGCTCATTGATAGCCGCGGACACGGTCGCAGCACACGGGACTCGCGACCCTACACGTACGAGTTGATGGCTTCCGATGTCATAGCCGTGATGGACGCTTTGCGGCTGGAGAAGGCAGCTGTTGTTGGTTGGAGCGATGGCGCATGCATTGCTTTGATCCTCGCTATGCAGGTTCCTGCGCGGATTGCCGGCGTGTTCTTCTTTGCGTGCAACATGGATCCCAGCGGCACGAAGGAAATCGAGTGGCCCAACCCGGTCATTGACCGGTGTTTGAGCCGGCATCGTAAGGACTACGCTCGCTTGTCAGCCACTCCCGACCAGTTCGACGCGTTTTTCGCGGCCGTGGGTCTGATGATGAAGACGGAGCCCAACTACTCTGCACAGCAGCTGGCGGAGATCCGGGTGCCCGTGTCGGTTGTATTGAGCGAGCGGGACGAGTTTATAAAGCTCGAGCACGCGGAGTATCTCGCGCGAACTATCCCGGGAGCGCAATTCATACTCTTGGCCGGTGTCAGCCATTTCGCACCGTTGCAGAGACCGGCGCAATTCAACAGCACCCTGCGAGCATTCCTCGACGCGCTGTAACGTCGTTAGTTCGCTAAGCGAAAACTCTTCTGCGGTCGCGCCGTTGACTTGATCGCGCGCTGACTCCTAGTCCACAACTACGACTTTCGACTCCGGCCACTGCGGTAACCGGCAGTTGTCATCTACCTCACGTTGATCGCGGGCATCGCAGCGCCGTTCTGAATGAATGTGCAGGTTGTATGCATACACACATCGCGCTGCATCTTGATCTGCTCGAGTTGCACAAACTGCTCCGGTGACAGCCCGAGCGCCAGGCGGTAAGCGTTGTCGGCTGCCGCGCGGGCCTCTTCGGCCGCTTTGCGCTGATCCTCGGCGAGCTTGATCTGCTTTTCGGTTTGTACCCGCTGCTCCTGTGCGGCGGTCTCGACGCGCTGCGACTTGATGGCATCGGGCGGATTGGCGCGGCCAACAGTCATTGTCACCAGCCGGATCGGCAGTCCTTTTTCCTTGATGAATGCGAGCAGCGAGTCGCGGATCTCCGCATCGATGTCATCCAATGCGGTCGTACTGATGGCCGTCTCATTCATACCCCGCTTGCGCACAGCCTGTCGCACCATCGTCTTGAACGGCTCCTCCAGATTGTTCGGGTACCAATCCGGTCCGAAGTTCTTGATGAGAGATACCGAGTCGGACACTTGTAACACGACAATCGCATGGAAGCTGATGGGCACGCCGTCCGAGGTCATCGTGTCATGCATCTCAGTGTCGTACTTCTTGGGCTGCATGTAGACATCAACGCCTTCGGTGGTGAAGGCCGCGAAGGTACGACCGGTCCTGACCGGCACGTCGTTGACGCCGCCATGCCCGAAAAGCCACGGCTTTTCGATCAGTACGACTTCGTGTCCGGCGTCGGGCGAGTAAACTGAGCACGCGCTGAGCAGCAGCGCGAGCAGTGATAGTGCAAGGTTTCTCATGGGTTTACCGCCTTACGGTTTTTGCAGGTAGCATCAGGTGATACCTAAGGGCAAATAGTAAGCTACTTCGGCCGCCTGAGTTGCGTTATTGGCTACCGTTTTGGACGCTATGCCTATGACGCCAATATCCGAACTAGAAAATGCGCTGCACACCGGCGATATCGTATTCACGCGTATCCCGGGTTTTCCCTTTCGCCAGATAGCAGATGCAACCGGCACGTGGACCAATCACGTTGGTATCGTTGTAGGATTCAACAGCGCGGGTGCCGTAGTCGCCGAAAGCCGGGTTCCGCTTTCGCGGTGTACGCGATTCGCCAACTTTGTGCGACGGTCTGCCGACGGTCGTGTGGCGGTATTGCGCTTGCCCCGACCACTCTCCGATGCGGAAATCCTGCGACTGGGGCAGGCGATGCGATGTCGCCTGGGGCGGCTGTATGACACGGGCTTCAACCTGCGGTCGCGGCGGCAATTCTGTTCCCGATTTGTCCGCGAGGTGCTGCAGGAGTCTACGGGCGCTGAGATCGGGGAGATCACGACATTCCGTGAGTTGCTCGAGCGAAACCGCGGAGCAGACCTGCGGCTCTGGAGGATGTGGTACTTCGGCAATATCCCTTGGGAGCGCACGACAGTGACTCCTGAAAGCCTCTACACCAGCCCATCGCTCAACGTTGTGTTCGATGGGACCGTCCGCCGGCAGGAACGTATCCGCTCGATCTCGCGGCCGCGGAGCGAACGCATTCGATAGCGAGCTCCGCCACAGGCTCAGGTTGCCCCGGGCGGCCCCCGGCAAAATAATCAACCGTGGATGTCGCGACCGGCTGTTCCCGTTCGTCCTTCGAACGCCCACACTGGCCAGCAACGAAAGGGGAACGCCATGATCTATGTTGAAGGGTTCGTTATCGCAGTGCCCGCCGCAAACAAGGAGGCCTACGTGAAGCATGCAGCCACCGTCGCGCCGTTGTTGAAGGAGTGCGGTGTGAGCCGTATGGTCGAGACGTGGGGAGACGATGTGCCGGATGGGAAGGTCACCGACTTCAAGGGTGCCGTCAAAGCGAAAGAGGGCGAGGTGGTTGCGTTCTCCTGGTTTGAATACCCCTCCAGGCAGGTTCGTGATGCAGCAAACGAGCGGATGGCGGATGACCCGCGCTTCAAGGAGATGGGTGCTTCGATGCCTTTCGATGGTCAGCGGATGATCTTTGCCGGCTTCGACGCGATCGTTGCCGAGGCCGCGCAAGGGAAGATGGGCTACGTCGACGGTTTCATTGTCCCGGTGCCGACTGCCAAAAAGGAAGCCTATCGCCAGCTTGCTTCCAAGAATGCCGTGCTATTTCGTGAATATGGTGCGACACGCATCATCGAGGCGTGGGGTGACGACCTGACTGATGGCAAGGTCACCGACTTTAAGCGCGCGGTCAAGGTCACCGCCGATGAGAATGTCGTCTATTCCTGGGTTGAATGGCCTTCCAAAGCGCACCGTGATGCGGCGTGGAAGAAGATCATGGCCGATGACCGAATGAAGCCAGATCCTTCCAACATGCCCTTCGACGGCAAGCGGATGATCTATGGCGGCTTTGCACCCGTCCTCGATGTGTAAGCATCCGGCAGCCTGAAATTGGCTATTCGTCGAAGACGACGTCCGTGTAGGCGAGCTTGTTTTCAAAACACAGGTTGACTGTACGCACCCGGGCGCGGGTGCGATGCCGAACGCCGGCAGGGATGTTGAACATCTGGCCCGGTTTGAGCACGACCAGACGTCCCTCGTCGAGATCGATTTCGAGCTCCCCTTCCAGGATCAGGAAACACTCATCGGAGTGGGGGTGCCGGTGCCAGCGATATTCGCCCACCATGACTGCAAGGCGGACACACTGCTGGTTGACGTTGAACAGGACGGAGTTTTTGTAAGGTTCGTTGACCTGGTCCGACTGCTGCTTCAGGTCTACCGGGACTAAGCCTGCAAAAGCGGGCTGCTCCCATTGTGGGTCGGGTGTTTCACCAACGCTGGAGTCCTTTGTATGCATGTGCGCAGTCTATACCCGGGCGCCGGGCATGTGCTGGACTGCCGCGGTGTCAGGCGGCGATCTCCAGTGAGGCGATCAGATTGCCTTCGAGACGGAACGAGTATCGCAGGTCAACGGGACTTCCGGGAAAGTTGCCCGTCACACGCCCGGTGACGATGTTGATTTCGTCACTGACTTCGACAGCCAGCGGCTCGCATGTATAGACGTACTTTGTCGACGTATCCGCTTTCCAGCGTTTGATCTCGTCCCTTCCGCTGTACTTGCGGCCCTCGTCTTTGACTGTCGCGTTCTGTGTAAAGCACCGTGCAACGGCTTCACTGTCACGGTTGTCTGCGGAGAAATAGGCCGCTACGGGTCCAGGCAAATGTGGGGTCATACGAGCTCCATTCGGGTTGATTGACGTCTGACGCTGAATGCTACCTATTCCTGCAGGAAGCCTGAAGATGGGCAGATGGAATGCCATCTATTCCCAAAACAGGCATAATTGGGATCGATCCCTAACGAGCCCCTGCATGGATCAACTGGCAGCGATCCGCATGTTCATCAGAGTTGTCGAGAGCGGCAGCTTTTCCGCTGCCGCGCGGGCGACCGCAATCGGCCAGCCAGCCGTCAGCAAACAGGTGACGGCGCTCGAAGACCATCTCGGCGCGCAATTGCTGCGCCGAACTTCGCGCAGTCTGAGCCTCACTGAGGCGGGTCAGGATTTTTACGAATCCGCCGTGCGTCTGATCAGTGACCTGGACGCCGCCGAGTCCCGTGTCGGGCGTGGGCAGTCGGCCCCTTCGGGACTCATTCGCATGACGGTCGCGCCGGTATTTGGGCGGCTCTACATTGTGCCGCGCCTGCCGGAATTCTTTGTCCGCTTTCCGGATATTGTTGTTGAGACGATCGTGACCGACCGCGAACTCAATCTGGTCGAGGAGGGCGTTGATCTCGCCATCCACAATGGCGAGCTGCAGGATTCAGCGCTGCTCGCCAGAAAGATCGCCATGACTCCCATTGTGACCGTGGCCAGCCCTGCCTATTTGAAGCGTTACGGCGAGCCTTCCAGCCCCGGTGATCTCGACAAACACCGCTGCGTGATCTATTCACCGTCAGGAGCGCCGCGCTCCTGGGGTTTCAAAGGCAAGTCCGGCAGCATCGAGGTCCAGCCCAAAGGTAACTTCAGGACCAACGACGCGGAGGAGATTCGCGCGGCCGTTCTGTCAGATATGGGGTTGGCGCATGCGCCAGGATGGCTGTTTGCGCGTGAGATTGCGTCGAAGGCAGTACGTCCGGTGTTGCGCGCTTACGAGCCAACACCGCTTCCAATCAATGCGGTGCATCCGGCCGGGCGACGACTGCCTACCAAGGTGCGGGTGTTGATCGACTTCCTGGCGCAGATTTTCGCACAGCAGCCGACTCTGGCGATGAGGCAATGACCTGTCGGGGCGCCCGGGGCCCCCGGGTGCAGCCTGGCTGATGCCTCGTGCTGGATTGCGGTTGCCCGGTGGCGCTGGTATAGCTGGGTGATGGCATTTCCTTTGGCTCATACGGAGCACCGACCGCCGGGTGATTTGGCAGGTTGGATTGCATGTTTTTGGCGGATTGTGGGTGGGGCGACGGGGCACGCGGCCACTGATTTCGCCGCTGGCGCTGCGGTTTCCGCCGCCGGGGTTGCTGCTGGTTTCGACACTGACGTAGCTGCCGGGGGAGCCGCTGGCGCGGCCAACGATGGAGGTTCGTTTCTCCATCGTGTGCTTCCTGATGGCTGCGCCGACCTGCTGTTTGATCTCGAGGCCGCTCGCGGCTCAGGCGGCGCGCCGGCCGACCTGATTGGCCCAATGAGCGTCGCGCAGGTGTTTGAACTGCGTGGCTCGATTGACCTGCTGGGTGTGCGACTGCGCCCAGGCGCCATCGCCGCTTTCGGCGGCATTCCCGCTGATCAATTGTTGGACACGGCTATCCCGTTGTCTGATCTACCGGTTTCGTTGGGCATCAACATTGCCCAACTCGCGGACCTCGCGGATTCTGCTGCGCAATTGAGACTCGTGATCAACGCCTGCCGGAAGAGGATTGCGTCGCTCAACCAGCCCGATCCTACCGTCGGCCACGCGCTCGCCCGCTGGGCTGCCGCCGAGCGGCCCGACTTCCCGGTGATTTCGGTTCTAACCCGGGATCTCGGTCTCAGTGAGCGCGCTTTCGAGCGACGGTTCCTGACGAGCGTCGGCTTGACGCCCATCCGCTACCGCCGCCTCGCTCGTCTTCGCACGGTGCTTCGGCTCCACGCCGACGGTGTTCGCGGATGGGCCGCGATTGCCGCCACTACCGGTTTCAGTGACCAGGCCCACCTCGTACGCGACTGCCGCGCGTTTACTGGCTTGACGCCCACCGAGTGGGCTGCGAGCCAGGTGGACCGCGCCGGATTTCTTCAAGACGGTCACGTGACTACCCTCTAAGGTTACTTGCAGCTGAGGCATGAAGCCGTTTCCACCGCGACGCTGCTACGCCGCGAACCTGTCGAGGAGATCTTCCGTGACCATTATTCGTAAAGCGACGCCCGTCCTCGTGGTCGATCGGATCGAGCCCGTCATTCCTTTCTGGAAGAAGCTGGGCGTGACCGCAACCACTGAAGTGCCTGACGGGTCCGCAAACGATGGCCGTCTCGCATTTGTGATTCTCGCCTCGGAGGGCGTTGAAATCATGTATCAGACGATCGCCAGCGTGAAGGAGGATCTGCTGAAGTCGGCTACCGTGAAGGAAGCCTTTCGCACGCAACCTCAGCAGACGACGCTGTTCGTTGAGGTGAGTCAGCTTTCGGAAGTCGAGACCAGACTACAGGGCGAGTTGGTGATCATGCCGCGGCGGACGACGTTTTACGGGAGTACGGAGATCGGCTACGCGGACCCGGCTGGCAACATCGTTGTGTTTGCAGAGCACCACAGCAAATAACACGCGGGAGTGACTGCGACTGCCGGAGCGCTCAGGGTGCCCCAAACCTCGCTGTAGAGCCGCAGCAGATTGCCCCCCCAGCACCTTTTCGATCCGCCCGCTGCTCCAGCCTGCTTCGGCGAGTCCGTCCGCCAGGTGGCGGAAGCGCAAATGGTCGTCCCATTCGGCAACGATGTTGAAAATGTCTGCTCCCTCGCCTGGGGCAGCAATGCCACGTTTGGCACGCTCATCGAAGAACTTCTTTTGTTCAGCGCGTGACGTGTCGTCGATTACCGTCTTGTAGAGAATGCCGTCGGTGCCGGCACTGGTCATACGCTTGGCGCAGCCGCGAGCCTGTTCAATGACATGGGGGCGTCGATGCCCTTTGCCACGCTGGGTATCTGTCTCGGATAATGCGACCGGGCCGGACCTTGCGGCAAAGCCTCGAATCGAGCGGAGTAGACCCATGGACCTGACGATCAACGAACGAACCATCCAAGTAACTGCGAGTGAAGATACTGCGCTGCTGTGGGTCTTGCGCGACCTCCTGGGCATGACTGGTACGAAATTCGGCTGCGGAATGGCTCTCTGCGGTGCCTGTACGGTTCATGTGGACGGTAAAGCCGTGCGTGCCTGCGTTCTGCCGGTTTCGGCTGTCGTCGGTAAAAAGGTAACAACTATCGAGGGAGTGGGCAGCTCTGCCACGGGTTTCGCCGTGCAGGAAGCCTGGAAGGCACTGAACGTGCCCCAATGCGGTTACTGCCAGGCTGGGCAGATCATGTCGGCCGCAGCGCTGCTGGTGGAGAAGCCCGCACCCAGCGATGCGGATATCGATGCCGCAATGTCCGGCAATATCTGCCGCTGTGGAACTTATACGCGGATCCGCGCCGCCATCAAGCAGGCTTCGGGACAAGTGGGGAAGAGCTCATGAGCGCAGTACTGCAGCAGGCCGTCCCGTCCGGCCTCAGTCGACGGGACTTCATCGCGAAGCTGACTGCAGCCGGCGGATTGGTGGTCATCGGGTGCAAAACGCGGATCCTTGCCGCCGAGGAAGCCCAGAAGTACGGCGCCGATGGAATGCCTCATGGCACAACTGACAATCCGTTGGTATTCATCGCCATTGGCGACGATGGCATCGTCACGATTGCCGTCCACCGTTCAGAGATGGGTCAGGGGGTGCGGACTGGCATGCCACTGATTGTCGCTGATGAGCTGGAAGCGGACTGGAGCAAGGTCCGCATTCAACAGGCACCGGCGGACGAAGCGAAGTACGGCAACCAGGACACGGATGGCTCCCGTAGCACTCGGCATTTTATGGAGCCGATGCGCCGGTGCGGGGCCGCCGCGCGCGCCATGTTGGAAAAGGCGGCTGCTGCTGCCTGGAGCGTGCCGGTCGGCGAGGTTCATGCCCTGAATCACGAAGTCATACACGCAAAGACCGGCCGCAAGTTGGGATATGGCGCGCTGGCACGTAAAGCGGCCAAACTGCCGATTCCTCCCCACGATGCGCTCGTTCTGAAACCAGCCTCGAGATTTCGTTACATCGGCAAAGAGGGGACGGCGCTTCTCGACGGCGACGACATCGTCACCGGTAAGGCGCAATACGGCATCGATCCCTGGTTCGAAGGCATGTTGTTTGCGGTCGTGGCCCGCTCACCGGTGTTAGGTGGGAAAATAAAGCGCTTCGACGGCACGGCGGCCGCGAAACTGCCCGGTGTCGTGCAAGTGTTGGAGATGCCGGCAACCGTTGCCGATGCGACATTCCACCCGCTCGCCGGCGTCGCGGTCGTCGCGAGCGACACGGGAGCCGCAATCAAGGCCCGTGGTGCGCTGACGATCGAGTGGGACGACGGCGCCAACGGCGAATACGATTCCGATGTGTATCGTGCGCAAATGGAAAAGGCGGCGCGCAATCCCGGCAAAGTGTTGCGCGAGAGCGGGGATTTTGCCGGCGCGATCGCGAAGGCTGCTCGCAAGGTCGAGGCTGAATACTATTTGCCCCACATTGCACACGCGACAATGGAGCCACCCTGCGCGGTAGCACGGATCGTCGATGGCAAATGCGAAGTATGGGCTCCGACGCAGGCGCCGCAGGTCACGCGGGAAGACGTGAGCAAACATCTGGGCATTCCGTTCGATCAGGTCACCGTTCACGTGACCTTGCTCGGCGGCGGCTTTGGACGCAAGTCCAAACCTGACTTCGCCATTGAGGCGGCGCTGCTCTCGAAGGCGATGAACGGCCGTCCGGTCAAAGTGACCTGGACCCGTGAAGACGATCTGCATCACGATTTCTTTCACACGGTGTCGGTCGAGCACCTGCAGGCCGGACTCGATGCAGGCGGCAAGGTCACATCGTGGTTGCATCGCAGTGTGGCACCCAGCATCGGCTCCATCTTCGGCCCGGACCCGAAGCACGAGTTGCCGTTCGAACAGGGAATGGGCCTCATCAATCTGCCGTACGACATTCCCAACATGCGCATGGAAAATCCGGAAGCGGCCGCGCATACCCGCATCGGCTGGTTCAGATCGGTCTCGAACGTTCCGCACGCGTTCGCCGTGCAGTCTTTCGTGGCGGAGCTGGCCGCTGTCGCCGGTCGGGACCACCGCGACTTCCTGCTCGACCTCATCGGCGCCCCGCGGCTCATCGACCCCACTAGTCAACACGACTCCTGGAATCACGGCGAGTCCCCGAAACTCTACCCCGTGGACACCGGGCGGCTGCGGCGAGTAATTGAGACCGTGACACGCGAGGCGGGATGGGGCGCCAAATCGGCTGACGGGCACGGGCTCGGACTGGCCGCGCACTACAGCTTTCTGAGTTATACGGCCGTCGTTGCGCAGGTCACCGTGGATAAAACCGGCTATCTGCGTATCCCGCGTGTTGACATTGCGTTCGATTGCGGGCCGGTCGTCAATCCCGATCGCGTGCGCTCACAACTCGAAGGCGCGGTCGTCATGGGCATCAGCCTTGCGACCCTGGGCGAGATCACCTTCAAGCGCGGGCGTTCACAACAGGATAACTTCCATCAGTATCGTGTAACCCGAATGGACACTGCGCCACGGGATATTCGCGTGCATTTGCTGCCCGCAATCGATTGGAGTATTCCTCTCGGCGGCGTGGGCGAGCCGGGTGTGCCTCCTGTGGCGCCAGCGCTGTGCAACGCCATTTTTGCTGCAACCGGGCGCCGTATTCGGCGCATGCCGATCCGGGATCAGTTGGGTGGCACTTCGAGTTGAATAGCTGGCTGCCCGTGTAAAACTGTGGGCGGGATCTCGCGAAGGGACGTACTCCGGTCAGGCGCCCGTCTGGCGAGAGGGGACGCTTCGGCATGGCGCCGGCTCAAAGTTCGTTCTCAACCTGGATATGTTGTTCCAGCTTCGACGAAACAGAGGGGATTGGCCCAGGGATCTTCAACATAGAACGACCGCTCGCCCCAGGGGCGCATGACCACATCACCGCCCGGCATCCCGTGAACCAGCTCTTTTGATAGGGCATTGAGTGACTTGGCGCGGGCATGCAAGGCATCAACATGCTTTACGGTGAAATACAACGCCTTCGCGGCGACGGGACCGTTCCCGGCAATGACGCCGGGGTGCCGGTCACGACTCCTTTTTCCAAGGATCCGTTCGTCATCAACTGAGCGGTTGACGAATCACCACGCGCGGCACGTCCCCCGCCAGGACGTGCCGCAACTGATCTGCCGACACTCGACTCCCGCAGCGATCGATCAATCAGCTCCGAAGGTCAGGGGCGTCACCACGGCTTTGCCGGCAAGAATGTCGGCGACACTGACCAACGGAAAACCGACGGTGATTGATTCGCTCTGATGCCAGGCATCCACGATCTCGTCACGCAGCTCGGCCGCGCCGGCGGCCAGCTGGGCCGTGACAATGGCAACCTCTGCCGGCTTCGCGGTTTGATAATTGTCATTGCCGGAATCCTTCGCCGCCTGGTAGGTGGGCGCGACCTGGGCCAGGGTTTCCTCCAGGTACAGGGGTACGCGTTGCTCCATAGTGGTCACGCCGCGATCGGTGTATGGGCGGACGGCCGCCGCGACCTTGCGGAAGTCGATGAAATTCCGCACGAACGTGCCTTCAAACGGCGCGTGGATTGGCGCGGTCGTGTAGCCATTGGGATTTGGGAAGTTGCCCCAGCCGTTGAAATGGATGGAAACGTGCATGGGTTGGCTGGCATCGGCCACGAAGTGGCTCCAATAGCCGAGGTCGCGGATGATGAGTTGTTCGCGCAGGGCCAGATGAAAAAGAAAGTACTCGCGGTCCGATGCCTTCCTGGCCGTACTCAATCCCGCCTTGAAGGCGCGCCACATGCCGAAATCCTTACGCAACTGCTGGAAGCCATCGAGCATCTGATAGGGAAGGTATCCCCCGGAATACTGAGTCTGCACCGGCGCGGCACCGCGTTGCGCGGTATCGAAGGCTTCGCGGGTCGTCGGCAGGCCCATCAGCGGCACCACGCCGCCAATGACCACGCCAGTGTCGTCGATGTCGATGAAGTGGCCCGGGTCGCGCTCCGCATCGTGCACCGTGCGCGCCGTGAGTATGCTGCCTGTACTGCTGACGCCGGTGACGATACCGGTAGTCTTTGATTCGTCCGCCTCGGGACCCAACTCGCCGATTGCCGCCTCCGTCAGACCGTTGCGAACGAAGAAGGGGATTCCGTCCGGCAGCTTGTCTATGGCAATGCGGCTGATTTCCACGTGACCGGTGTGCCCCCAAGACCAAGCCTGACACGAGGCAAGCATCATGCACACGCCGGTCAGGCCGCTGATGAACCTCGGCGTTGGGACCTTATTAGTAGTAGTCAACATGGGCGCTCCTGAATGTAAGGGCGAAACTGCAAAGTTAGATCGACTGTGTGAAGCCGCCGTTACAATTCGACACACCATGGCTCGTTGGAGAATGCCGGCCTGCTGAGCTTGCGCCACGCATGGGTGACACTTTGCTGGCGTTTGCGGCGGTCGCCGGTAAGATGCCAGCGAATCTCCCAAGCTCGGCAGGCCGGATGAAATCCAACTACCCGATCCGATCGATCCTTTGGGCTTTGCTGTCGCTCGTTCCCGTCGTAGCGGAATACGCGACCGCCGCTGACGAACGTCATCCGCGCGACGGTGAAATTCGTGACCCGGATACTCTGGCCTGGTGGCATACGACGGAAGCGCTTTCCGGCGACGACATGGAGGGCCGCGATACGGGGTCACCCGCGTATCAACGAGCCGCCAACTACGTTGCGAAGCGCTTCGAGGCCGCAGGTCTTCAGCCTGGCGCCGAAAACGGAAGTTACTTTCAGCCGGTGCTCTTGCACGAAATCGCCGCTTCGGAGCGCGGCACTGACTTCACACTTGTACGGCCGGATGGCTCACGGACAAAGCTCAAATTCCTTGAAGACATCACCTACGTGCCCGCAGCGAATGCGCCCGCCCAGCTCGAGGGAGCACTCACTTTCCGCGGGTATTGTGGGCAGAACGAGATGGAGGATGTCGCGGGAAAAATAGTCGTCTGCTTCGGAACACAACGGGCGAATCTGCCAAGCGCCTCGAGCAGGATCGCCAACGCGCGGGCAGGGCATGCGCTTGCGGTCGTGAGCGTGGATGATCCGTATTTCACGATAGAGCCTCCCCGCTGGCCAGCCGCCTATGCCAGAACAGTCAGCTTGCGCAGCGATTCCACTGCCGCCGGCGACGGTGTAGGCCCATTTTGCGTAATGCGCATCAGCGCAACTGCCTTTGCCGCGTTCGTCAAAGGGACAGGGCACGACGTAGCTGGCCTCCTCGAGGATGGCGGTGCCCAACAACGGCTTCCGAGCTTTGAGATTCCCAGCCGGTTACAGCTGCATATTCACCAGAGTGAGCGCGACATCAGCTCGCCCAATATACTCGCAGTGTTGCCGGGCGTGAATTCCAACACTCGGAACGAGTACGTTGTAGTGTCTGCCCATCTCGACGGATACGGTTTCGGCACGCCCGTAAATGGGGACAGGCTCTATAACGGTACATTGGACGACGCAGCCTACGTCGCGCTGTTGATCCAGATGGCTGATGACTTCCGGTCTCACAGATTGCCGGCGCCTGAGCGCAGTATTCTGTTCGCAGCGTTCACGGGCGAGGAGAAGGGTTTGCTCGGCTCCAAGTGGTACGTCGGGCACCCCACCGTTGCGGTTTCCCAACTCGCTGCGGATGTAAACCTCGACCAGCTGCGGCCGCTATTTCCGCTGGATATCCTGACGGTCGAGGCACTCGAGGATACGACTCTGGGCAGCATCGCACAGGGCGTTGCGACTACCCTGAATATTCAACTTCGCAAGGATGCCGAACCCGAGCGAAACCTTCTCAGGCGCGCTGACCAAATCCCGTTCCTTCTCGAGGGCGTGCCGGCCATCAGTTTCATATTCGGTTACGACCCGGGCACCGTGTCCGAACAACGGTACCGCGAATGGTACAAGGTCCGTTACCACCGCCCGCAGGACGACCTGACACAGCCCGTTGATTTCGCGGCGGCGGCCAGGTTCAACGATTTCTTCTACAAGCTGGTGGTGGCGATTGCCGCGTCGCGCCCACGGCCCGAGATCTTACCCGCGAGCCAGTTTGCTCCGAAAAAGCGTTGATCGTGCTCAGTTCCTATTGCGCCGGCGCGGCGCTCCCTTTGTGATCACCTGACGGGCACCATGTCATGCCCTTCGAACCAACGGTTGCCTCCTGAACGTGCCGCTCCGCACTTGCCACTGTAATTGATGGTCAGTTCTTCGCCTGCTTTGATTTGACGGTCGGCGACGAATCGCTGCAGAAGTTGAGTCCCTTCAGTCACCGGCTCATATCGCATGTTTGCCGGGTTATCGCCGTTGTACATCCCGCCGTAGCCCAGCGCGACTGCCTGCATATTCTTGCCGGCACGACTGTCCAGGTCGCTCCAATCGAAAACGTAATCCTGCAGCTGCGCCGGTAGTTCCTCGTATGGGCACTCGAAGACGATGACCGGGCATATCTCGACAACATCACCCGGTTGGAAGGGTTGCAGCGCAAAAACACCACGGCCCCTGGATGTGCCGGTGTCTCTGATCTCGACGTTTGGGAGCTTTGGAAGGTTCTTCATAGTCACTGCGACTTCGGCTGATCACTCTGGGTCAAGGAGGGGGCAGTATGTGCGCTGAGTGTGCGCCGCAGCCAATACTTTCGGTGCGGTGCGTTTTGAGCCGCCTGCGGGCGCAACCGAAGTGCGCGGGTTGCGCTGCAACTTCACGAGTTTGAATCTCGTCCCGCTCGACCCCAGGTTAGGACGCGCGCCAGCGCGTCAAACATCGCGCGCCAACATTTCTCCGGGCTCCGCGTGCCCATCCACGGCAGGTACTCGTGCGTCAATGTCAGTTCGCTGCCGGCGCCTGCCCGAGCGATGTCGACGACGACGTGGATGAACTCTGCCGAGAGCTGCAGCATGCCGAAGGTAAAAATCAACCTGTGTGGCCGATCGATCTGCAGATACTGGCCCGTTGCTGCGAAATATTCGCCTCCACATCGATCGACAACGGTCCAATGACCTCCTTCCCACGGCTCGAATTCCGCCCGGTGCAGCTCACTCGTTGCGGTTGTAAAGAACCACCTGGTCAGGATTGACGGGTTCACCCATGAGTCGAACAGCTCATCACAGGGCGCCTCGAAGCGGTGTGTACACACGACGTCGGGAATGACAGGGACGCGCCTTCCGTATGCGACGGTTGGGTTGCTCGCTGACGGGTTTGCGAGTTGCACTGCAGCCGGTACAACGTGATTTGCATCGTTCATTCTGCGCAAACTCCTTGGCGCCGCCGTGCTACCCCCGCGGTATTCACAGTATGCATGCCCATACCTGCCAATTTGTGTCAGGTATGGGTATTATTATCGTGCAATGCGCGCAAGCCGCCTTCTTTCGATTCTGACGACTCTGCAGGCGCGGGGACGAACCACTGCCGAGGCGCTGGCCGAGGAGTGCGGTGTCTCCCTGCGTACGATTTATCGCGATATCGACGCCTTGAGCTCGGCTGGTATCCCGGTCTTGAGTGAGCGGGGTGCTGAGGGCGGCTATCGGCTGCTGGATGGCTATCGGACGCAGCTGAATGGCCTTTCGGAGAAGGAAGCTGAGGCGTTGTTCCTGACGGGTCTGTCGGGACCGGCCGCCGATTTGGGTCTGCATGCGGTGTTGGTCGCCGCCGAGAAGAAACTCATGTCCGCATTGCCGGCGCCCCTGCGAGCCGGTGCGGAGAAGATGCGCGCGCGCTTCCATCTCGATGCGCCGGCCTGGTTCAGGGAGGCGGAGAAGCCAAAGTTGTTACCGCTCGTTGCGAGCGCAGTTTGGGAGCAACGCCGGATCCGCATGCGCTACCGAAGCTGGCGATCCGAGAAGCCGCGCGCTATCGATCCACTTGGCCTGGTGCTCAAGGGTGGCGCCTGGTACGTGGTCGGCCAAGCCGAAGAGGGCCTGCGCACCTATCGTGTCGCGCGCATCCTGAAATTGGACGTTCTCGAGACGCGCTTCGAGCGACCGGCGGGTTTCGAGCTGGAAGCCTACTGGAGCGCCAGTACGAAGCGGCTCGAATCCGAGCTTCACCCGAATCAGGCTACGGTGCGCCTGTCTCCCTGGGCGCTCAGCATGTTGGAAATATTCACATCGTCGTTCGCTCGGGCGGCGGCACGGATCGAGCCCGGTGTGGACAGCGAAGGGTGGCACACCGTAACTCTCCCGGTCGGTTCCTTACGCGAGGCATGTGCGCGGCTGCTGTGTTTCGGCGGTGAGTTGGAAGTGCTGGAGCCAACGGATCTGCGCCGCACGATGGCCGACGTGGCCGCCCGGATGCATGGGACTTACGGTCGCGTGACAGAGTCTCCCGCCGGGGACTGGGACCGCACGGCGAACGGCCGCGCGCTATAGGAGCGGACACGGCTCCCAACGCCATGGCCACCGCGATAGGATCGTGACCGCACTGCTGAAACTCTGCACAGTGTCCGAAGGACAAGGACCACTCCATGAACGCTGCTATCTCTCCGGCGCGGTCTGTCGAAACTCTCTCTCCGTTCCGCCGTTCACCCGAAAACCAATCTGCGGTCCCAGCGAAGATCGAAGGGACAATTCCTGGTTGGCTTCGCGGTAAGGTCGTCCGAACGTGCCCCGCCGTCTTCGAGACGAAGGGCTGGCGTGCGCAACACTGGTTCGACGGTCTCGGGATGATCTATGCCTTCCGAATTGGAGACTCGGCGATCGATTTCCGTTCACGCCTGCTCGACTCGGAAACAGCGCGCGATGCCTGGCGAGGCAAGGCGAACCTCGGTTCCTTCGGCACGCCAACCGTGCGCCCACTCCTGCGGCGAATCTTCGAGCCGGTCCCGCGCATCTCCGACAACACCAACGTCAACATCGTCAGACTCGGGCAGGAACTCGTGGCGATGACAGAAGGCGATCGCCAGCACGTCATCGATGACGAGACGCTCGCCTCGGTCCGACCCGTGGCCTACTCGAAGGACGCGCTCAGCGGGGCGATCATGACAGCGCACCCCCACTTCGACTTCGAGCGTGCCAAGGTGGTGAATGTCGCAACGGGGTTCGGTGTCAGCGGGATGGTTTCGATCTACGAGCATGCGCCAGCGGCGCGGCGGCGAGACGTCATCGGTTCGTGGCGGACAAATCGCGTCCCCTATGTCCACACCTTTGGGCTAACGCCCAGGCACGCGATCCTTGTTGCGCAACCGTTTGCGGTCACCCCGGTGAAGATGCTCTGGTCCAGCAAGGGCTACATTGATCACTTCGATTGGCATGCGGAGGAAGGGACGCGGCTCGTCGTAATCGATCGCCAGGGCGGCACGGTTCGCGAGCACATCACGGAGGCATTCTTCGTGTTTCATACCATCAACGCATTCGAACGCGGAGACGCGACAGTCCTCGATCTCCTGGCCTATCCGAATGCGGACATCATGGCCTCCCTGCGCACCGATCGCATGATCGCCGAACTGCCCGAGCTCAGGCCCTCACTCATTCGAATCGTCATGCACCCGGGCGTCGAGCGCGCCACGGTCGAGAAGCTGAGCGACGTCGGGTTCGAGTTTCCGTCAATCCACTACAAGCTCGTCAATGGGCGTCCGTATCGTTTCGCGTATGGGGCATCCAACGGACACCAGGCCGGCGGCGCGTATACCTCCGCCATCGTGAAAATCGACATCGAGACGGGCCGGTCGACGTCGTTCAGCGACGGCACACACATATTTGGCGAACCGATCTTCGTCTCGCGACCTGAGGGCGACAGTGAAGATGACGGCGTGTTGTTGACGGTCGGATCGGCGCAGTACGTCGAGTCATCGATCCTCGCCGTCATCGACGCGAGGTCGATGGCTCTCGTTGCCAGTGCAAAGGTGCAGAGCTCGATTCCCCTCGGATTCCACGGCTCATTCGTGCGGAAGGAAGGATGACGTGATGAGGTCTATCGGACGCAATGTTGCTGGCGTCACTTCTGTGGTCGTGACTGCAGCGGCCGCATACTGTTGTTCTATGCCGAGGGGCCGGTAGACCCCGGCGCGGTGGGGTCGAGTTGTCCAGTGAAGTAGACCCTGGGGGTCAGACCCGATAGACCGCGAAATCGGGGTTTGCTGGATTCACCCGCAATTCCTGAGTCGTCGGGTCGACGATGCAATCCATCGCTTCGATTGGAATAACTCCGAGCAAAGGCTCATCGCCCATCACCCAGGCCTCCATGACGCGTGTTTGGCCAGAAATGGCTGAGGTGTGCCGCATGCTTCGCCGATCCGAGCAGTCGCCAATCCTACCTCTGGCGTCGCTACTGCCGCTGCCTGAGACTTACGGCCGCTGACAGAGTCTCCCGTCGAGGACTAGCCCTTTCCGGTCCTTGGGCCGGCGATCAGCCAGATGATGAAGCCCACCACCGGCAGTAAGATGACCAGCACCGTCCAGAGGACCTTGCGCCCGGTGGAAGCGTTACTTTGGAAGATATTGACGATAGCCCAAATATCGGCAACGAGTACGAGGACGCCCCACAGGCTGTTATGGCCGTAGTACATGAGAAACTCCTTTACCGAACCCGCAGGGGCTGTTGGTGCCAGCGCGCGCGAAGCTGGATCATACAACCTCCACGAAGTCGCCGTACCCACGCAACGCATCATCGTCAGTCAGCAGAATCATCGGGTCAACCCAGGCCTGCGCAACCAGAAGCCGGTCGAAGGGATCCTTGTGAATGGGTGGCAACTCAACGCTGCGAAACGCCGGCCGCGCACCGCCAGGCCGACGATCGTCACGGCGGCCGCAGTGTTGAGAACGCCTTTGATGTTGACGTCCACCATCTGCCGCCACCGATCGGTTCCCAAAGCCATCAATGTTTGCGGTGCCTGTTCACTGTGTGTTAGGACTCCTTGCCCGATTACGGCTACGCCGCTGCGAAATACTTACTTCAGGACGCCGAAGGTGTGAAGCCCGGTATCCGCGCCATGATGCGCTGAAGCTCCCGGTCGTCCGAGATACCCTGGAAGTCGTATCTCGGCGTGTAGGGTGCCTCCAGAAGGTGGATTTCCTCGTCTGTCAGCGTGATCGATAGGGACGCGATCGCATCGTCAATCTGGCTCGTCTTGCTGGCACCGACGATAGGGGCGGACACGACAGGGTTCCTGCGCAGCCACGCCAGGGCAATCTGCGCGCGCGTGACGCCGCGTCCCTCAGCAACCTGGCCGACGGCATTGACGATGGCCTCGTCACTTTCCGCCGTCAGCCCGGTATAGAGCATATCGGCGAAGGAGTCCTTGCCGGAGCGTTCCGTCGCCTTCGCCTCGGCCCAGGGACGTGCGAGCCGCCCGCGCGCAATAGGGCTCCAGACGAGGGTGCCAACCCCTTCGTCCCGGCAGAGGGGCAGCATCTCGCGCTCTTCCTCTCGTGCGATGAGGTTGTAGTGATCCTGCATGGACACGAAGCGTGCCCAGCCATTCGCCTTCTGTAAGTGCAGCGCCTTTGCAAACTCCCAGGCACGCATCGAAGAGGCGCCGAGATAACGTACCTTGCCGGCCTTCACGACGTCGTGGAGCGCTTCAAGTGTCTCTTCAAGCGGCGTTGCGGGATCATTGCGGTGAATCTGGTAGAGATCGACGTAATCGGTGCCGAGGCGGCGCAGGCTATGATCAATCTCGGTCATGATTGCCTTGCGCGATAGGCCCTTACCGTTCGGACCAGGACGCATGGGATGGCGCAGTTTGGTTGCAATGACGACATCATCGCGATTGGCGAAATCCTTCAGCGCCCGGCCCAGGATCTCCTCGCTGGAGCCTTGGGAATACAGATTGGCCGTGTCAAAGAAGTTGATGCCCTTCTCCATGGCGTACTTGATCAGGGGCATGCTGTCTTTCTCCGGCAGCGACCACACGGGATGGCCGCGTTTCGGATCGCCGTAGGTCATCCCCCCAATCGCGATGGGCGAGATGTCCAGACCGGTAGTGCCAAGCTTGATGTACTTCATCGTAAACTCGGTTCCGAAACTGCTCGCTGGGCGGTCAGCGGTTCAAGCCTTCCGGACATGGTTCGTTACGCTAGCCGGCTACATCAGGGTGAA
>JAXDQF010000063.1:0-24590 GCA_034668025.1 Gammaproteobacteria bacterium | reverse complement strand
TTCAGCGCGAGCGTCGTCAGGTCGTCGCATCCCCGCAGTAAAGAGGCTGCGCGGCGCAACCGCAAGTCTACGAGATACTGGTGGATCGTGGTGCGCTCCACTTTCTTAAACGTGGCGGCCAGATGGGAGGGTGACACGCCAACGGCCTGTGAGAGGTCACCGAGGCGCACTCTCAGGCTTGCGGCATTGGAAATGATCTCTTTGACGCGAGCAACCAACTCGCCCATATCTCTCTTTCGAACGCGCATTCTAAATACTCAGGCGAGTAGACAGTTCATATGCGGCTGAGCTCACGCGCTGCGCGTCGGCCCCGAGCAGCTTCTCGACGCTTTTCTGTGCTGTCCGCCACGCCGGCGTAGCCCGTTTCAGGCGTTGTTGTCCGCGTGTCCCGAGGATCCACCTGGACTCGCGCTTGTCATCGCCCGCCACCGCGGTGATGAGGCCGTCGCGCTCCATGACTCTCAGTGTGCGCGACAGGCTCGTCTGATCCATGGCCAGCATTTCAGCCATATCGTTCACCCGCGGCCGGCGCATCTCCGCGATTATCCTCAGCAGCGTGAACTGCGTGATCGTGAGATCTGTGCCGCGCAACGCGGCGTCGTACTTCTGTGAGATGGCCCGTGCCGCCTGGCGCAAGGTCGCACAATAGCAGTCGAATTTGTAGGGCATGCAGCGATTATATATGCATATACACCTAAATCAAGAGAATTAAGTGTATATGCATATATCTACCTGAACACTAATTAAGCAGGATTTTGCAAGCGGGAACGGCTCACCGCGGCGCACTCTGTCTGCCATTACGGGCACCCGCCCCTTTTAAAGGAAGACGATCATGCGATTGATGACAGTACTGGCGCTCTCCTCGGTAGCTACTCTGGCTGTGGGAGAGTCTGCGTTCGCAGATTCTGCGTTTACAGAGAATGTGTCACCCGCGTCCGCTCAACATGCAGCAGCGACGGTGTATGAAGGTGTTGGCACGGACGGAAAGCGCGTCAAGTTGACGATTTCCGACGCCGGCCCCCAAGTGTTGATTCGAGTTGATCGCCAGCCCGCACTCCCAGCGCCGCACTGGACTGCACTGATTGGCACGGGCACCGCGGCCGCAATCGAGCGCTAACGGTTCGCACCCGCCGCGCAATCGTGCGCGGCGAGGCGCGCGCGTTCCAATGCGCGGTCGTTACTCGGGCGAGCGACGGTGTGGATGTGAATACTCTGCACCGCCAACGGGTCAAATCACGCACATCCCGAGCATCGACGCGTACCAAATTGAGACTACGGCACCGGGGGCGGGTTGACCAACCAACCGACGAGCATTTTCTCGAAGTCGACGTACGTCGCAGGAACCACATCCTGGTCGAGTGCAGCAGCCAGCTTCGGCAAATCAACCAAAAACCTGCGATAGAGAGCGACGAGTCTTTGGCCGCTGGGCAATTGACGCCGAGATACATTCACCAACCAGTCACGGGTCTCGGTGATGGCTCGTTCGGGTTGACCCTCATGAATGTGAATGTCCATTCCGGCCAGGTCGGAAATGAATTTCTGATAACGATACTGTTCGGTATCAAAGATGAGCAGGCGCTTTTCCCGTTGGGCCGGCTTTCCATAGTGCTTGGCTCCCATGAAAATTCCCAGCTCAAGCGGCATGTTGAATCTTGGGAGCAGGTAGGTGGGATCTAACTCAGTGCGGGAGATATCATGGATTCCGTACCGGCAGGCTCCGATGAGTGAATAAAGCTTATCCATGCGCATCTGCCCACTATCGTCCAATTCACGCGCGGATCGAGGCCTGAACCCGCAGGCAAAAATCGCGAAGATCAAAGCACAGAACGTGTCTCGGTATTCCGCATCGAAGGGACAGTTGACAAACACGTCCACCGAGGACGTGGCGGGAGCCGCGGCCACTTGTGTTACTTAGCTGAGGGAGAGCTCAACGAGCGAAGGGCGCTCAGCACTTGATTCAGCGAAATCTTGCTGCCTTTCCCCGCAGCAGGTCGTAGGATCCGCGTCCCCGTAAGGGCGCTTCGACCAAGCGATTTTTTCGCTTGGTTAGCGCGTGAGGTGCCGGATGTTTTTTTGGCTTTGACGACCATGCACGTATCATGCAACTGCATCCGCCTCACTGCAAGCGCGCTGGCCTCTTACTCTGAGACGTTACCGATCGAGGATATCGGAGAGCACTATAGTCGCTAGTTGACCGAGCGATGGCATGCAAACCGACGCTGCACTTCCCTACTTCGCTCCGACGTATCGACCACGTTCACTCCCAACGTCGGTTGGCGCACGGGTGAACGGACGGGTAGCCACGACGACAGATCATTTCGGATCGCGCGCATAATTGCGCATTTGCGGAGGCTTTGTTTGTTCCGCTGCGCCACGGCATGTAGTAACTTTTCGCCCTCGACTTCGTGCGGATCGATAATCTCATGACAGACAAGCAGCGCGGCGCACAGCACCATACCTACGGCGATTACCTCACGTGGCCCGATGACCCTCAACAGGAACTGATCGACGGCGTCGCCTATGTCAGAGAACCGCCAGCGCCTTCGCGATACCACCAGGAAATTGTCCGCGAACTGTTAGTCCAAGTCTGTGAAGCACTCAAAGGCAAGCCCTACAAAGCCTACGTCGCGCCGTTTGATGTTCGCTTGCCCAAGTCCGACGAGGCGAATGAGTTGATCGATACCGTGGTCCAGCCCGATGTCCTCATCGTCTGTGACCGTCAAAAGCTCGATGAGCGCGGGATGCGGGGGGCTCCTGACTGGGTCGTGGAAGTCCTCTCACCTGGCACCGCAAGCTACGACCAGAAGATCAAAGTCCCAGTCTATGAACGCTCAGGTGTGCCCGAGCTGTGGCTCATACACCCCACGAATCGAAAGTTGACTATCTACCGCCTTGCAGACGGTCGCTACGGACCCCCGACCCTCCTGGAGCTCAGTGGCCAAACCGACCTGACCGCGGTGCCCGGAGTCCGCATCGACTGGGACCGATTGTTATCGGAACTGCTTCCCTAACATAGCGCTCGCTGGCAAACAGACTGCGGCTGTGTAACGAATGTGCCCGCATCACGTCCGGGCAGACGCTTCGCTGGATCATGGACTCATCGAAGAGACCAGATAGGAGCACAGCTTTGTTCGGACGGTCTCCTCCCGGGCCGTCTGCGCTCCACCTGTTCGGAATGTCACCGACACCCTGCTGCCCTTCTCGTCGTCCTCAACGACAATCGTCATAGGTGCCTGCGAGCCTCTGCCATAAGACACACCCTGAGCCGCCGAGATGATGCCTGCATCCTTGTCGGCGTTGACGATGCTCCACCCATCCTTCGCGATGCTCGAGTAGACGCGGGTGTAGGCTACCGCCTTTGCGGTGCCGGGTAGCAAGACCCACGTGCTGTATTTCCTCCCGGTCAGAAAGTTGCCCTCAGTTGTGAAATGAGTCTGACAATCGATCGCGCTTGGGACTTCATCGGCGCGGCCAACTGACAATACGATGCCCAACGTCATGCACAGTCCCGCGGACGGAAATTTCGTGGTCACTTTGCAACCTCCGTGTTGCGCGCGATTCGTTTGTGTTCCGCGCGGAGACTAGTCGGTTGGACGAGCGGGGTACATTCCCTCAAATTGAGGTTTTATCGTCATTTCATGTTCGGGTGCCGGGTGCCGCGCAGTTATAAATCCAACTCGACCACCGCCGAGCCTGGCCGTGCACAGCAGATCAGTACCCGCCCCTTGCCGGGCTCACACATCGGCTGCGGACTGTAGACGAGCTTTCCTGCAATCAGAGCCGTCTCGCAGGTGAGGCAGGATCCCGCTCGGCAGCTCGAAGGAGGCGTGAGGCCCTGTTGTTCCGCTATCTCGAGCAACGACAGACCGCCGTCGCTTTGCCACCTGGCCGTGATTCCCGAGCGTCGGAATCGAACTTCGGAGCTGCTCACCTCGCTGACTCGATCGATGAACCCACGGCCGAAACCCTCGGAGTAGATCGCGGCATTTGCGACGCCGAGCGCGGTCAGTGTGCCGCGTACACTTCGCTCGAACTCTTCCGGGCCACAGATATAAAACAGACCCGCCTGGCTCGGAAGCTCGATCTCCCGCCCGAAAGGCCGGCAGGAATAATTCGCCCCGAGCAATCGAGATATCTGCTCCGGCGTCAACCGACCGGCCGAATCATAATCGACTCCCGCGCGATCCTCAGGGCGCGGCGCCGTGTAGACGACGTGCGAGCGAAACTGGGCATTGTCGCGCGCAATCGGGTCCACCTCTGTTCGCAGAGTGTGAGTGCCGCCGTGGCGAGTGGTATGTATCCACAATAACGGCGAAGCATCCTTACGAGCGACATGCGCTTTCAACATGGCAAGAAGCGGTGTGACACCAATTCCTGCGCTGATCAGGACAACTCGAAATACTGTGCTTCGATCGAGCGCAAATGCGCCTGCCGGGCTGCGAACGTCGAGCGTATCGCCGACTTTGGCGAAATCGTGCAAGTGTGTCGAGCCCTGACCGTTCGGCGCGCGTCGAATCGTCAAGCGATACGCGGTGGCCTTTTCATCATAGTCCGACAAGCTCCACGTACGCGTAACCTGCCGCCCCGCGGATGTTTGCAGGCGTACCGCGAGAAATTGGCCGGCCCGATATTGCGCCAGCGCCTCGCCGTCCTTCGGGCGCAGAGTAAAGGAACGGACATCCGCAGCTTCATCAACAATGTCGCTCACGATGAACGGCCGCCATCCCTGCCATCGACCCTGTTGGCAACGGGCGCCGTCTGTGAGATGGGTTATTCGATGGCGCAACATGGACGACGCTTGATCACCCAGCCCCGGTGTCGCCAGCGTACGTTGCAGCCGTTCGACGTCGATTGAGTCGTCATGAAGCAACCGCGACAGTTCTGCGACAGTGATGTTGTCGGGGTACGGCGATTCGAGCGTCATTGGATCACCGGCGGAGATTTCTCCCGGATTCAAGACTCTCAAATAAAAGCCCGTCAATCCCGAGTTGACGAGAGCACGCAAAAAGCTCTCGGGCTGACCCAAGCGCCAACTCAACTTGGTGCAGGGGATCCGCGGCGACGTGACCTCGAGAATTGCGGTTGCGCCGATTGCGAGCCGATCGCCGATGCGTAGCGTGCGCTCGTTGAGCCCACTGAGGGTGAGATTCTCGCCCCAGTAACAGGGCGGCCACGCCTCCCGGGCAACACCCAACTCTCGCGTCCAGAAGTCGTAGTTCTCGCAGATCGTCGCCAATACATCTTCCGTGTGCACCGCTGTGCGATTTCCCACGGGTCCGCCACGATCAAAGCGCAGTGCGCCCGGATAGGGATCGCGCACGATCGATGTGGTCATCGGCCGGCCGCCCATGTCGACCACTCGCGGAATCGAAACGCTGACTGCAATTACTTTGGCCATGAGATTTCATTGCCAGCCTACTCCGGGAAGGCCGCGATTTCGTCCATCGGAACCGGCCACTACCCTGAAAGGCAGTCTCACTATCCGTTCACGCGCACGACAGCTCTCGCGCCCGGGCCGATAGTGGGGAAAGCACGCGGCTGCACGCCGGCGAATACACCGGATGGTGGCTCGCGACAACTCAATTCAACCCATCGGAGTCACTCATGGATCGCCGCTCTTTTGTTACCGTGATGGCTACGGCCGTCGCAACGATTGGCGTCACTGCCGAGGCTTTCGCTGCTGCCGGCGCACCTGAAGACGTGGGACCGGGTTGCGAAGGAGCGGTCGTCGCCTTGAAGGGCTGGATCAACGCGCTCGCAAAAAAAGACTTCGACTTTCTGGAGCAGCATCTCGCGAGTGACTTCGTGTTCACGACCACGCCGCTGAAAACGCCGCACGGCACCGTGATCGCCGAGCAGAAAGGCAAGAAGGACTTCATCGAGCAGGATCGCCACGTTTATCGCTCCGACATCCACTTCCTGGGCGTCACGGCGCGGCGTATGGGGGATCTCGTGATGACACTGGTGTTCGCGCAAATCAACGAGGAATTTCGGGGTGACCTGGGTCCGCAGATGCCGACAGCCGCCGAGATGAACGCGTTCGCAAAGGGCAAGAAACTAGGCTACGCATCAGGATGGCGCGAGATCGACGGCCGTTGGCAGTGCACAAGTCATCACGTGCTGGGCGAAGTCAATCTCGCCTGACGCGGAGCACCGCAGCTACCCAGCGTGCCCGGCGCGCTACCCGTCTGACCGCGTGATCGCGCGCCTTCGTCGGTTATGGTGTTTCTCGACGAAAAGCAATTATGAAGGGGCGCCTGACCATGCTTTACCCTGTCCACGGGATGTCGCGGAAAACCGTTACTGCCTTCATCGGCTATTCGGTCGGATGCCTGGCTCTCATCGCAGGCGGTCGTGAGGTAGTTGCTCAAACGGCTTCGACCGCCCCGGAGGCCGCCTCACTTGAAGAGATCACCGTCACGGCTCGCCGCCGCGCGGAGAATCTGCAGAACGTGCCGGACACGATCACCGCGTTCAGCAGCCAGACAATCGAAGACGCACGCATTCAGAAGTTCGGCGACTTTGCGGCGATGACACCGAACTTCGAATTCTTTCCGTCCGCGTCTCCCGGCAACTTCCAGATGAGCATTCGCGGCATCAGCCAGGCAGGCGGCAATGGCGGCGATGCGCCCGTGGTGATGGTGGTCGATGGCGTGACGCTGCCCTATCCCAACAGCTTCACGATGCCGCTGTTCGATATCGAAAGCATCGAAGTGTTGAAGGGCCCGCAAGGCGCCCTCTATGGACAAAACGCCATCGGCGGTGCCGTCGTCGTGACGACTCAACAGCCCACCAACGACTTTCACGGCAAGCTCCTGGCGAGCTACGGCAAAGGCGAAGAGACCAATCAGACCGGCGTGATCAGCGGTCCGATCATCCCCGATCGCCTGCTGTTCCGGGCCGCGGCCTTCCATCACAGCTTCGGGGGCGATGTGCGCTACGCGTATGCCCCGCAAGATCACGAAAACTATCTCGACGACAATCTCGGCAGGTTGGATCTCAAATTCCTGGCGTCGGACACCTTCACGGCGGACCTCGGGGTCTCTTACAGCAAGACTCACAGCGGCGCGCAACCGTTGGTCCCGGTGACCCCGAGCGCGGGCTCTGGAATTCCTGGAGTATCGACGGCCGCGCTGAACGATCAGTTGATACTGGGGCAACCCAACCAGGACTACCACACGCATACACGCCGCGATTCGCTGGACGGCTCGCTACGGCTGGATTGGAATGCCGGCATCGCCGACTTCACCTCAGTGACCGCGGGCACGAGCCTGCACGAAAACAATCACCAGGACCTGGACGTCTCGCAGATTCCGTTCGTGTACCTCGTAGATCAGCCCGTGAATATCAAGGCGTTCTCCGAGGAGTTGCGGGTGACGTCGCCGAGCGACCAACGATTGCGCTGGAATGTGATTGGATTCATGAGTCGGGTGCATCGGCGAATACCGTTCACGATCGACGGCAATCTGAATCTACTCATGAGCGGCGACACGAATCCCGACGACAAACTCCTCGTCCCTTTTTCGTCGGACGACGCAGATCAACATCTGAACTCTTACGCGGGCGCCGCGCAGATCAACTATGACATCCTGAAGGATCTCGAGCTCACGCTCGCGGGACGCTACGACCACGACCCGCGCTCGCAGCTGGATAACGGGGTGCGCCTGCAACGCACGTTCGATAAATTCCAGCCCAAGGCCTCGCTCAGCTACAAGCCGACGATCGATCAGACCTACTACGCGACTTACGCGCAGGGCTTCCGACCCGGCGGCTTCAACCCGGGGAACAACCCTGCCGTGCAGCCGGTGTTCGATCCCGAGGAAACGAAGACGTTCGAGATCGGGACGAAGCAGAGCTTCTTCGAGCGCAAGCTCAGCGTCAGTTTTGCAGCGTACACGACGCGCTATTCCAACCAACAGCTCACGCTGGTGCAGGTGAGCGCATCCGGCGCGAACCAGAGCATCTTTACGGTCAAGACCTCGCGCATCCAAGGCATCGAATTACAGGCCGACGCCCGCCCTCTTCCCGGGCTCGACTTCAGCCTCGGGGGCGGCTTCCAGGACGGCAAGATCAAGGAATTCGGCAACTCGCTCTCCGGCGGCGGATTCGATCCGTCCACCTACGTCGGCAAGAACGTTCCGCTGCAATCGAGATATACCCTCAACGGCTCGGTGCAATATTCCCACGCGCTGACGCAAAGTTTCGAAGGCTTCATCCGCACGGACGTGAGCAGCAAAGGCAGGCTCTATTGGTACGCGGACAATCGCGTGAGCCGCAGTCCTTTTACCCTGGTGAACATGCGCGGCGGTATCCGCAACGATCACTGGGAGGCGGATCTCTACGGAACCAACATCTTCGACAAGCGCTACTACACGCTGTATTTCGACAATACGTTCGTCGGAGCTCCGGGCGGATTCGACTTCGCGGATCTTGCCGATCTGTCACGGTATGGCATTGAGGTGTCATACCGCTTCTGAGATTCGTCATGGCAGGAGTCGATTCGCATGATCGTTCGCGACGGTCGTATCGTAAGGAATGCATTGCAATGAGCGGCAAACTCACCAGCGAGCGACTGCGGCTCGGCATCGACGTCGGCGGTACGAATACCGACGCCGCGCTCCTGTCCGGCAAAGAAGTAGTGGCGACGGCCAAGAGCTTTACAACTGCCGACGTGCGTAGCGGTGTCGTGAGTACTGTGACTCGCTTGCTCGAGAGCAGCGGCGTCAGGCGCGACTCGATCGAAGCGGTCATGATTGGCACAACACAATTCGTCAACGCCTTCGTGCAGCGGCGCGACCTTTCGCACGTCGCCATCCTGCGCGTCTCGCTCCCTAAGGCGGACGGCGTGCCGCCCCTTGCGGGTTGGCCGGACGATGCGGTTGACGCGGTTGGCGAGCACATCTACATGGTTGGTGGCGGTTCCTATTACACCGGCGTCGACTACGCGCCACTCGATGAAGATGCCATCGAGCGAGCTGCGGTGGATGCTCGCGGGAAAGGCTTGCGAAGCGTTGCGATCTCGGCGAACTTCGCCCCCATTCGTCCGGATCTCGAATACCGGGCGCGCGACATCGTCGCGAAGGTAATGCCAGATGCTTTGATCACGGTCTCCTCGGACGTCGGCGGTATAGGGCTGATCGATCGAGAGAATGCCGCGATCATCAATGCGAGTCTCGCAGGGCTGGCGTCGCGCGTCGTCGCTTCGCTGCAGACCGCGATCACGGAGCTATCGATCCGAGCACCTGTCTTCATCAGCCAAAACGACGGAACGCTCATCAGCACCAGTACCGCAAGCGCGCTGCCGATCCTAACCTGCTCGTCCGGACCGACCAACAGCATCCGCGGTGCTGCATTTCTTACCGGCTCCTCGGACGCCATCGTCGTGGACATCGGCGGAACGACCACGGACATCGGGTTCGTCACGGGAGGGTTCCCGCGCGAAACCACCTCGGCTAACTATATTGGCGGTGTGCGAACCAACTTTCGTATGCCGGATGTGCTATCCATCGGCGTCGGCGGAGGAAGCTACGTCCGCCAGCGCGGTGATCGATGGACGGTAGGTCCCGACTCGGTCGGGTTCCGTCTGGCGTCGGAGGGGCAACTCTTCGGAGGGTCTGTGCTCACGGCGACCGATATCGCCGTGCAAGCCGGGTTGGCTGCGATCGGAGATCCCACCAAGCTGCAGCCTCTCTCACGCGCAAACCTGGACGCTGTGCTGGAGAACATCCAGCTGCAGATTGAAGAGGCTATCGACCAGATCAAGGTAAGCGCCGCGCCGCTTCCGTTGTTGCTCGTGGGTGGCGGCAACATCATTGTGTCGAGGCCACTCAAAGGCGCCTCGCAAATGTTACGGCCTCCGCATGCCGAAGTCGCGAACGCTGTGGGCGCTGCCATCGCTCTCATCAGCGGCCGGGTCGACAAGTTATACGACGTGCCCAAGCTCGGGCGCGACGTCGCCTTGCAAATGGCCAAGGACGAAGCAAAGGCCGCGGCCATCAAAGCGGGTGCGCACCCGGATCACGTCGAAATCGTCGAGGTGATCGAGCTGCCAATGACCCACATGCGCGCGGGCGCATCGCAGATCAAAGTGCGCGCCGTCGGTCCAGTCGCCGCGCTGGGCTGAAGGAGTCGAGCACCTCTGTGTTTCTAGTCAACACACTGAACGATATTCGAGACATGGCACGCGGAGCGGTTCTGCTCGGCACGGGCGGCGGCGGCGACCCCTATGTGGGCGAGCTGTTCGTGACTGCCCAGATCAAGAAGGGCCACTATCCCAAAGTGGTTTCCTGCGACGAGATCGCACCGGATGCCTTTGTGTTATCCATCGCCGGCATCGGCTCGCCTTCCGTCATCGTCGAGCATCTCGTCAGCGAGCGCACCTTGTTCGATCTTCTGGCTCGCAGTGAAAAATTCTACGGCCGCAAAATCGACGCACTCATCAGCGCTGAAATCGGCGGGGCAAACTCGATGTTTCCGCTGGCGCTCTCTGCGATCAGCGGAATTCCAGTGCTCGACGCCGACGGCATCGGCCGCGCCGTGCCGCAACTCGAAATGACCACCTTCAGTATTTACGGTGCGCGCGCGACGCCGGGGATCATCATGGACGATTCCGGCAACGTCGTGACCGTCGAAGCAGTCAGCGACAAGATGGCCGAGGAAATGTGCCGCGTGATCTGCATGGCGATGGGCTCGATGGCGTTCATGTCCATCTATCCGATGTCGGGCAAGCAAGCCGGGGAAGTCGCGGTCAAGCGCACTCTGACACAGACGCTGGAGATTGGCCGCTGTATTCGCAGAGCACGCGAGAGCTCGAGCGATGTGTTCGCCGACCTGCTGACGTATCTCAACAGTTGGGAGGGGCGTACTGCCAGGATCCTGTTCGACGGCAAGATCGCAGATGTGGTGCACGAGACGCGCGACAGCTGGCATTGGGGCCTGGCTACCATCCAGGCTCCAGGCAACTCCACGGACGAATGCACCATTGAGATTCGCAACGAGTACACCATCGCGCGAATCAACGGCAAGACCGTCACAGTGGTACCCGACCTCATCAGCCTTCTCGATCGCGAAAGCGGCGAGCCGTTGACGGCGGAGATGTTGGCCTACGGGCAGCGGGTAAAGGTACTCGGCTACAGCGCAGATCCGATGCTGCGCCGGCCGGAAAGCCTGAAAGTGCTGGGCCCGCGATGTTTCGGCATCGACGAGGACTTCAGGCCCATCGAAGCGCTCACCGCATCGACGCCAGCCAGTCCTTCGAAGTCACCGTAAAGCCGAAACAGAATCGGACCTGATAGAGCGCAGCTTCGTGGCAGCTCGCCGGAGAGCTGGTCGCGGTGCCATCCTCGATCATGATCGTGTCGTAACCATGGAAGCTGGCATCCAGCAGGGTAGCGAACACACACTCGTCGGAATTCACACCCATGAAGGCGGCGGTGCGAATGTCCCGCTGGCGCAGAATGGAATCGAGCGGCGAATCCCAGAAGCCGCTGATGCGATGCTTGTCTACGAAGAGATCGTTCGGCTGCGCGCCGAGCTCAGGTACCACCTGCGCGCCCCAGCTGTCCTTCGCCAATATCTTGTGAGGCTCACTGCGACCGCGTCCCTGAATGCTGTCGCCGAGGCCCATGCCGCCGCCCACCCGGGCGAACGGATACCGGATGATCGGTGCGAGATTGGCCCGATCTTCACGGATGCCGAAGCCGACCCAGATCACGGGAATGTCGAGCTTGCGTGCCGAATCGGTCACCGACTTGATGCGGGGATAGATGGCGTGAATGCCTGAGACGTCGACGCCGAGTGTATGGAACCAGCCGCCGTGCGAGCAGAAGTCGTTCTGCATGTCGACCACGACAACGGCCGTCCGGTTGAGATCGATAACCACGTTCTGCGGCTGCGCGTTCATGGCCGCCTTGCGCGGCGGCTTGGCGGGTCGCGTCATGTCGACGGTGCCACCCTCCACGATGTAGCTGTTGGCAGCATTGGGTCCGACGCGGAAGGTGTCCATAGCAGCTCTCCGTAAATCTTTCGTCGGTCAAAGACTAAGCGTCAGGCTACGGACTAGGCGCACCGCGCAGGCTAGTCAGCATGCGAATACGGGTAGTGCCGGCGGCAAAGCAGATTCCGCCGACGGCCAGAAGCACAGCGGAGAAGCACCCGACCGCCGCGAGTCCGATATTCGCCTGAAGCAGCACGGCACTGCTCGGCCCCAACGCCAGGCCGACGAGCATCATGGCCGGGCCAAAGCTCGTGTAGCGCCCATTTGGATCGAAGGAGCCGAGTTGCGCGAAGAAATAAGGCAGAGAAAACAGCGTCGTGATGGCGAGGACGACGACGCCGATGATGAACATGACACGAGATGGTGCGGCGGCGAGCAGCAGTGCGGTGCACGCCAGCACGATCACGGTGATCATCACGGGGACAACGGGCCTCACCCGCTCGCCCACTACTCTCGCGAGCAATGCGCCGACGAAACCGCACGGCATGCTCAGGCCAATGAGTTGGCTGGCCTGTAACGTGCTGAGCCCGCTCGCGATGCCGATGGTGGGCATGAACGAGTTGAGTGCTGCCTGCCCAACGAAAAACAGGGCAAACGACGCCAACGTCAACACCGCCCCTCGACGTAGTGCGGGATCGCCTGGCATTGCCGGCCGGCCCTCGATGAGAGCTGCTATCGGGAGCTTCCATAGAAGCAACGCACCCAACACCGCGCTCACACTCACGACCGGAAAGACAGCGAACAGTCCGACGCGGTCGATCAATCCCGCGCTAGTGAGAAACAAGGACACCGCCACGACAATCTCGAGCATGACGAAGATCGCATATCCCTTCTGCACATGATCGACGCTGCCCATCAACCGGTTGGTCACATTGAGGACGGTGCCGAGCGCGGACCCGCACACGAGGCAAGCGACGATGAATATGTACGGCGAGTGCGTCATGGCCGCCAGGTAGGCCAACGCTGCGATGGCGAAGGCGATTCTCGCCAGGTTCAACGGCGGTACGTTGCGGAACAAAAACGGTGTCGCCAGATTGAAAATGGCGGCGCCACCCAGTTGAGCAAACACCGCCGCACCCGCAAACCAGGGCGGCATGCCAAGCTCTTTCGCAATGCTGCCCAGCCATAGCGGCATCACGGTTGAGGCGGAAAAACCGAGCGCGTTGACACATGCGAGACGGACGACGGTGCTGGTCTTCATCCGCCTCTCTGCTCGACTTTGACGATGATCTTCCCCGTCTGTTTGCCGGCACGCATCCGTTCGTAGGCGGCGCGAACATCTTTGAACGGAAATGTGGTATCGATCGTCGGCGGCGGCAGCTCGCCTTTCGCGATGGCTGCCAACACCCAATCCCGTGCCCGTTCGAGCGCACCCGGCCGCCGCAGCTCGTTGATCATCGAGTAGCCATAGATACCGGCACGCCGATAGACGAGCGTCAGTACAGGCAAGGACAGCGTGTTGTCGCCGGCGAGTGCGCCATGAATGAACAGGATGCCTTTGTCGGCCAAGGTCTCCGCCAGCTTCGGAACATACGGCCCACATAACGTGTCATCGATTAATCGAACACCTTCCCCGCCGGTTGCCTGCATCACTGCAGCAACGAAATCGTTCTGCTCAGTCGAGAGCACCACGTCGGCGCCATGCTCGAGCAATGTCTTGATCTTGTGCGCCGATCGGGTGGTGGCAATGACTCGCGCTCCCAGCCGTTTTGCAACGCGGATGGACCCGAGACCGGTTCCTCCACTCGCCGCGGTGATCATCACCCAATCGTCGGGCCGAATTGGGAAGAGCTCCGCGAAAGGAAAATACGGTGTGAGGTATTGCATCCACAGTCCGGCGGCCTGCTCAGCCGACCACCCTTCAGGCCAGGGCACGACAAAGCGCTCTTGAGCCAATGCGTATTCGCCGGCCGTCCAATAAGGCCCATCGACATTCGGAACGCACGCGATTCGGTCGCCAACCGACACCCGTGTCACATTACTCCCGACCTCATCGACGACACCGCATCCCTCATAGCCGAGACGGATCGGAAGGTCGGCCTTCACGAAGTGCCGTCCCTGCGTGAGGAGCAAGTCGGCCTGGTTGAGCGCAAACGCCTCTACTTTGAAGCGCACTTCGTCGGCCCCGGGTTCCGGACGCGGCGCAACCGTGAGGCCGAAGTCAGGCTCACCCGCGAAGCGATCGAATACGGCAATGGTGTGGTCAGCCACGAGGCTCCTCGACTTCGGTGCGGCGAATCCTAGAGTAGCCGCAGAAAGAGCAGCCAACGTCCGCCGCTATCCGTATTCGTATGGCCACTAGCCATTGCGATCGGCGCCAGTGACAGCGCCGCCTCTATAGTGCGTTTGGTCCCGCCGCGGAAAGAGCACAGATGAAAGATATTCAGCCTGGTTACGAAGGAGTCGTCGAGCAGTTGGAGCGCTGGACCGGCGCGCTCATGGCCGGGGACTTCGATCAGTTGGAGCACATTCTCACCGACGACTTTCAATTCACCGTCGACCCCAAATTCGCCGGCGGGCGCATGAACAAGGCGCGCTTCATTGAGCTCGATCGCAAGATCAAGAGCTGCTCGATCCGCTTCCTGGGAATCACTGTGCGCGGCATGGGCACCCTGGCGACCTCGCTGGCCTTTGCCGAAGTCCAGGAGGAGTTCTCGGGCGATCTGGGGCCCGGCATGCCGAGCGCGGCCGAGATGGCCACGACCATGAACGGCGCGCGGCTCGCTTACGGCTCAGGTTGGCGCCGGGGTGCGGACGGGGAGTGGCAGTGCTTCAGCCATCACATCTTCGGGTTTCTCAACTAACGGGAGGCACGCGGCGGCGCGACTTTGGCGATGACGCTGCTCCCTCATAGAATGATGGGCGATATGACGGCAAAGCGCCCATCGCCCGGCGAACGTCCCGCACTCGGCAACAGCAGTCGGCTGAAGCCCCCGAAGCGCGGCGGGCGTTTGTGCGAGCGGCGCGAGCTGTTGAGCAGCCTCGACGAGACGCTACAAACGCGCGTTACGTTGATCATCGCGCATGCAGGTTATGGCAAGACCACGCTGATTTCTCAGTGGTGCCAACGCCTCGATCAACAGCAAATCCCTGTGGCGTACTACGCTGCATCGCAGGCCGAGCGAGATCCGTCTGCGTTCCTCGCAATGGTGGCCGCCGCAATGGTCGAGTCGGGCATCGACTTAGGCGAGCATCCGCCTTTCATCGATGGGCGGATCCGCGAGGACATCACTGTTGAAGACATCCTGCTGGGGCTGGAGCTCGCTGGCCAGACTCTGATCCTGATCATCGATGACTTCGAACGCGTCAACGAGCCCGCGATCGCGGCGATGGTCGCTTCTCTGATCGAGCTGGCGCCGGCCTCGATCCACTTTGTCATTGCCTCGCGAGTGTTTCCGGCCTTCCCCGTGTCAGCGCTGCAACTCGAGGGCAAGCTCCGCTTGATCGACAGCTACCAGTTGCGACTACGACACGAGGAACTGGCCTGGATGCTGGAGCTCGACGCCGATTCCGCGGAGGTGAAGGAAGTCGCCGTGCGTACGCAAGGCTGGCCCGTCACGGCGGAGCTGTATCGCCTATGGCGCAAGCGCTATCGCACGCGCGATACGCGTCAAACCTTCGGCAGCCACGTCGAGGAGGTGCATAACTATCTTGCCGAGCAGTTGTTCTCGAGTCTGCCCCCGGAGCAGTTCGAACTGCTGATCGACATTGCGGATCGCGACGAGGCCAGCGCCGAGCTCGTCGACGCAATGCGCGAGCGCAATGACAGCGCGCGCCTGCTGCATATCATCGCGCACAACATCTCATCGCTCATGTGGACGGGGCAAGAGAACAACACGACCGTCTATCGCTTGCATCCGTTACTGCTCGAGCATTTGCGCCAGACTTTGAGCCAGGACGTCGCTCGTCGCACGCGGCTCGCCATCAATGCCTCGCGTTGGTTTTTCGAGCAGCACCGCTTTCCGGAAGCGATTCGTGCAGCGCTCGATTCGCGGGACACCGACACCGTGGAGCATGTGATCCGCGCCCTGCGCCCAATTCATATTGTTGTGGCCGATGGTGCCCCGATGTTGCGCGCCATCCTGCGTGAGCTTCCGGAGAGCTTTTGCGCGCAGCATCCGCGTTTGCAGATCATGGCGGCGATCGTGCACTTCAAGGCTGGATTCTTTGTTGACGGGCGGGCCATGCTCGAACGGATCCGTGAGCAGACTCACGGGTTCACGGTCGATGCGGGCGGCCAGCGTGACTGGCTGTTGGCGGAAGGCAATCTCATTGATCTGATTTTCTTTTGCCAGATGTCGCGCATGTCGGGTCGCGTCGAAGCGCTCATCGACGTCGTGATCGGTGTGGCGGGAGGCGACGCGACCATCCGTGGAGCCTGCGAGATCGTAATGATGCTGGTGCATCAGATCCGCGGCGATCTCGATGCTGCCGACGCCGCGATGGCGCGCGGTCGCACGATCTATGACACAGTTCAACTCTCCCGCTATGGCCACACTCAAATCGTGGGTCACGAAGTGTTGGTGCTCATGGCACGCGGGCGCCTGCGCAAGTCGCTCGAGCTGATCGCCCGGTATCAGAAACAGTCCGACTTCGAGGTTCCCGACGACATCAGTACCCCGACCCTTCTGAAGCTCATGCTCGCGACGATCCGGTACGAGCAGGAGTTCAGTGACAGCGCAGTCGATGCAATGAAGCATGCCCTCGCGCAGCACAGCATCACCGAATCCTGGTTCGATCAGTATGCGATTGTCTATCCGGCCCTCGCCGTGCGCCTGTGGATGAGCGAAGGCGGCCCAGCGGTGTTAGCGTTTCTGGAGGACGCGCGCCAGCGAGCGCAACGCAGAGGCCTCGAAGCGCTGCCTGACTTCCTGACATGCCTGGAGATCGAGTATCGCGCTCGAATGGGTGATGTCGCTGTAGCGGAAAAGCTCGCAGCCGATTTCGATCTGGGAGCGCATGCTAATCCCGTGGGGGTACTCGCGGAGACGCTGGGATGGCGTGAGCGTGAGGCCGCGCTCAACGCCGCCCTGAGGCTGGCGATCGCTCAACGAGCGTGGGACGCAGCGCTTGCACTCGCACGCAGTCTTACTCGGGCGGGTCAGAGCGGCGGACGGCTGAAGGCTGAAATCAAAGGTCATGTTTTCTGTGCACTGATAGAAGGCGCGCGAGGGGGCGGCGCCGCGGCGGCCTCTTCGCTTCTGAAGGCCGTGCTCCTCGCGTATCCGGAGGGTTTCGTCGCGCCCTTCTCGGAAGAAGGCACGACACTCGATGCGTCGATCGAGGCACTCATGACGGAGAACATAGACGCCTATGCCCGCCGTCATCTGGAAACGATTCGCCGCGCAATTGGCAGCTCGATGGCGCGGCCGGACAGCGAGCTGTTGAATTTACGGGAACGCGAGATTGTGGGGCATCTCGCCGAAGGGCTCTCCAACAAAGTGATTGCGCGGCGCATGGGCATCACGGATCACACTGTCAAATTTCACCTCAAGAAAATTTTCTCGAAGCTGGAGGTCTCCAGGCGCCGCGATGCGGTGGCGAAGATCCTTGCGGGGAAGAGGATGTGAGGCTCTGCCGGCACACAGGTGCCGGCAGACGCCGACGCCTGTTACGCCTTGAGCTTCACCAGCCCGCCAAGCGCGGGATCCGAGAAGCTGTCTTCGCCGGTTTCGACGTGGCCCGCAACGCGGCGCTCAAAGGTTGAATCCTCATTCACCTTGATGACAAAGTCGTACCACCCATAGAACCGGTCGCAGCGATTGTCAGTTTCGAGAGTCTCGCCGGGCCGCAGGAAGCGCAGCTCCTGGTCGCCTGTGTACGCATCGACCAGGATGGCCGTTGCTTTGCTCTTGCCGGTGTTGGTGATCCGAAGCTCGACAGCGCCGTGATCGCCCCTTCCGTAGCGGGTTTGTACAACCACGGCTGCCGCGTTGGCGCCGGTGCTTCCCTTGAAAAAGCGCGCGAAGCCGTTCGGGCCGTAAACCGACAGATCGTACTGTGAGGCGATCGTCCACGTGCCGGTGAGGTTCTTACCGGCTTCAACCGTGTACATGCGAACGTTATCCGCCGGATTGGCGGAGCGAACTTCGAACACCGCAGCAGCCTTTCCGGTGTTGAGGAACTCCAGCTGGAAGGTTGTCGTTGAGGTCAGTTGGCCGTGAACATCCAGCTCATACGGCAATGCCCGTGAGGGGCGCACGCCTTTTTCCTGCTTCGGCAATCCGACGATCACCTGACTCTGGGTCGGTATGAACGCGTCGACATTGCCACCCGCGAGCTCGTTCACGGGAGGCAGGAAGCCATCGGTGGACGGAAGGCTGACGCGGGCTTCGTTCGGATTCCTGAAATTGAATACGCTGGTCAGGTCGCCGGACACCGCACGCCGCCACGGGGAGATGTTGTGCTCAACCACACCAAAGCGCTTCTCGATGAACTGGATCACGGAGGTGTGATCGAAGACCTGTGAGTTGACGTAGCCACCTTTGGTCCATGGCGAGATCACGAGAAACGGCACGCGGGTGCCGAGGCCGATCGGGCCGTGGGGGTCGGACGTTGTGACGATCTCGTTGTGGAAATCAACGGTCGACGCGCCGAACGCGGGCGACTGCGGCGGAACCGGCGGAGTGATGTGATCGAAGCTGCCATCCGCCTCGTCGTAGTTGATGATCAGCACGGTCTTGCTGAACACCTCGGGATTCGACACGAGGACGTCGAGAACCTGTGAGATGTACCAGGCACCGTAGTCAACCGGCCAATCGGAGTGCTCGGTATAGCCGGCGGGTGCTACGACCCAAGACACCTGCGGCAGCGTTCCCTTCTTGACGTCACTACGCAGTTGATCGAACAGTGTCGCTTGCCAGGCTTTCCAATCCGCTGCAGGGGCGCTGGCATCCGGGATCGTTTTGAGGATCCCGGTGCCTGTGCAACCGTTGTCGAACAGCGGATTACCCGGCGCGGTCGTCGCGTACTGGTTGAAATAGAGGACCGTGTTGTCCCCGAAGTTGCCGACGAATGCGTTGCCGGTGCCGTCGCCAAAATCGGGGGCGAAGGTGGCTCCCGCCAGGTCCTGGTAGATCTTCCAGCTGATACCCGCGGTTTGCAGCACTTCGGGGAATGTCTCAAATGTCCAGGGCGCGCCATTTGGACTGAGCCCATTGGCGGTCATCGGTCCGGCACCGTGACCATCGGTGCCGCCCGCACCCAGTCCGTCCAGATTTCCGACACAACCGGTCCAAAGGTAGGTGCGATTGGGATTTGTCGGTCCCATGATCGAACAGTGATAGGCGTCGCCGACGGTGAACGCATCCGCGAGAGCACAGTGGTACGGGATGTCCTGTCGCGTCATGTACGACATGACCATCGGGCCGTTTACGCTCGCCCAACTGTCGTACTGTCCCTGGTTCCAGCAAGCGTGGGTCGCGCCCCAGCTATGATCCGTTCCCGGTAAATAGGTCAATCCCACACTCAACAGGTTCGGGCTGACCGACTTGGGATTCACGCGAAACGGCGGAATGACAAACGCTCCGTCTGCGGGACCGCCCAGCGTTCCCGAGTTGGGGAGCACTCCGTACCCGAGCGCCACGTTAGCGGCCCCGGCCGGCTGGAGGAATACCGAAGCCAGGGTGGTTCCGTTACCGCTCAGCAGCGGCAGGTGGATGTTGACGGCGCGCGGATCGTTGAAGCCGCGAACGCCCTTCAAGGTACCGAAATGGTGATCGAACGGCCGATTTTCCTGCATCAGGATGATGACGTGCTCGACGTCCCGAATGCTGCGTGTGCGATTGTTCGCCGGGATTTCGAGCGCCCTGGCGATGTTTGCGTTGAGCGTGCTGCCCATTGCCCCCATGCCGAGCAACTGTAGAAATTCACGCCGATCGGTATTCTTCACAGTGTCACTCCCGTTCCCCGTCCCGACGAGGTGCGATAATTGGTAGCAGGCGCGCGAGTCGCGCCATCAGCGATGCAAAATAGGAACGCGCAGTTGCAAGCCGATGACGATTCCGTGAAGTTGTATCGAATTCAGCGACTGACCGAAGAAAGGTGTCACGGTGATGCGTTGGCTGCGATTGCAACGCTCGAGTCGGCGGTCGCCGGCAGTCGCGAGGCTCTATACCTGACTGCCGTAAACCAACGTTCCCTCAATCAAACCGCTTCCGCACTGGCAACACTCGAACACCTCCAGCGCCAACACCCTCAATTCAGTCGCGCGTTTGAGGAGCGCGGTCTTTGTCTTGCAGCCATGAACGATGTGCCGGGCGCAATCGAGGCTCTCGAACGCGGCGTCAACATCAATCCGGCGCTGCCTTCGAGCTGGAGAATGCTCGAGAGCCTGTACCGCGGCAAAGAGGATGTGTTAAAGGCGGGGTCGGCGGCCCAACAGCTCGCGATGCTGGGGCGACTGCCTCCGCAGATCGTACAGGCCGGAAGTCTGTTCTGCGACGGTGAGCTCGGTTCGGCGGAACGAATCATCCGGGCATACCTGCGTGAATCAGGCAATCACGTCGAGGCGCTCCGTCTGCTTGGGCGGATCGCGCATCAACGCCTCGCTCTCGAAGATGCGCAAGGGTTGTTCGAGGAGGTGCTGAAACTCGCACCAAACTACCGCGCTGCGCGAGCCGACTACGCCCGGTTGTTGATCGATCGACAGAAGTATCCACAGGCGCGCGAGGAGATCGCCACTGTGCTGAAGCTCGAGCCCGGCAACAGGGATTACCTGTCACTCCAAGCGACAGCCTATGCGGGTGTTGGGGAACACGAGCATGCAATTACTTTGTACCGCGAGCTCGTTGCCGCGGAGCCGAGTTGGCCTCATCTGCAGCTTTTACTCGGCAATTCACTGAAGGCGGTTGGCCGGCCGCACGACGCGATCGAGTCCTATCGAGCGGCTGCGGCCGCCCGACCCGGCTTCGGCGATGCTTATTGGAGCCTGGCCAATCTCAAGACGTATCGGTTTACAGCGGATGAAATTGAGCGGATGCGCGCTGAGGAGGCCGCGTCTGCTACGCAGCTCGTTGATCGATATCATTTGTGCTTCTCGCTGGGCAAGGCGTTCGAGGATCGGGGGGAATATGCGGAGTCCTGGCGCTACTACGAGCAGGGCAACGCACTCAAGCGGATCCGGAGCCGCTACGACCCCCTGCTCACTGAGCTCAACACGCGCGGGCAGATCGAGGTGTGCACGACCGATTTCTTTGCCGCACGCGCGGGCGTTGGCCTGCCGGATCCTGCTCCGATATTCATTGTCGGGTTGCCGCGCTCAGGGTCGACTTTGATTGAGCAAATCCTGGCATCTCATTCGCAGGTTGAGGGGACACAGGAGTTGTATGAGGTCGAGCGGATCGTTCGGGCGCTACAGGGACGCGAGGCCGACGGCAATCAACCGCGCTATCCTGAGGTGTTAGCTGAGCTCGAAGACGCTCAGTTCGGCAGATTAGGGGAGAGATACATCGACGGCGCCCGCGCCTATCGCAGGGGGAAGCCCGGGATGGGCCAGCCCGGGATGGGCCAGCCCTTCTTCATTGACAAGATGCCGAATAATTTCCGGCATATCGGCCTCATCCACCTGATGTTGCCGAAGGCGAAGATCATTGACGTGCGGCGTGAGCCGATGGCCTGCTGTTTCAGTAACCTGAAGCAGCTGTTTGCGAGCGGGCAGGAGTTTACGTATAGCATCGAGAGTGTGGCGCACTACTACCGAAATTATCTCGAGCTGATGCGACACTGGGACGGCGTACTTCCTGGACGAGCGCTGCATCTCTGCTACGAGGACGTAGTGGAGGATGTTGAGGGCAGCGTTCGGCGCATGATGCAGTTCTGCGGGCTGGAATTTGAACCGACCTGTGTCGAGTTTTACAGGAACCAACGCACTGTCAACACGGCAAGCTCGGAGCAGGTTCGTCTGCCGATCTTTCGAAGCGGGCTCTTGCAGTGGCGGCATTACGAGGCTTGGCTTGGGCCGCTCGAAGAAGCGTTGGGCGATGCGTTGGTTCGCTACCGCGACTAGCGCGATCGGGTGGCTACATGTGCGGCTTGTTCTGGCTCATATCGGCAATGAGCTGGCGCAACCACACGAGCTTGGGATTGTTGTCCAACCGGCGATGCCATACCTGTTTGATCTGCATCAGGGGAATCGCAAACGGGGGCTCGAGCAAAGTGATCGGATAGAACCGGGATTGTTGTCTCGCAATCGGTCGCGCCACCGTCGCAACCAGATCCGACTGCGCAATGAGGGCCGGCACAGTGACGAAATGCGAGATCGTGAGCGCAATGTTGCGCTCGATTCCCGCTTCGCTCAGCGCCTCATCAACGACATCCCGGTGACGGCTTTGCTGAGACACGATCAGGTGCCGGGCTTCCCGATACTGCTCGAGCGTGATGCCATTGCCATACAGCGGGTGGTCCCGCCGCACGAGACACACGGTCGGGTGGCTGAAGAGCACCTGTTGCTTGAAGACCGCGGCCTGCAAATCCGGAAAGTACCCGATGGCAACATCGACATCGCCCGCTTCCATCGCATCGGCGAGTGCACGTGGATCGCGCATGACCGTGCGGATCGAGGCGCGTGGCGCAAGTTGTGCCAGGCGTTCCAGCAGTCCCGGAAGGAACTCGAGCTCGCCAACATCAGACGTGCTGATAGTGAGGGTCTCGGCGAGTGAGGTGGGGTCAAACGCAGCCTGTTCGAGAATCTCGAATCGCAGGGTTTGAAGGATTTTCCGTACCGGTGCCCGCAACTGCATCGCCCGGTCGGTTGGCTGCATCATTCCGTGTATCCGAATGAAGAGCTCATCGTTCAGCGCTCTGCGCAACTTTGCCAGAGACGCGCTGATCGTCGGTTGACTCAGCAGCAGGCGTTCGGCCACACGCGTAAGAGAACCCTCTTCATAGAGGGCATCCAGGATCACCAGCATATTCAAATCGAGCCGCTTCAGGTCCATGTCGCCGCCGCAAACCCCTGATTCTAACTGAAAAAGGAGTGCTAGCTTCGGCCAGCATCGGGGCGAATGTATAGGCCATTCGTCCCCTGGCGGCTCTACTTCCGGGGGCATCTACATGGCCCGTGCGCTCACCACGGGAACGAGCCATACGGCGTAGCGCGTCGGGTCGCGCAACTGCTCGATCATGTGGTTGAAATACGAAAGTGCCGACTCTTGCGACAGGCGGGTCATCAGCCCAACTGCCTCGGCGTAACCGTCCCGCCACGACTCGAACATGGCTGCCAATGTGTGGCGGGGCACTCGGAGGGTGTCCACGACGAGGTAGTCGATTCTGATATCAGACACCGGAAGCCTGGCCAGAATGCCAAACACGTGCCGCCCGATTTGCAAGTCGGTACCAGTGGCCGTGGCGAAACTTTCGGTCACCACATCCCAGAATGCCTTCGGATCGGGCTCGCTCGCTTCGAAATGAATCATTCCGTAATCTTCAGCGATGAGGTGCACATAACCGCCCGGACGGGTGACTCTGACGAGTTCCGCTAAAACGCGGTCCGGATAGGGAATCGCCTGCAAAACGTGGCGGCAAACAGTGAGGTCGAATGACTGCGCCGGCAGCTCCAGCCCGAACACGCTGCGGTGTTCGAACGATAGCCGCGGCGCGAGGTTGGCATAGCGCCTCCTCGCGAGATCCAAGCTGGTATCCACGATGTCTACCCCGAGAACTCGCGCTCGGGGGAAGATATCTGCGAGCCGCGAGGCTGCCTCACCGGTACCACAGCCCGCATCGAGAATGCGCGGCGCGGCCGGCAAAACGTAGCGCCCGATCAGCGTCCGTTCCTGGGGCCAAATCGCGCTCGCCTGTGCGGCCAGCGTCCGCACCATCGACTCGTCCGCCATCTGCCTGGCCTGAGGGTTCAGATCGGTCAATTCACTCATTTGTTTTCACCAACACACCGTTCGTCAGGCGTCGCGCATCGACCCTCGAGCGCCGTGCCCGAACCGCCAAGTAGCAAAGACTCACCAACAGCACCCAGGGAATTCCCACGATGATTGAAAGGCGCCAGAAATCCCGATCCATGCCCATGGTGATGAGTATTGCCGTGAGGAGCGCCAGCGCCAGGATTTGCGGGTAAGGAAAAAGGGGCGCCTGGACAGGCAACTGTGCGCGCCTTTCCCGGGAGAGCCTTCTTCTGAACATCAAGTGTGTCGCAAGAATGATCATCCAGGTGACGATTGCGCCAAACAGGGAGATGCCGATCAAGTAGTTGTACGCCTCGTTACTCATGTATGCCGTCGCCGTCGCGAAGAGCACACCAACGACCGAGACACAGGCTGCGCGCCACGGTGTACCAAGTGAGCTCACGACACCCAGTGCTGCGGGAGCATTGTTGGACCGCGCAAGCGAAAACAGCATGCGCGTGCAGAGGTACAACTGGGCATTCATTGCAGAGAGTGCGGCGCTGATGATAACGAGATTCATCACGGTGGCTGCCGCCGGAAGTCCAACATTGGAAAATACCCGTACGAACGGGCTTTCTGTCACGATGCGGGCCCCCGCCTGATTCCAGGGCGTGACCGCGAGGATTACACTCAAAGCGAGCAAGTAAAACAGAGCGAGGCGCAGCAACATCGACTTCATCGCGCGCGGCACGGAGACC
>JAXDQF010000062.1:0-12592 GCA_034668025.1 Gammaproteobacteria bacterium | reverse complement strand
CCTCGCCGCCAGTCGCGCCCGTTGCGAAGAGCGCGAAACGCGGGGTTGCCTACGATATGGCCGATCCGCTCGACTTTGCCGCCCTCTCGCCCGGTGTCAGTTGGTGGTACAACTGGGGCTCACAGCCCAACAAGGCTGTGCCGGCCGACAACGTTGCCCAGTACGGGATGGATTACTACCCGATGCTGTGGAATGGGAATTACAACACCACCGCTGTCGAGGCATATCTAACCGCCAACACCAACATCAAATACCTGCTGGTACTCAATGAGCCCAATCTGACCGATCAGTCCAATCTGACACCGGCCCAGGCCGCGGCCATCTGGCCCGGCTTTGAGGCGATCTCAGCGCACACCGGCGTGAAGATTGTGGGTCCCCAGATTACCTGGGGGACCATGACCGGCTACAGCGATCCGGTTGTCTGGATGGATGCGTTCATTGCCGCCTATCAGGCGGCCAATAACGGACGCAGCCCGCAGATCGATTACCTGGCGTTCCACTGGTATGACTACGGCCTGTCAGGCCAGCTCGACCGGCTGACCAAGTATGGCAAGCAGTTCTGGGTTACGGAGTTTGCGAATTGGCATTCGCTGAACGACGGGGCCCAGATTGATACGCTGGCCAAACAGGAAGCGCAGATGAAGGATATGGTGGCGACGTGCGAGTCGCGGGCGGATGTGGTCAGGTATTCCTGGTTTACCGGGCGGATGAACAATGATGTTCACTTCACCAGCCTGTTGGGCACTGCAGGGCAGCTGACGGATTTGGGGAAATTGTATATTTCGTTGCCGTATACGAAATAGTGAGCATCCGCTTCGAGGTCGCTCGACCTAAGCCGTTTGGGGCCGAGCGACCGGATCCACCTCTTTATCAGTCGCAGTCATGCCCACGATGATGATCATCGCGGTCGCATTCTTCCTGCACAAAGGCGACACCGCGGTACACAGTGCCGTAGGTAGGCCCGACGATAGTCCGGAAGCTCTCGCGAGCGACGCGGGCCGTCATGGTAGTAGCGGCAAGGTCGTCAGTAATTGACACCACTTTATTCGGGTCCGCACCGTTGTCGCCGGCGGCGCTGGTCGTCGATGTCGTAGCCCACAACGTTACGACGCCGTCTTCGCCGACAGCACCTGTGAGATTGCGCAGACCGACCGTCGTGACGTCCGGATATTGGCCGTCGGGGCCGACGAGATTGGTGTCAACTTTGCCAACCAAACCATTGGTGAGCACATAGTCGAGCTGCCAGACTCCACCCACCTTGCTCCACTTCTCCAGCCCAGCATGCTGGGTTGCGTCCACACTGGCACCCGTCCCCTCGTCAGTCACATACATCGTATTGGCGTTCGCAAAGAACACTGCGAAGGGGGTGAAGTTGCCGCCGGTTGCTCGCGCCGAATCGGTTGGAAAGCCCGGCACGACGCTGATCGTCGCCGCTGCTGCATTTGCCACGGTGGGCAGTGAGCTGACGGTGTAGACCGTATCCATGCCGTTGCTGCCGCTGCCTTTGGTGAAATATAACGCTCCGCCGAACTCTGTCACGCCGCGGAAATTATCGTCCTTGCCTGCCTTGTCGAGCGCTCCATTCTTTCCCAAGGGGAATTGCAGGAGGGGATCGACTTCAGCTGAGTTACCCGCCGGGATGGCCACATTCACCGACTGTGAATTGATCGGTTTCACTACATTGAGACCGGTAGTCTCGGTCACATCAGGGTTTGTGCCGTTGGATCCAAACGTCGAGGCGTTGCCGTTGTTGGCATTACCAACGACATAGTACAGTCCATTCGAACCGAGCAACGCGGAACGTCCATTGTTGCCGCCGTAGTCGACAGTGGGCGTATATGCGAAATGCCCGCGCTCATCCAGCGAGACGATTGTCCGGTGAAAAGCGTACTGGGAGCCGAAGGCAAAGGTTACCGGATTCGTAGGGTCCTGACCCGCAACCGCGTCAGAATTCGACACGTCCAGGGCTCCTGCATCGGAGCCGGCGTAGCCAACAAACACCAGATGAGCTCCTTGCCGGTCTCGCGATATGTGCAGTCCTAACTCGGACTTGGAGGGGAAGCTGGTGACCACCTGCTCTGTCGGGACCGAAATCGAGCCGAAAGCGCGTCCCGTACGTGGATCTACTTCAGTCAGACGGATCGGCGAAGTCACACCGAAACTGGCGTCAGCCGTTTCGTTGTTCCAGACGGTCACGTAGTTGTTGTCAGCGATTGCTGCTGTCGTTGCAGCGTCGGTGCCGGCGAGCGGCGTGCCAACCTTCAGCGAGGCAACCGCTCCGCGAGTTCTATCGTATGTACTGCTGCTGATGACCAGAGAGCCCGGCACCAGGAAAGAACGGAATTCCCGCCCTTCGTCCGCGTGTGCCAACCCACCGATTGCGCAGAATGCCGCGCAGCCTGCCACCCACCGATAACTGTGCATATTCTCCGAACCTCCGCTTCGCTCGTTTGCTTTGCGCAGAAAAGTAACTTGTTCAGATGACAGCTTTGTGGCACCCGGCTGTCCGCCGCCAAATACTTGACATTTGAAGCGAATCACGAATCGCACGGTCGTTCAAGACCGGGACGGGGCGTCCGAGACAGCATCGCGGGCTGCCGCCGGGTTGGCTACACTGTGATCGCGAGGGGGGTTATGGGGACTGGACGGAGAACTCGATGACGGATAGCAAATCCGCATTCAATTGGCGTGCACCGCCCGATTGGATCTGGCGGGCAATCGTTTTTCTGCTCGCCGTGGGCGTGCTGGTGCTGATCACGACGCGCTGGACCCGGTGGGAGTCCGATTCGAGGCGGCAATCGACGGATGATGCGTATCTGCAGTCCGACCTGACCCCGATCGCTGCGAAAGTATCCGGCTACGTGCGCAGCATGCCCGTTCAAGACTACGAGCGAGTCCGCGAGGGGCAGTTGCTCGCCGAGATCGTTGATGACGACTACCGCGCCACCGTCGATCAACTCACAGCCAGCGTCGCGGCTGCCGCGGCGCAAATCGAAGCCCTGAAGGCGCAACAGGAGCTGCAGAACGCAAATGTGCAAGCCGCGAAAGCCAGTGTGGCAGCGGTAGCCGCCAATGCAGAGCAGAACACACGGGACCTGGCGCGCCAGCAGGTGCTGTTCAAGACCGGCTCCTCCTCGACTGAGGCGGCCGAGAAATTACAGACAACGAAGGCGCAACTGGCCGCCCAGCTCGAGCAAGCCCGCGCGCAGGCGAACGCTGCGAGCCGCCAGCTGACGGTCCTGGCGGCTCAACAAGCCCAGGCGCAGGCCGCTCTCGCAGCTCAGAAGGCCAATCTTGCGATCGCGAAAATCAATCTGGGCTACACGCGCATCGTGGCTCCGCAGGATGGTGTGATCGGCCAGCGGCAGGTGAAGCCCGGGCAGTGGGTGGGTGTGGGAGGCCAGGTCACCTCCCTCACACCGCTTCCCAATGTCTGGGTGATCGCCAACTACAAGGAGACGCAGCTGACGCACATGGCTGTTGGTGAGAAGGCTGATGTGCGGGTGGATACGTTTCCGGGGCGTACGTTGCGCGGGCACGTGGTTGCATTTGCTCCCGGGTCGGGGGCGCAGTTCGCGCTGTTGCCGCCTGACAATGCGACTGGTAATTTCACCAAGGTCGTACAACGTATCGCGGTCAAGATTGTCATCGACGATGCGGACGGTCTAAAGGACAAACTTCGCCCCGGAATGTCGGTTGTCGCGATCGTCGATACGCGTTCGGGTGAGCATAGATGAGCGTGCCTGCGGCGGTTGCCGCAACTCCACCCGCTCCTGCAGTACCGGCGCCGGCCACGACATTCCCCTGGCTCGGCATCACTGCCGTGTTCATGGGTACATTCATCTCAACTCTCAACACCCGGCTGTCGACGCTCGGGCTGGCCGACATCCGGGGCGCGGTGCATGCCGGCTTTGACGAAGGCGCGTGGATCTCCACCGCCCAGACAGTTGGCCAGATGTCTGTCACCCTGGTGTCCATCTGGCTGGGCGCCATCTACGGCACCCGCAAGTCGTTGATGGGAGCGGCCGCAGCCTTTGCCGTCATCTCCGTCATCGAGCCCTTCTCTCCCAACCTGCAGACGTTGTTGATATTGCAGTTCCTGGGCGGAATGGCATCCGGCTTTTTCATTCCCCTGACACTGAGCTTCGTACTGCGCAACACTCCGCCCAAGTACTGGGCATACGGCATTGCCGTTTACGCACTCAACCTCGAAGTTTCACTCAACATCTCAGCCTCGCTGGAAGGCTGGTATACCGACTATCTTTCCTGGCACTTTATTTTCTGGCAAAACGTTCCCTTCGCGGTAGTCATGGTTGCGTGCCTGTATTTCGGCGTCAAACCGGAGCCGGTCAATCCCAACCGCCCGCGGGCCGACGTCTATGGCTTCCTGTACGGCGGCTCGGGGTTCGCGTTGATTTATGCCGCGCTCGACCAGGGAAACCGGCTGGACTGGCTCAATTCGCCACTCATCATCGGCCTGCTGACGGCCGGCGGCATCCTGCTGATCGCATTTTTCATACACGAGTGGCTGTGCCCGTACGCGGTCATCGACTTGAGAGTGGTGTGGGAACCGCCTCTACCGCGCATGTTGCTGCTAATCTCGTTTCTGCGACTGACGATCCTGTCGACGGCACTCGTCATACCGCAGTTCCTGCAGACCGTGCGCGGCTTTCGCGCATTGGAGGTGGGCGACACGCTGACCTGGATTGCAGCGCCGCAGTTGCTGATTTGTTTGATCGCGGGCTATACCCTGCGCCGCGCCGATCCGCGCATCGTCGCCGTGTTCGGCTTCACGTGCATCTGTGTCGCCTGCCTGATGATCTCCTACAAGCTCACGCCAGTGTGGGGATCCGATCAGTTCATTCCTTCGGCGCTCCTGCAGGCGGTGGGCCAGAGCTTTGCCCTGTCCGGGACGGTCTTTTTCGCGGTCCTGCATCTGCGCCCGCAGGTCGCATTGACCTTCGGTGCCGCAATCCAGACTGCCCGTTTGTTCGGCGGTGAGATTGGCAGCGCGTTCATCCAGACGTTTGTCCGGGTGCGGGGTCAGATTGCCTCGAATCACCTGGGACAACACATTCAGGTCGGCGACCCACAGGTCATTCAACGTATCCAGGCCTATGGCGGGGCCACCGCACGCGCCGGCGACCCTGAATCGGCGTTCACCCGGGGTTCTGCCGTGTTGAATAATGTTGTACACGGCAGTGCCATCACGCAGGGAATCATCGATGCATTTGTTGTCATTGCAGCGGCAACTGCCCTGACTGTGATTTTTATTGTTACCAGGCGGGCTGCTCCGCTCGGACCTGCTTCGCACATGCCTGTGTTTGCTCCTCGAAAGGAGCCGCCACCATGAGCGTGCGTGTTGCGTCCGGTTTGCTCGCCGCCGTCGTCGTTATCGTGGCAGGTTGCACGCTCGGACCGAATTATCATCCTGCCCCCCCGACGCCTGGCGCTGAGGCTCCGTTGGTATCCGTATCGGCATCGGCAGAAACACCCGCCGAGCCGCCCGATGACTGGTGGCGCCTGTATCACGATCCAACGCTCGACAAACTGTTGGACGAAGCGTTCAAGGCCAACACTGACTTACGCGCTGCCGAGGCGAATCTACAGGCCTCGCTCGCTGCGCTCGATATCGCCCGCGACGCATGGCTTCCTCAAACGAAAGCTGAAGTTGGATCCACCCGCGGTCGGGACGCAGGCACCGACGAAATCCTGAATCTCACCGGCCGCCGATCGCAGACCATCTGGATCCACGAAGCGGCGCTGAGCGTTGGCTATGAGCTCGACTACCTGGGCCGGGTTCGCAGGTCAGTCGAGTCTGCTCGCGCGGACGCAGAAGCTGTGGCAGCAGCACACGACAGCGTGAAGATCACCGTGGCTGCGGAGACGGCGCGGGCGTACGGGCAGATCTGTGCGTTTGGAGAACAGATAGAAGTTGCGAAGCGATCTCTCGACATCGTGACTCACGAAGCGGATATCACCGTCCATCGGAACGAGGCCGGCGCCAATTCGCAATTCGACGTAGTCAGAGCGCAGGGTCTGGTGGCTCAGGTTAGAGCCAGCATTCCTCCCCTCGAAGGCCAGCGTCGATCGGCTGTGTTCCAATTGGCCGCCCTGCTTGGACGAGCCCCGTCCATGGCACCCCCTGAGGTAAACCAGTGCGTCACACCCCCGCATCTGACCGACCTAATCCCTGTGGGAGACGGGGCGACGCTTCTCAAGCGGCGCCCGGACGTGCGGCAAGCGGATCGGCGGATGGCCTCAGCCACGGCCCGCATCGGAGTGGCCACGGCCGACCTCTACCCGAGAATTACCCTGAAAGGCCTGTACGGATCGGTCACGCCCGACATCAAAGATTTCACCACCGCCGACGCGATCACTTGGGGCGTGGGACCTAGCGTGAGTTGGACGTTTCCGAACATGGCTGGCCCACGCGCTCGGGTCCGGGCTGCGAAGGCCAGCGCGGCAGCCGCCTTAGCAAGCTTTGATTCCGTTGTCCTCCAGGCACTGAAGGAGACCGAGCAGGCGCTATCGACGTACGGTTCCGAGCTGGACCGACGACAGGCACTCTCCGAGGCCCAGGAAAAGGCTCATCAGGCGTTCGATATGGCCCACGACCAGTTCCTGGCAGGCTCTGTGAGCAATCTCGATCTGCTGACGACCGAGCAATCGCTGGTGGCCGCAGATGCCGCGGTGGCTACCTCGGACTCGGCGCTGATTCAGGATCAGATTGCGGTGTTCAGGGCGTTAGGGGGAGGATGGAAGGGAGTCGAGGTCGCGAGCCGGTAACCCTGTCGGGCTCGCCAGACAGTGTCGCTTTCTGCGGGCACTGCAAATTCCCTTAGATTCGGAGTATTTAGTAGCTGATGCGGGTTCTCGTTGCAGGTCGAAATGCCAAGGTACTGGCTAAAGCAGCCGGTACGTTTGCGAACGACCTGCAGATCCACACGGCTGCGACCAAAGCCGCCTGCCTCGCGCTGTTGCAACGGGCCGAGTTCGATCTCATCGTCGCCTGTGAGACGTTAGGCGATGGATCCGGGCTCGAAGTGTTGAGCCACGTTGCGGTCAACACGCCCAACACCTTGCGCATTTTTGCAGCCCGCCCCGCGACGCTGAATCTGCTCAAGGGTGAGCTGGGACTGTTTGGGCTGTTTCGGACGCTTCCTTACCCGATTAGCTTTCGCAAGCTTTGGGCGGCGGTCAACCTTGCGCGCAGCACTTGCGCCGAGGTGCCGCCTCCGAAAGTGGTGGCTACGAGCACGGGTGGGGTTAAGCATGTTGTTTTGGAGGATGAGTGGAATCCTTCGCAGCGGACTGCCACTCCCGCGCAGCAAGCACCCGCCCGCGCGGCCGCCAGACCCACGTCAGCTTCGATTGCACCGACCGCCCCTGCCCGGCGGACGGCTGCCGCACCGGTCAATGCGGGCCGGCAGCCTCCCCCGGCTCCGCGGCAGCGGCCGACCGCGCAGCCTCAACAGGCCCGGCAGCAGCAGCCGGCCACGCAACGGCAACAGGCTCCGCTGCAGCAGCAACAAGTCACGTCCGGCATGCGCGCGGCAGCGCGGTACGCCGCCGCTCACGCAGCGCCGCCACAGCACGCGATCGCCGGGGCGCAGTCCGCGCCGCGTGCGGTCACCACAGGCGCAACGCGCCAAGCGCCGTCTCCACAACGCAGCGCCGCAGGTGCCACACGGCAAGCACCGACGCAGCGCCAGCCTGCGGCACCAACAAGGCAGGCACCGCCATCGCAGCGCCAAGCCGCCAGCGCTCGCCGCCCACCGGCCCCGATTCCGCAAAGCGACGCCTTCAAACGCGCACTCGCGAAACGCAACGCCGCGAAACTCGAGGCGAACAGCAACTTCGGACCCACTGACCCAACGCAGGCACCACCGCAATTCAACGGTGCCAACAATCGCGGCAGACGGCGCCGCGAACCGGGCATGACCAACGATTCGTTGGCGCAACTCGCGAAACTCGCGGCTACGGGACGCTCAACGTACAACCCACGGGGCGCACCTGCGGGCAAGAAACGCGCAGCGTTTTTTGTTGGCTCCGGTGTTTTCGCGGCCACCACCGCCGCAGTCCTCACGTTCTTCATGATGAATGCAAACAACTCGATCGAACGATCGAAGTTGCCCATGATTGCGTCGATCAACCGGCCGGGCCCGAACAATGTATTCCCGTGGCAGCCCGAAACGCAGCAGCCAACACGGCAAACGACCTTCATGAGGAGTGAGTCCACCGCGCCCGCGGCGGCGGACCTGGAAGTCGAAGCTGAAGCGGCATCCGAAAATTTTGAGGTTGAGCCGGGCCACCCTGGCCCACCGCAACCTAATGCGCCACCACCCCCGTCAGAACCACCGTCACTGGAAGCGCCGGCACAGTGGGTGGACGAATAACGCGACGGCTCAAACCGCGTGCCAATGGGCGTCGCGGATACTCAGCGCCTGATTCAACTTGGCCGTGATGAGCGAGATCCGCTCTTCGGCCATGCCCATGATGTCGACTTGGATATAGAGAACGTCGCCGATACCCATCTCCGCCACAACCCGGCGGGGGACCACATTCAGATTCTGGAATCGCTCGAGGACGCGCGACAGCGCGCCGAGATCGGCTTCAGCCGTGACCCGTAGACGGTACAGAGCTGACGTTTGCGGAGAGGAATCTGTGGCACTCATGAACCTGGAACCTCGTACTGGACTGTAGAACACCGAACGCAATCGAGCCCCGGCTTTCAGCGAAAGCCGGGCAGGTAATGCGTCCAATGGTCCGTACGAAGTGGGTCATGGCTGGACCCTAATATACTCGAACAGGGGGTATTTGGGACCCGGACAGGGTGCTCAATAGGCTGAAAAGCGGCGGCGGATCACTATGGGGAGGCCTGTTTCGGTCTCCCCGACGATTTCGTGCGTCGCACCGGGGGGAAGCTTGCCGTCGGCGCCCGGTCTGGCCGCTTCACCCCGGTCTACCAATCCTTTGACGAAGGATTCGGTTTGCGGGTCGGATGCCACGATGGCACCGGGGGGGTGGGACTTCTTTTCGGCGGTCATGCAGACCGTTGTACCAGAAGCCGCCCGGTTCAGCGATGCCGGTGCCCGCAATCAAACAATATCCGCTGCAGCAACAACCCCTCGTCCGCAGACACGAGCTTGTGCGTCTTGATGCTCCGATGCGAGACCAACCCACCAGCGATGCCCCGCCGTTGTGGCATGTCAACCTTCCCGCGACGGATGAGATCATCCACGAAGGCTGTCGCAGCCGCATCGGCACTCGGCGGCGTCAGTTGATTGCCATCCGAAGCCGCCGCGTAAACAGACACACTGCGGGGATGTGAAGCCGTGTGAACGAGAATTGGACGGTTACCCAGTCCGAATCTATTTCCATCCAGCGCTATTCGCGCCAGCGGGGGTTCACTGCCAGCAGCAGTGGCGGCGGCTGCCACGCCCTTCATGGGGGCTAGCGTGGTGGCGAGGCCTCCAATCGCTGACGCCGATTGAAGTGACAAAATGCTACGGCGGACAAACGCGGCGTTGAGTACTGGACCGTAGGCGCTGTTTACGGCGTTTGCGGCCTGGACCATGGCCGTCGCGACCTGCGAGTAGAAGTTGGCGACGATCGGCGCCTGGCGAATGGCCGCCAACAGGATGCTACCCATGTCACGGCTGACAGCCTGTAACTCCTGTTCAGTGGGCGATTTGGAATTCTGCGCGGTTGCGGTCAACATCCCGGCGAGCCCTTCGAAGAAGGCTCCCGTGAATATCCGTGAAAACGAATGCGGCTCGGATGACAGCTGCGAGGCCGGCGCGGAGCTCGGCACAGACAGCGGATCATGATAGGTAAACGAGTTGACTGCGTTACGCAGACAATCGGAGTCGACAGCGTCCGGCGCCTGCGCCCGGATTGCCATACCCAACTGTTCAGCCAGTCGCGAAAGCCGCGAGCTGCGATACAGGTGCCCCGAGGTTTCCTGCAGGACCGTGGCTCTCGAGGACTGCAGCTGCAGCCCGCTGAGGATGGCGCTCATATCGCCAAACGACTCGTGGAATGCGGGAATTTCCTGCGCTGCAGCATCCCACAGGCCGGGTTTGACCGTGTCCAGAATGGCGTGGCCCATCTCGTGACATACAACATCAGGGCTCTCGCCGGAATACACCAACCCCGAGCCGAGCGGACCATGGAAGAAATTCAGCGCCTTGCGATCATAGTAGGCATTGAGGTCTTCGCCTTCATCGAGGAGCACGGGCAGCACGGATCCAACTTGCCAGTGGCCACCCGGAATACCCGGACTCCAGAAATTGGCGCCCCGACGCAGGGCCACAACGGCAGCCCAGTAGCGAAAGGACGCCGTGCCGAGCGGATACTGCCCTGCCGTTGGCGCGGGGGTGGGAAAGCGGAACGCCAACGGTTTTTCGGCAGGATCCGGCGTCGGCACGGACACCGGGGTATTCCCCTGAGGATCATCTTCCCAGGCAAGCACATTTGGGCTCGAAGGCGGCTGACCAGGGTGTTTTTTCTTCTTCGGCTGCTTTTTTTTCTTCTTCCCGGCCATGACGCCCTCCTAGCCCTTGCCTGTTTCTCTATTTTTTCAGTGTTGCATAGGGAACTGTTGCCGCGGAGACATTTGTCGCAGGCCAGAGCTGAAACCGCTCAAACGCAGCCAGTGCGGCCTCGATCTTTTTCTTGTGCACCCGCGCCGAGCCCTTGCCCACCCAGGTCCATTTCTGGATCAACAGGGTCTGCCGCTCGCGGTCCGTTTTCAGATCAATGGCGGCAACGATGTCATCTCCCACCAGTACCGGGCAGGCGAAATAGCCGAACACCCGCTTGGCCTTGGGAACATAGGCCTCAAACCGGTGCTCGTAGTTGAAAAACAACTGCAGGCGTTTGCGCTGATTGATGAGCGGATCGAAGGGCGACAGGATATGGACCAGCTCACCGCTACCCTCCAACCGTTGCTCCAGTGTCTCGGGCCGTGCCCAGTGTTGCCACTTGCCGGCCCCCTCCAGATCCACCGGTACCAACTCCTTGCGGCGCACCCGCCGGTCAATGACACGCTTGATCGCCGGCTTGCCGGAAGGGTTCAGATAACTGATGGAATCGAGGCTGACCAGCCCCTGGGATCGAAGCGAACGATCGACGAGGTACTCACACGTTTCCTTGGGCGCAGGCGCAGCCGGCAACCGCTGCCACCCAAAATGCCGCCCCGTCAACTCGTACGTTTTCAACATGCCTGCACGCTGGCTGACCGTCACCAACCCCTTGTAGAAGGCCAACTGCAGAGCGCGTTTCGAAGGCTTGCGACTCGCCCATGCATGATCCTTTTCGACCAACACATCGTCATCGATGTCGCGAATCGTCAATGCACCGTTCTTACGGATCCGCGTCAGCACCTTGCGAACATCGCTTTCTTTGACATTCGTGAACCAGGTGCTGCGCCGTGCCCAGTAGCGCCGCATGTCGCGCACATAGAATCGAAAGTCTTCTATCGGCAGATACGCGAGCGCGTGTGTCCAATATTCAAACACGGCCTTGTCCACTGACTGTGCGCGATGCAGGTGCTCGCGGCGGTACTCCGGAATCCGGGTGAACAGAATGTGGTGATGACAGCGTTCGATGACATTGATCGTGTCGATCTGAACATACCCCAGATGCCGGACTGCTGCCGGCGTCGCGGCAGGCCCGTTACCGAACGGTGCCGGGGTATCGAGCATCTGGGCGTGCAGCCAGATTTGCCTGGCGCGGGATTGAGTGATTGCGACTGGGTCCATGGGCGCCATTTTGCCATTTTTGGCTCACCACCACTGGCCCGAAACTGTTTGCGAAGCGCCCGCGAAGCGAATTTGAGCGAGCGCAGTCAGCGCCGGAATTCGGGTTGTTGGATCAGCGCCGGGATTTCGCAGCACGGCGTCAACCTCTTCGCTACATCCCTCCGTGACCACGAGCATGGCGCGCGCACGATCAATTCGCCGTCCGAGGAACTTGAGGAGGTCCAAGGTCGCCTCATCAACCCAATGCATATCCTCAAATACGACGAGGGCGCGCGCACCGCGCTCCAGTTCGTCCAGCGCGGCGTTGAAGATAACTTCGTCTGCAACGGTCTTCACAGGCAATTTCTCCTTAGGACATGGCACCATGCCGGGCTGGGAGGTTGACGAGCCACCTCCAGCGGCTCCATGTACGGGACCTGATCCGTTGCTGTTTTATCGCTGACCGAGTGCTGAACCCCTTGAGCGCACGGATATTTCGCTTCGACGATTGGACGCTGAACCTGCAGTCAGGCGAGCTGGAGCGGGGAGGCGTGCGCGCGCGACTTCAGGAGCATCCAGTTCAGGTCCTGGCGGCCCTCCTGGAAAATGCCGGTCAGGTGGTAACCCGCGAGCAACTCATTTCGCGGCTCTGGCCGAGCACGGTCGTGGACTTCGACACGGGGTTGAACACAGCTGTCCGGAAGTTGCGGGCGGCGCTGGGGGATACGGCTGATACGCCTCGGTACATTGAGACGCTGCCCAGGAAGGGGTATCGGTTCATGGGGACCGTGCTGGAAGGTGACAGTTCAGCGGGGGCGCAGCCGGTTGCAGTTGAGACCGTTGCG
>JAXDQF010000061.1:0-14654 GCA_034668025.1 Gammaproteobacteria bacterium | reverse complement strand
GCGCGCCAACACCTCTTAACAGGTGTTAGAGGCGCATCTACGTACCATCCATCCCTGCTGGCAATTTCCGATGAATACCGAGGGAGATGAGGATGTTACGCACTATTTTCGTTGTTGGTACATTGGCCATGATTGTGTGCCCGCAGGCGCACGCGGCAGGCGGAAGCGCAGCGCAAGTGGCCCGCGGCAAATACCTGGTGGAATTCGGCGGCTGCAATGATTGTCATACTCCCGGCTACTTCTTTGGAAAGCCGGATATGACTCGGTATCTTGGAGGCTCGGACGTCGGTTTTCAGATGCCGGACAAAACCGTGGTGGGCCGCAATCTAACTCCGGACAAGGAGACTGGGATCGGCGATTGGACCACCGAACAAATCGCAACGGCGATTCGAAGCGGTGTGCGGCCCGACGGGCGCGTGCTTGCGTCCGTGATGCCGTGGGCTGCCTTCTCAAAGTTGACGGTTGCCGACGTCACCGCGATCGCCGTCTATTTGAAAACTCTGCCGGCGGTTAGACACGCGGTTCCCGGACCGTTTACGGCTGACCAGAATCCGCCAGTATTCACGTGGAAGATAACTCCACCTGTAGTGGCCAATGGACCATCAGCGCCGTGATACGCCGCCTCAATTGGGGTCTTCCCGCTCATAACCGAGATGCGCAACCATCAGATTTGGATCAACACGAGTAAAGTACGCGCCGCTCGCGACGTACACCGTCGAGCCCCTGATAGCGATGGACGTCGGATTGGACAGTCCGTCCGATGACGTAAGGACCGTCACGTGCGTCCCGTCCTGGTGAACGATGCTCGCCTCACTCACGAAATTCTGAGCGGCCACCACGTCGCCACTCATGGTGAACGCAAAATCGTCAATGGCGGTCAGGTCCGTTGCCTTGGTGGTAATTGTGCCCGCGGTGCCGTCCTCGTTGATCGGTATGGACATGAGAGTGCCCTGAGCGGTGTTGCTCACCCACACCGCGCCGTGATGTACCTTAATGCCGTTCGCTCCGAACGCGGTACTCCCTGTGCGCTGCAATTGCGCCCCCTGTGCCCAGAGCGTCACCGCGCCAGCCGTGCCGGGGCGCAGCGATATCTTCCACACTGCGCCATTCGTGGAATCGGTGACATACAGAGCGCTCCCGCTCTCATCGATCGCAAGGCCGTTGAGAGCTGCCACGTCGGGTAAAGCAGCAAATTGCGAGGGCAGGCCGCCGTTTGGCGGGATGCGCCAGGTGCTCGACAGGACACCAGCGTTGTAGTTGACGTAGAGCGTGCCGTCCTTAGCGCGCACGATACCTGTCGCCAGGGCAGTGCCCGACGCCGGAGCGGGAAGCGTAGCGAGAATAGTGACTACGCCTTTTGTGCTAACTCGGGCAACTTGTCGGGCCTTATTGAACGTCACAACGGCGGATCCATCAGGTTCAAGCGTGATGTTCTCAGGCTGCTGCAGAGTGCCGATGTCGAAATGTGCAACTATGGTCGGATCGCTCAACGGAGCAGAGGCCGCAATAGCAGTCGTGACACCTGCGAGTGCAAGCAGAGTCAGCGAAACGATACGACTGAAATAACCCATGGCTCGAAAAACTCCCCGTGACAACGCCGCTTCAACTTCCATTCATTCTTGCAGAGGAATGTGGGGCGAGACTGTACCGAATTCGATCGAGTTGGTCTAAAGGCCAATTGTATTTAAATGTGAGATTACGAGTGATCGCCCAAAGATGCCGCTGCGGGCCGGCCGCAGCAGGCGAACATTAGTCAGACAGGCTCCCAAGATCCTCTTCCCAGAACTCCCGGTCGTTGCGGGAGCGGGCTGTCAACTCCCGGGCCAACTCCGCCCGGCGCAAATCAACCCGCCGTATCTTGCCCGATACCGTCTTCGGCAGATCCGCAAACTCGATGCGGCGGATGCGTTTGAAAGGCGAGGTGCGATCCCGTACAAACTTCAGGATCGAAGCGGCTACCTCACGCGAAGGCGCGTGCCCCACCGCCAGGATGACGAATGCCTTGGGCACGGACAGGCGCTGCGCGTCCGGGCTGGGCACCACGGCGGCCTCCACCACCGCCTCGTGCTCAATCAACAGGCTCTCGAGCTCGAACGGACTGATCTTGTAGTCGGAACATTTGAACACATCGTCGTTGCGAGCGACGTACGTGAAGTACCCCCGGCTATCGCGCCGCGCGATATCGCCGCAGTGATAGAAACCGCCGGCCATCACCGCTGCGGTGTTGACAGAGTCACCGAGATACCCGGGCATCACAGGTACCGGCTGCTCCGCCAGAGACACGCAGATCTCTCCCTCATCCCTCACATTGCCGTCCACGTCCAACAGCTCGATGCGATATCCGGGCAGCACACGCCCCATCGAGCCTGGCTGGACCTCCTGGCCCGGGCAATTGCCAATTTGTGCGGTCGTCTCCGTCTGTCCGTAACCGTCTCGTATGGTCAGTCCCCAGGCCTTCTGCACCTGCGAGATCACCTCAGGGTTCAAAGGCTCCCCGGCACTGGCCAACTCACGCAGGCTCACTTTGATTTCATTCAACGGCAACTGGATGATCGAGCGCCAGACTGTGGGCGGAGCACAGAATGAGGTCACTTCACACCGCGCCAGCTCGCGAACCAGGCTCGCCGCATCAAAGCGTGCGTGGTTCACCATCACAATGGCAGCCTCGGCGTTCCACGGCGCGAAAAAGGAGCTCCACGCGTGTTTGGCCCACCCTGGACTGCTCAAGTTGAGATGCCTGTCCCCCGGCCGCAGGCCGAGCCAATACATCGTCGACAGATGTCCGATCGGATAGCTCACGTGCGTGTGCACGACGAGCTTCGGTTTCGCGGTGGTTCCCGAGGTGAAGTACAGAAACAGAGGATCGGTCGCGAGCGTGTCTGCGCCCGCATCAAACTCCTCCAGGCCACCGGATTCGGTCAACGTCTGCCAACCCGGCCGCGAGCCACGGATCAATACGCGCAGGACTTCGCCCGACATTCCCTCGAATCGCTCCGCGAACACGGGATCCGTGATCACGACCCGCGCAGCCCCTCTTGCAACACGATCCTGCAGATCGGATGGCATCAGCAACGTGGTCGTTGGAATGATCGGGCATCCCAGCTTCATGCAAGCCAGTGTCAGCTCCCACAACGACGGAACATTTCCCAGCATCAGCAGGACGTGATCGCCCCGCACGAGACCCCAGGATCGAAGCTCGGCAGCCAGGAAGTTGGAACGGCGCCGCAGCGTATCGAATGTCAGCTGCGCGTCGAGTCCACCATCGCCAACGATTCGCAACGCCGTGCGCTCATTACCGCGGGCGATGGTGTCAAACCAGTCGATGGCCCAATTGAAGCGCTCGGGTCTCGGCCACTCGAAGCCGCGACACGCTCCCTCGTAGTCAGTGCGATGCGCAATCAGGAAGTCGCGCGCCGCGCGAAACGATTCTGTTGGATTCACTTTCCCCCCGCTTTGACCTCCGCGAGCAGTGCCCCGCAGTCACTGTCCTTGGCAAGCCCCGGATCCACGAATGCAAGCATAGCTGCAACGGGCGTCAACAGCACCCCCAACGCGATCGCTCCGCCGGCCTGGGCCATCGGTTTCTTCGCCTCGGTGCTGAAAGCGGGATGCTTCAGCGTGCCCCGAACCAACAGCGGTGCCCTGATACGCAGGCGGGGATGTTTCGGACGACCCTCCAATTGCAGATCGAGTGCTTCGGAATCCAAATCAATTGTACCCTCGCCGGTGATCAGCACGGGATCGGTATCGACGAGCAATCGCTGCGCGGTCAGTGTCCCGTCCTTGACGTCGAAGCTGGCAACACCACATCGGATCCCGGTGTCAGCCTTGTTCCCGGTGGCCATCAGGCCCAGACCGCGCAGATCAAATCCGGCCAGCTCCGCCAGAGACGAACGCACAGTGCCGTGAGGCAACACCGCTGTCACTGTGCCGGTGGCATTGGAGGCGAGGTCGTGTAGGGAGTTGCCTCGGCCCTTGAGCGCAATCCGCGCCTGCAGAGGGCCGTCTACTGGCGGCGGGCTGTCTGCATTGCCGTCGTTACCAGTCGGCTGCCCCAATTTCATATGAGCGACGCGGAGGTCCACATCCGCCCAGGGCACGTCGTGGGTAACATCAATCTTGAATCCACCCGACACCTTCCCCTCCCGCAACGTAGCCGCCACGGGCCCCACGGCGATGGTGCCCTCGTCTATCTTCACTTTGGTGGCAACCTCACGGAGAGACACGCGCCCGATCTCCAATGCCTGCGCATGAAAATCAATTTCCGCATCACTGCGACGCGCGCCCTGCAAGTGAAACGGGGTGTCAGGGAACATCAGTTGTTTGCCGTCAGCAGGCTGCGGGGTCCGGCCTGCCGCCTGTGTACCAAGATCCGACAGACGCAACAGTTGCGACCGTAAATCGGCCACCGTATGCGATGGAGCACCTCCCCGTTTTGTCTCAATCAACACCGTGCCATGCATGTCACTACGACCGGACTTGGCATCCAGGTCGGTGAATTCCAGGTGATGGTCCTGGCGCGTGAATTTGCCGGTGAGGTGGTACGACCCGGTTTCCGGCAGGCTGACGCCCGTAAGAAAATACAAGTCCTTCATATCCTCGCCCGCCGACTCAAACGTCGTTTCGAGATAATGAAAATCGAACGGCTGAGGAACCGTGCCTTTGCCGGTCAACCGGGTGCCGCTGGACTCCTCCACGAATTCAAATCTGTACGGGTGCCCGCGCGTCACCGTTGCCAAAGGGTCGCAATTGAGGGTGAAGTTGACGGACCGTCCGTTCAACTGTCCGGCCCCTTCGATCCGCAACGGTGGCGTCGGCCCGCCACCGGGAAGGTCTTGGGCAGCAATGGTTCCATCAAATTTGAGACGTCGGCGCGCATCATCGAAATAAACGCGTGCATTCGGCATGCGCAAGCTTCGGATCAGTGGAGGGCCAGTCCCGCGACCCGAACCCGGTGGCCGGGCTTGCCAGTTGGAATGCCCGTTTTCCTCGCGTGTCAGGTGTAGCGTCGCCTGCTCCATCACAACCGTACGCAATCGGATAGATGGCAGGTCGTATGTCAGCTCGAGATGACCGATTTCCGCTGTCACCCCTGGAGGCATCCAGGGCGGGTTTCCGATGGTGACCCGCTCAGCGACGATGCCGGGATGCAGTGACAGGAGCTCCACCTGGAACCGCCCGTCGACCCGTATCTGCCGCTGTGATTGAGCGGCAACATACCGGACGATAGGGCCCTGCAAATGGCTCTGCGTGAGCAGAATTGCCGCCAACAGGAGAACGAGCAGCGCGGCCACACCTCCCAGCGTCCTGAACGCCAAAATCCGCCATCTGCGCGCATTCCATGATCCTTCCATGGGAACATTAACGCACGAAACCGCAGTATGCTCTCACTGTATGCAGCTACTGGAGCGCGATCACTACCTGGCAGACCTGACGCTGTGGCTGGAGTCCACAGTTGGCAGCGGCGGCGGGTGCATTGCCTTGGTCAGCGGCGAGGCGGGCATCGGAAAAACGTCACTGCTGCAACAGTTTTCCCGCCAGCAGCGCTCCGCTCGGGTGCTGTGGGGTGCCTGTGATGCACTCTTTACGCCACGCCCCCTCGCCCCTCTTCATGACATTGCCCGTCAGACGAAGGGTGCCCTGTTGGCGGCGATCGATTCGGGCGCCAGTCGAGAACGAATATTCACGGCCGCGCTTGACGAATTTGAGCGCGGTGCGGCGGCACTCGTGGTTTTTGAAGATGTGCATTGGGCCGACGAGGGGACGCTCGACCTGCTCAAGTTCCTCGGGCGCCGCATTCAGCGTACCCGAACGATGCTCGCCATAACGTATCGCGATGACGAGGTCGGTGCCCGACATCCCTTGCGCTTTGTGATTGGGGATTTTCCGCGCGCTAACACACGTCGGACACTTCTATCTCCGCTGTCGAAGCCCGCCGTCGAGCAGCTCGCGAGGCAAGCGGGCCGCCCTCTTCGGGACCTATACGGAATCACAGGCGGAAATCCCTTGTTCGTAACGGAGGCACTCGCGGGAACCAGCGACAGCGTGCCTCCCATGGTGCGCGATGCCGTGTTGGCGCGGGCCATCCGACTGTCACCCGGCGCGCGCGAAATCGCGGAGCTGGTGAGTGTTGTCCCCGGTAGAACGGAAAGCTGGCTGCTGGAACGAGCCGGCTGCCTCGAGGAGTCGGGTATCGAGAGTTGCCTGAGCATCGGAATGATTCGCGGCGAGGATGGCTCGCTCTGCTTCCGCCACGAGCTGGCCCGACGCGCGTTCGAAGATTCGATTCCACAGATGCGCCAGCAGAGTCTGCACGCGAAAGTGCTCTGCATTCTGGCCGACCGGCCCGACACTCCGCCCGCCCGGCTGGCTCATCATGCGGATGGCGCACGCAACGCACAGGATCTGCTGCACTTCGCAACGATCGCAGGGTTGCACGCAGCAACAGTCGGATCGCACCGCGAGGCGGCCGCACACTATGGTGTCGCGCTTCGGCACGCGGACCAACTCGAGCCCACCGAGCGGGCGCTACTGCATGAGCGCTACTCGTACGAGTGTTATCTCACGGACCAGCCTGAACTGGCGATTGAAGCCCGGCGTGCGGCTCTCGAAATCCGCCGCCTCTGCCAGGAACGCCGCGAGGAAGGCGACAACCTGCGTTGGCTGTCACGCTTGAGCTGGTTTGCCGGTCGTGGGGCGGATGCGTTGGAGTACGCAACTGACGCCGTCGCCACGTTGGAGAGCTTGCCGCCGGGCCCCGAGCTGGCGATGGCCTACAGCAATCGCAGCCAACTCGCCATGTTGGCGGGCGAGGCCGAACCCGCCATCGACTGGGGACTGCGCACGATCCAATTGGCTGAGCCCCTTGGACGCGATGACATCGTGTGTCATGCCCTCAACAACCTCGGAACGGCGCGGCTCATCAGCGCCGACCCGGCGGGTTGGGAGGCTCTGGAACGCAGCCTGCAGCTCGCGCTTGCTGGCGGGTACCAGGAGCATGTAGCACGCGCTTATACGAACCTGTCTTCCACGGCGGTGATCTGCCGGATGTATGACCGCGCAATGGGTTACCTCAACAGCGGAATTGCCTACTGCGACGAGCACGACCTGGATTCCTGGCGGCTGTACATGCTCGCATTCCGCGCGCGAGCGCGGTTTGAGCAGATTGATTGGCATGGCGCCAGTGAAGATGCGGAAGTGGTGCTGCGGGACCCTCGGACTGCGGCGGTGAGTCGCGTGTCGGCATTGACGGTGCTGGGTCACATGCGAATCCGGCGCGGCGATCCGGATCCCAGCGGCCCCCTCGAGGAGGCGCGCACTCTGGCTTCAAAGAGCGGGGAGTCGCAGCGCATTGGCCCGCTTGCGTCGGCGCTTGCGGAAGAAGCCTGGATCGTTGGGGACCGTGAACGCGTGATTCGTGAAGTCAGGGACGCCTATGAGCTCTCCTGCAAGCATCGAGATGCCTGGGCCAAAGGCATGCTTGCTATCTGGCTCTGGCGCGCCGGAGCCCTGGATCCGATACCAACCGACATCGCAAAGCCCTACGCCTTGGAGATTTCAGGCGACTGGCAAGGTGCGGCCGGCGCCTGGCACGCGTTAGGTTGTCCATACGAGCGTGCCAACATGCTGGGATGGTATGGCGGCGAGTCCGAGCAGCGTGAGGCACTCGCCGTGTTGGAACAACTCGGTGCCGCACCAGCGGCGCAAGCGCTCCGCAAACAGATGCGGGCACGAGGAGTGCAAGGTATTCCGCGTGGATCACGGACGTCCACACGGCTCGATCCGCACGGACTGACCAAACGGGAAGCTGAAATTCTGGGATTGTTGTCTGAAGGACTGCGCAATTCGGCTATTGCCAAGCGACTGTTTCTGTCCACGAAGACGGTGGACCATCACGTCTCAGCGATTCTGACGAAGCTGGGCGTGCCATCGCGCGCTGAAGCGGTAGCGATGGCACGCAAGCTGTCGGAATAGTCGCTATTTCGCTGCAGCTGCCGCCGTCAACGGCACTTCCGTGATTTTATCAACAGGCAGTCCGTTGGCCTTCGCAGCCGCACGAACCGCAGCCTCATCGGCCGCGTTGTAGATGCAGTATGTCTTCGTTTCATCGGAGTTGGCGTAAGAGGTGACCCATTGCGCTCCGAACTTCGAGTTGGTCGCATTCACCTTCGCCTTGGTGGCGGAGTCGAGACCCGCCAGCGCCCCGGCCGGAAACGTGCGCTCGATCATGTAGCGATGCATTCCGGCAGGCAGGCTGCCTGAGCGGGCGTCGCTCTCCGAATCGAGATCGACCGGTGCTTCGCTGACGTTGGCGACAGCGAGCTTGTTGAGGGCTGCGGCCTTTCGTACTGCTGCTTCGCTCGGGGCCTCGTACAACGAATACGTTTTCGTCTTGTCAGCGTTTGAATACGAGCGCAACCAATGCACGCCGACCGATTCGTCATTGGCCTTTGCCTTGCCCTGGGTGCTGGGGGGCGAGGCGCTCTCGACGACGTAGCGGTGGGCGTCTGCTGCCGCGGCGTCAGCGGAGGCGCAAGCGACCAACGCCTGAGCGGTGGCCAGGACCGCGAGGGATGCAATAAAGGGCTTCATCAGTGTCTCCGGGTGTTGAGAAGGACTGACGCAAGCATGGCCTCGAGGGCACAGCCACGAATCGGGGGGAAATACCCAATTTGGGGGGTAAATCTACCTAGATTGCGGCCCGTTGCAGGGACCGAGGGCATTTGCGTAAGACATCCACCCAGCCGCCGCGCCACCCTTTTGTGTCGCCTGCAGTTGCGAATGATTTGCATTTGCATTAACCGTCCGCTAGCCTCAGTATCGAGATTGACGAGGAGCTCGGCATGTTCACAACTCGCCCGCCGCACGGATACTCCCCCCAGCTGCTCAGCGAATTGGGAACGGCCGAGCTCTTCGTCCTCTCGCGTCCCCACCTTGCCAATGCTGGCGGTGTCGAACGCCTGTCGCCAATCCGGGTACGGGTGCTCCCGGTCACAGTGAGACAGGAACCAAAGTCGCAGTGACGCGAGAGTGCGCGTCCGCGAACGCCGACGAACCCTGCATCGATAGGCTCGGCACTCCTTCACTGAAGCGCCCTGCGCGTACACAATGACGGGCATGAAGACAGCCCTCTGCTGCCGCGCGTTCGGCATTCTGATTCTCTCGTTTGTTCTCTCGCCCGCCCGGGCTGATCAACCGGCTGGACAATCAAACAGTCCGCGGTACACGTTCTCGTGGCAGCTCGGACAGGCAAACGCACCCGCCCCTCGCGGCGGCACGACCCGCGGCCCCGCGATCGAGCTGGATACGGAGCCGTCGCCTGCCTGGCGAGCACTTCAGGAACCGCACCTCACAGCATTGGAGCGAGACCGGCGCGCCATCCTGGCCATGGCAGGCGACTATCGCGTGACGTTCGACTTCCTCGAGATCGAGACGTTCCAACCCGGTACTGAGCGCGACAAACCCTATCAGTCGTGGGGCACGGAACGCGTGTATGTCGATGCGGACACCGGCAGGTACATCAGTCTCGTTCACATACTCGACATGCGGATCCTCCAGGATGACGGCACGCTCAGCGAGCCGATTGTGACCAAACACTGGCGCCAATCCTGGTCCTATGAACCGGGCGAGTTGGTGGAGTACAAGGGTCAGAATCGCTGGGAACGCCGCAAGCTCAGCTCGGTGGAGCGCAACGGCCAGTGGTCGCAAACGGTGTACCAGGTGGATGAATCGCCGCGCTACGCCAGCGTGGGACGTTGGAATCACACCGGCAGCTTTTCGAGCTGGATCAGCGCCGATACCTGGCGCCCACTGCCCCGCCGCGAATGGAGCGCGCGTTCCGACTACCAGGTGCTGCTGGGAACCAACCGCCACACCATCACGGCAACGGGCTGGCTGCAGGAAGAAAACAACCTGAAAATGGTGCTCGGCAAGGAAGGGACTGCGGACCCGGCGCAACCGTACCGGTCGCGCGAGTATGGCGTGGCCCGTTACTCGAAAATGAAGGGTGGCGATTTCCAGGCGGCAGACGAGTACTATCAACGCACGCGGTCGTTCTGGACGAGCGTGCTCACGAGCTGGCACGGGCTGTTCCAGTCCCGTTCAGTGATTACGTTGCGTGCCCCGGTAGACCAGGCCGGGTTGTTCCGCAAACTGTTTGAATACGCGGATCAGTTGGCCGGTGGTCAGACGCCGACGCAGTCCGCGGATAGCGTCATCCGCGAGTCCCTGGCCGACATGGGCGTCGCTGATAAAGCCATTGAGAAAACTGATAAATAGCGGTCGCGCAATGATTCCCAGCCTCGAAGCGTAGCGCCTATCAGATGACGCCACCGTTGGCGCGCAACACTTGTCCGTTGATCCAGCTGCCGTCAGGTCCGGCCAGAAACGCGACTGTGTTGGCGACGTCTTCCGGGGTACCCAATCGCTCGAGCGGAGAGAGTTTCGCGAAATGATCGATGAGCTCCTTGGACTTGCCCTTGAGGAACAGGTCCGTGGCGGTGGGCCCCGGTGCAACCACGTTTACGGTCACGTTCCGGCCGCGCAGCTCTTTCGACAGCACGTGAGTCATAGCCTCCACGCCGGCTTTGGTGGCGGCATAGGTGCCATACGTGGGCTGGTAGAGACCGACCACGCTCGATGAAAAACTGATGATGCGTCCACCGGAACGCAGGCGCTTCGCGGCTTCGCGCATGCCGTTAAAGACGCCTTTGAGATTGATGGCCACGTGCCGATCGAAAAACTCGTCAGTTGCATCCGCGACTGTCGCGAGTTGCATGATGCCGGCGTTATTGACCAACACGTCGATGCCGCCATAGGCAGCCTCAGCCGCGTCGAACATCCCGCGGACGGCGGCGGAATCGCTCACATCAGCCTGTGCAGCCAATGCCTTGCCGCCAGCCGATTGAATTTTATCGACCAGGGTCGCGGCTTCCTGGGCGTTCCCCGCGAAGTTGATCACCACGTTGAAACCATCCCTGGCCAACCGTTGGGCCACCGCGGCGCCGATGCCGCGCGAGGCGCCCGTCACAATAGCTGTTCGGTTCTGAGCTGGGCTCATGGTCACTCTCCAGGTTGTCCGGCGCAATTTCGCGCAGGTGCACAGCAACTTCGCGAAGAAAAATGCTTTATCATTCAATACAGGACGGCCACTTTGCGCCGCCCTCATTACAACATCAAGACCCTGTGAGCGTTTCGTGCAAAGGCCGGTGAGAATGTTCAAGCTGACAGCGATGCGCGTAACCGATCAACCGAAAATTCGATAAATGCTGACACCGCGCGCGGAATGTGGCGGCGGCTGACACAAACAGCGTACAGATCGGCGCCCTCGCGTCGATAGTCAGGCAGCACTTTCAACAACCGGCCCGCGGCGATCTCCGACGCGGTGATGGGGTGTGGCAACAGCGCGATACCCAAACCCGCGACTGCCGCGCGCAATACCGCTCTCGCGGTGTTGGCACGAAAACGACTCGACACCTGTATCTCGCTGGCGCCTCCGGGCCCCTCCAGGCGCCACGTCACCGGGCCGGTGCGATTCGACTGTGGCAAACAATCGTGGTCGCCCAGCGATGCGAACGTCGCAGGAGTTCCTCGAGCGGCGAGGTACGCCGGACTTGCGACCAGATCAAACTGCGTTGCAATGATCTTGTGACCGATGAGATTGTCGTCGACCAGGTGCGCGGCACGCAGTGCAACGTCGATCCCTTCCCCCACCAGGTCGGCCTTCGCATCGTCGAGCACAAACTCCATGCGCACCTGCGGATAGGCCGCCAGAAACTCCGCCACCCATTCGATTTGAAACAGATCGAAAAAATCGGCGGGGGCCGCGACCCGGATCAGGCCGCTGGCCAACCGGGTGTCATCGACCGAGGCCTGTCCCGCCTGCGCCAGCTCGGACACAGGCGTCGCACAGCGATCGAAGAAGGTGCGTCCAGCCGCGGTCAAGGTGAGCTTTCGGGTCGAGCGGTGGATCAGGCGGCTGCCCACCTGAGTCTCGAGCTCCTGGATCTTGCGACTCACGGAGTTGGCGGGAGTGCCCAGGCGTCGCGCGGCCGCTGCAAAGCTGCCCGCGCGGACCACTTCCACGAACAGAAACACGTGGTTCAGGTCGAGGGGATTACTGCGTTTTTTGGATTTCATTCACCCAATTATGCCGTATTCTCAAGTAATCCCGGGCCCCCTATCCTCCGTCTCCCTCTTTGGCAACCGGAAGCAGCCATGGCACGAGTACTCGTTCTCTACTATTCCTCGTATGGACACATCGAAACGATGGCCACTGCTGTCGCAGAGGGCGCGCGCGCCGGCGGTGCCACTGTGGACATCAAGCGAGTACCAGAGACGGTGCCGGCGGACGTCGCGAAGGCTTCGTACTTCAAGATCGATCAGAAAGCGCCGGTCGCAACCATCGACGAGCTCGCCAACTACGACGCCATCATCATCGGTGCCCCTACCCGCTTCGGGCGTATGGTCTCCCAGATGGCCCACTTCCTGGATCAGGCAGGTGGCTTGTGGATGAAAGGCGCGTTGAACGGCAAAGTGGGCGGCGCCTTTACGTCAACGGCAACCCAACACGGTGGCCAGGAGACGACGCTCTTCTCGATCATTACCAACCTGCTGCATTTCGGCATGACCGTCGTCGGCCTGCCCTACAGCTTCCAGGGCCAGATGACGCTCGATGAGATCTCTGGTGGCAGTCCGTACGGTGCTACCACTATCGCCGGTGCCCAGGGCCAGCGGCAGCCGAGCGCAAATGAGCTCGACGGTGCCCGGTTTCAAGGTAAGCTCATTGCGGAGACCGCCAAGAAACTCTTCCCAGGCTAATTGAACCCCCGCGCTCCGACACATCGAATTGACGGAATTGCGCTCGCCAGCGCGGGGGCAATTGCTTTCTCCGGGAAGGCCATCATCGTCAAGTTGGCCTATCGGTACGGCGTCGATGCCGTCACCCTCATCATGTACCGGATGTTGTTCGCGCTGCCGCTCTTCCTGGCATTGTCCTGGTGGGCGGGGCGCGACAAACCGCCGCTCAGCGGAGCCGATCTGAGGCTGCTGGGCGGCCTCGGTTTCAGCGGCTACTACCTCGCCAGCTTTCTCGATTTCAGCGGTCTGCAGTACATCAGCGCCAATCTCGAGCGCCTGATCCTCTACCTGAATCCGACTTTCGTTCTGGCGATTGGCGCGCTGCTGTTCCACACGCCGGTCACCCGCAAGCAATGCGCTGCGCTGTTGGTGAGTTACCTCGGCGTCTGCCTGGTATTCGGACACGACGTGACCGTCGTCGGTCCGCATGTTGTGCTCGGCGCGTTGCTGGTACTAGCGAGCGCCTTCAGTTACGCGATGTATCTGGTGTTCAGTGGGCAGGCGTTGAAGCGGTTGGGTGCCATTCGAATCACAGGCGTCGCGTCGAGCATCGCCTGCGTACTGTGCATTGCGCAGTTCTTCATCTTGCGATCACCGTCTGCAATGATCGTCGCACCGGAAGTCATCGGACTATCCGTTCTCAACGCAACCCTCTGTACGGTCCTGCCTATCCTGCTCGTCATGTTCGCGATCGAGAGAGTGGGCGCGTCCGTCGCCGCACAGGCGGGAATCATCGGCCCGCTCTCCACAATCTTCATGAGCGTGTTGATTCTGGGCGAACCCTTCACCGCCTGGCTTGCGGCAGGCACCGTGCTGGTACTGTTCGGTATCTGGCTTTTGACGCGCTGGAAATAGTCAGCTCTCGTACATCCACTGGCCGCCCACCATGGTCCGCTCAGCCTTCACCGTCACCAGCTGCGCGGGATCGGTCTTGAAGACATCCTGATCCCACACCACGAGATCAGCCAGCTTGCCCGGCTCCAGGGTGCCCTTGATGTGCTCCTCGAAGGAGGCAGTAGCACCGTCGAGAGTGCCGGCGCGAACGGCTTCCTTCAGCGTGATGCGTTGGTTGGCACCCCACGTGTGTCCTTGATAGTCGGTGCGGGTCACCTGAGATTGCAGCCACATCATGGGCTCGGACGGGCTCGCGGTGTAATCCGACGACGATGGAGGTCGGACACCCGCGTCGAGCAGCTCCCGCATGGCAAACATGTGGCGAGTCCGCTCTTCACCATAGAAATGCATGACATCACCGTGGAAATACACATACCCGGCGAACGGAATGGGGATCGCCCCGATCGACTTGATACGGCGGATGAGATCCGCGTTGAGAAGCGTGCAATGCTCGATGCGGAAACGCGGATCGCGGCGCGGAGACTCCTTCTGCAGGCGCTCAAAGACAGACAACACCCGATCGATCGCGAGGTCACCGTTGGCATGAACGCCAATCTGCCAACCGGCCAGGTGCGCTTTGCGAGCCGAGTTGTAGAGCTGTTCCGGCGAGGTCGTCTGCAGGCCCCGAAACTCGGGCATATCCTTGTAGGCTTCCGACAACCACGCTGTGCGCTCCGAGATTGAGCCGTCGGCGTATAACTTCACGGCGCCGAGACGTACCCACTCGTCCCCAAAGCCGGTATGCAGGCCGGCGGCAATCATCTTGTCGAGATCTGCCTCGTCGGTGTGATTGTAGAGTCGGATTTTCAGAAGACCCGCATCGCGTGCATCCTGCGCACCCTGAAAAGTAGCGGGATTACCGTCCGCATCACACGCCGATGTCACGCCCTTGGAGACAAACA
>JAXDQF010000060.1:0-3729 GCA_034668025.1 Gammaproteobacteria bacterium | reverse complement strand
ATTCACGACGTTGCCAAGGCCGCAGGCGTGGCCATCAAAACAGTCTCGCGCGTACTGAATGACGAGCCCAATGTCAGACCCGAGACGCGCGCGCGGGTGTTGGCAGCCGCCGAACAGTTGCAATATCTGCCGAGCCTGTCCGCGCGCAGCCTGGCCGGCAGGCGCTCCTATCTCATCGGGCTCGTGTACGAGAACCCCAGCGCCAACTACCTGGTCGACCTGCAGCACGGTGCCATGGCCCGCTGCCGCAAGGAGAAGTTCCGCCTGTTTGTGCACCAGTGCAGTGGCCGGGGCGATGATCTGATCCGCGATGTCATGGGGTTGATCGACCAGACGCACGTGGACGGCCTGATTGTCTCACCGCCGTTGTCGGAACTTGCGCCGCTGATCGCAGCCCTCGACCAGCGGAACCTGCCGTTTGTCCGCATTGCGCCCAACGACCTGCAGCACCCGTCGCCCTATGTTGATATGGACGACGAAGGCGCTGCTCGCGAAATGACCGAGTACCTGATCTCGGAAGGCCACCGGCGAATCGGCTTCATCATCGGCCACCCCAACCACATTGCCAGCAGCCTGCGAATGCGGGGCTATCGGGCCGCCCTCGACCAACACCAGATTGCGTTCGATGCCGCCTACGTGCGCCAGGGATACTTCGTGTTTGAATCCGGCCTGGAGGCGGCCCGCGAGCTGCTGACTGTGCCGAATCCGCCAACGGCCGTGTTCGCCAGCAACGACGATATGGCCGCGGGCGTGTTGCTCGCGGCTCACGAGCTCGCAATCCCCGTGCCGCAGCGCCTGTCGATTGCGGGCTTCGACGATACCTACATCTCGCGAATCGTCTGGCCCCGACTCACGACCGTGCATCAACCCAGCTACGACCTCGCCTTCTCCGCCACCGACTTATTGCTCCACTCGCTGAAAGATGGGGACTCCCCCCGGACGGCGCGCCTGCCCCATAAATTGATTCGTCGGGAGTCCACGGGGCCCGCGGTACTCGAATAGCCCCGGCTGCACCAATTCAGCGCAGTCGCAACGAGCGCGGTTCACGCCGCTCAGCTGCTGAAGTTATACTGGTTCTTAGAACAACCGCCGCGCCCACGCGAGCTGTTTCGGAGAAAAATGAGCGCGCAAATACAATATCGGCGAGGCACTGACCCGAAAACCGAAGACGAACGGGTCGCGATGAGCAAGGAAGCGTTCAAGCACGACTTCCTCGACAACCTCTTCTGCGTGCAGGGAAAAATCCCCGCACTGGCCACGCGGCACGACTACTACATGGCGCTGGCGTACACCGTCCGGGACCGCATGCTGCATCGCTGGATCAGTACTGCCGAGGCCTATACCACTCACGGCTCCCGCACCGTCGCCTACCTCTCAGCCGAATTCCTCATGGGTCCACACCTGGGCAACAACCTGCTGAATCTCGGCATCACGGAGGAAGTGCGCCAGACCGTTCGTGAGCTTGGGCTGGACGTCGACGAGTTGATTGCCTGCGAAGACGAGCCCGGGCTCGGCAACGGGGGCCTCGGCCGGCTGGCGGCCTGTTTTCTCGATTCCATGGCCAGCCTGGAAATCCCCTCCCTGGGATACGGCATTCGCTACGAATTCGGCATTTTCCAACAGGAGATTGCCGACGGCTGGCAGATTGAGAAGACCGACAAGTGGCTGCGCTTCGGCAACGCCTGGGAGCTGCCGCGCGCCGAGTGGGCGGTCGAAGTGAAACTGGGCGGGCGTACCGAGAAATACACCGATCACGAGGGCCGGCTGCAAATCCGCTGGATACCTGCCCGCGTCGTGGTGGGCGTGCCCTACGACACGCCGATTCTCGGTTACCGGGTCAACACGGCCAACACCCTGCGCCTGTGGCGGGCCGAGGCGCCGGAGTCATTCGACTTTTCCACCTTCAACCGCGGCGACTATTACGGCGCGGTGAATTCGAAGGTCGTCTCCGAAAATATCAGCAAGGTGCTCTATCCCAACGACGAGGCCATCCAGGGGAAGGAATTGCGCCTGGAACAGCAGTACTTTTTTGTCTGCTGCTCGCTGCAGGACATGTTGCGGATTCTCAAGGTCCAACAGATCCCGATCACCCGCTTTCACGAAAAGTTTGCTGTCCAGCTGAACGACACCCATCCGGCCATCGCCGTGGCGGAGCTGATGCGGTTGCTGGTCGACGAAAACGCCATTGATTGGCACAACGCCTGGGAGATCACCCAGCAGACCCTGGCGTACACCAACCATACGTTGCTTCCCGAGGCGTTGGAGCGGTGGCCCATTGCCGTGTTTGCCAAGGTTTTACCGCGGCATCTCGAGATCATCTACGAGATCAATGCACGGTTTCTGGACGCCATGCGAATCCGGTATTTTGGCGACGAGGCGCGGATTGCGCGCCTGTCACTCATTGATGAGAGCGGTGGCCGCTATGTGCGGATGGCTCATCTCGCCTGCGTCGGCAGCCATGCAATCAACGGGGTTGCCGACCTTCATACCCAGTTGTTGAAGCAGGACGTTCTCAAGGACTTCGCCGAGTTGTGGCCGGAGAAATTCAGCAACAAGACCAATGGCGTCACACCCCGCCGCTGGCTGGCGCTGACCAACCCCCGGCTGTCTGAGTTGATCTGCGACGCCATCGGCGACGGCTGGATCAAGGATCTCGCGCGACTGAGCGATCTCGAGAAGTTCGCAGACGATACGGCCTTTCAGAGCGATTGGCGCGCCATCAAGCGCTCCAACAAACTGGAGCTGGCGGGGATTGTCCACAGCCGGACCGGCGTGGCGGTGGACCCGGACTCTCTGTTTGATGTCCAGGTCAAGCGCATCCACGAGTACAAGCGCCAACACCTGAACATCCTCCACGTCATTGCGCTCTACCACCGCCTGAAGTCGGACTCCAACTTCGACACACAACCGCGCACGTTCATTTTCGGCGGCAAGGCGGCGCCCGGTTATCACATCGCGAAGCTGATCATCAAGCTGATCAACGCCGTAGGCGATGTCATCAACCGCGACCCGCAGATTCGCGACCGTATCAAGGTCATCTTCCTGCCGAATTTCAATGTCACCAACGGACAGCGGGTGTACCCCGCCGCCGACCTGTCCGAGCAGATTTCCACTGCCGGCAAGGAGGCTTCCGGCACAGGCAACATGAAATTCTGCATGAACGGCGCCCTGACCATCGGCACCATGGACGGCGCCAACATTGAGATCTGCGGCGAAGTGGGCGTCGAGAACTGCTTCATGTTTGGGCTCAGCGCGGCGGAGGTCGAAGCCCTGCGCAGCAACGGCTATCGGCCCGCCTCGTACTACGAGACCAACCCCGAGTTGCGCGGTGTGCTCGACTTCATTCGCGACGGGTTCTTCTCGCGCGGCGACGTGAACATGTTCCGGCCCCTGGTTGACGGGCTCCTGAACTGGGACACCTACATGCTGCTCGCCGACTTCCAGCCCTACCTGGAGTGCCAGGCGCTGGCCAGCACGGTGTATCAGAACCCCACGCAGTGGAACCGGATGTCGATTCTCAACGTCGCCCGGTCGGGTAAATTTTCATCTGATCGAACGATTTGTGAGTACGCGCAGGACATTTGGCGCGTATCGCGCGTGCCGATCCGGCTGCTGTCGCAGAATGATTTGACGTTGGAGGTGGCGCAGTAACCGGCCTCGCCGGTCACGCTGGCCGCTGGCGTTGCGCTCCGCGCGGGAACGCACGGCTGGGGCGATCCGCGCGTTACT
>JAXDQF010000059.1:0-4226 GCA_034668025.1 Gammaproteobacteria bacterium | reverse complement strand
GGTTTCGACGCGAGCAACCTGGCGCACGAGCTGTACAACAGCAGTCAGGCGACCGGCAGCCGCGACCAGTTCGGCACGGGCAACAAGTACATCACACCCACCATCGCCGGGGGTAAGGTATTCGTGGGAACCACCAACTCGGTGGCGGTATTCGGGTTACTGCACTGAGTTCCGGGGAAAAGTCGCCTGCGCCGCTTTTCGGACAGCGACTGCGTTTCCCGTGCAAAGGGCGCGGCTTTGCCGGCCGTGCTGTGTTTCTCCCCCACGTCACCCCCCGGCGGTGGCCACCGGCACCCTCCCGCCCGCCCCGCATCGACACCCCGCCACCGATACCCCGCGCAGAGACCTGATCTTCATCCGCGTGCTCTACAATGGCGCAATTTCCACGCAAAGCTGCGCTCTCCCATGGATTCAATCCGGCCGAACTTCTTCGCAGGTCCCTACATTGATCGTCGCGCCGACGTGCGCGAAGAAGCCGGCTGGCCGGCCTCCGCGCTCTCCGACCCCGAAACGCTATTCATCGTTGCACGCGACACCGCGCAGTTGGTCTACACCGGCCCTCACCCGCGTATTGCATTCATCACCCGCGAGCATCCGGCGCTGCGTGACCCCGATCCCCACTCGCTGGTCCTGCTGGGCTGGTACAACGGCGCGCGTTGCGTGCTAGCCGAGCTCAGCGATACGCAACCCTTCGAACCCCCGGCGGGCACAAGCTTCGAAGAGCTGCGTCCTCTCACGCCGTTGTTGCCAGCCGAACAGGCGGGACTTCTCGCATACGCACGAGCACTCACCATCTGGCGCAAACGCCAACGCTTCTGCGGCGTTTGCGGATTCAAGGCTCTGCCTGAACGCGCAGGGCACGTGATCCGTTGTACGAACCAAGCGGAGCCGCACGAGTTCTTCCCGCGCATCGATCCCGCCATCATCGTCCTCATCACCGACGGTGAGCGCGCGTTACTGGGCCGACAAGCGAGTTGGCCACCTGGGCGCTACTCGACCATTGCCGGCTTCGTCGAACCGGGCGAGAGCCTCGAGGACGCCGTCCTGCGCGAAGTTTTTGAGGAGACTGGCGTCGTCGTTACCAACCCGCGCTATGACTCCTCGCAGCCGTGGCCGTTTCCCTCGTCGCTGATGATCGGTTTTCAGGCGGAGGCTGAGCGAGGCAGCGCCATCCGTATCGGGGAAGAGTTGGAAGACGCTCGCTGGTTCACCAGGGCGGAAATCAGGTCCGATGGGCTGCCGCTGGTGCCCCCGTCACACTCAATCTCATATCGTCTCATCTCCACATGGCTCGAATCCGACGGGCAGTCCTGACCAATGTGCCTGCTCGTTCTCGCATGGCGGGTTCATCCGCGCTACAAGCTCGTCGTCGCCGCTAACCGCGACGAGTTTCATGAACGGCCGACCGAGGCAATGTCCAAGTGGCCCGAACCCGACGACATCATTGCGGGGCGCGACCTGCGGGCGGGAGGTACGTGGCTGGCGATGGATCGCGACCGGCGATTCGGCATCGTTACGAACTTTCGCGAGCTGCAGCCTCCTTCACCCGGTGCTCCCTCGCGCGGGAATCTCATCCCGAACTATTTACGTAATCCGGCGCACTATCTTCAGCAGCTCGAGCCTGTCGCCGACCAGTACTCCGGTTTCAATCTTCTTTTAGCCGACCGTGAGTCGCTGTGGTACGTATCCAACCGTGCTGAACGATTCGCACAGCTGCTGCCGCCCGGTATTTATGGGCTTTCCAACGAACTACTGGATACGCCGTGGCCAAAACTCCAACGAGTACGGCGGCGGTTCGATCCCTTGCTGACACAGCCCGACGCGGTTCCTAAAGACGACTTGTTCGCCATACTCGCAGACGCCACACAGGCGGGCGTTGACGAAGCGCTGCCTGAAACGGGATTGTCACGTGAATGGGAACAGCTGCTTTCATCCCCTTTTATCAGCACGGAAGACTACGGAACCCGGTGTTCCACCATCATCATGGTGGAAAATTCTGGCGCCGTCTCGCTAACTGAGCGGCGTTTCGGTTCCCGAGGCATTCCCATGGGCGAAACCGAGTTCGTGCTCGGTCCGGGGGAATGGCTGTAGACGAAACTGCGGAATCCGACACACGCCCGCTCAATACCTTTGAGCCAGAGCTGGGCGAGCCCAGCTAGAATCACGCGGTCTCCGTGACACCGCACGTTATATCGCACGTTATTGATGGCGCAGCGCACCTCCTTCATGCAGGCTCTTAAGCACTTCCGGGCCGCATTGATCCTCATGTGCCTGATCGCCAGTCCGCTCGTCCGCGCCAACGTGACCGTGGAGATTCACGGTGTGGAGGATGAGTTGCGCACGAACGTGCTCGCCTACCTGAGCTTTGAGCGCTACAAAAAGTCCACTGACCTGAGCGCTGACACCATCGAACGCCTGCACGACCGAGTCGAGCGCGAAGTGCAATCCGCGCTGCGCCCATTCGGTTACTACGAACCAAAGGTTCATTCCGACATCAACAACGTCGGTCGAGGCGACTGGAAAGTGACCGTCGACATCGACCCGGGTCCACCCGTGCTTCTGGACCTGATTGACGTTCAGGTTCATGGCCCAGGCGAGAAAGACGCTCTGTTCACCCGGATCACCGACAACCTGCCTATTCACCGCGGCGACCGTCTGAATCATGCAACCTACGACACCCTGAAAGGGGAGTTGCAGCGCAGTGCAGCGACTTACGGTTATCTCGACGCCAAGCTGACTCGCAGCGATCTCATCGTCGATCCGGCGAGCCGCAAAGCAAGTGTCGCCCTGGAGCTGCAAACCGGCGAGCGTTACCGCTTCGGCGCAACCCACATCGAACAAAGCACAGTCAACGACTCCCTGGTCCGCCGCTACCTGCGTTACAAACAGGACCAGCCATTCGATCTGACCGAAATCCTGCGCACCCAGTTTGCACTGGACGATGCGCAATACTTTGCCAATCTCGAAGTCTTACCCGGCGATCCCGACCGCAACGCTCACGTCGTTCCGGTCAACATCAAGGCCGACCCCAATCGCCGCAACTGGTATTCAATCGGTGGTGGTTATGCCACCGACACCGGGCCTCGCGGCACCCTGACGTGGGAAAATCGCCGGATCAACGCCCGCGGCCATCGTTTCAACGTCCTGGTCCAGGCTGCGCAGGTCACGAAATACCAGATCCAGAGCAACTACATCATCCCCATCGGCGATCCCGCTGTGGAGAAACTAACCCTCCAGGGTGTTGTCGAACAGCGTGATCTGGCCGATGTTACGACCCGAAACGAATACCTCCAGCCGGGCATCACCAAGGTCGCGGGCGATTGGCAGTACGTTTGGTTTGTGCAGGCGATGAAGACAACCGGTGAATCAGCTGCCGAAACCCGCAGTGACAAGCTGCTCATACCGGGCATTGATGTTGCCTCCGTTCCCAAGGGCTATCTGGGCGAGCCGATTTTTCAACATGGAATCTTCCTGGAGGTCAAGGGCTCGGATGGCCTGGTCGGCGCAAACACCCGGTTCGTCCAGGCGCATCTGACCGGCGTGCGCGTCTTCAACTTTTACCCCAAATGGCACCTTCTGCTGCGCGATGAGATTGGTATGACGTTGGTGTCGCGATTCAGCAATCTACCTGTGGTAGAGAGGTTCTTCGCTGGTGGTGACAACAGCGTACGCGGGTTCGCATACAACGCCTTATCACCGACCCAGGATGTCTGCGCAAAGGATCCGACCACGGGCAAGAATATCCTCACACCCACGGGTGCCTGCGGCACTGTGATCGGACAGGTGAAGGTGGGCGGCAAAGAGGTCGTCACGGGTACGGTTGAAGTGATCCGGGATCTGCCACGAAACTTCGGCATTGCCACGTTCTTCGATTACGGCAACGCCTTCAACCGTTTCGGCGGCACACCGCTGGAGTATTCAGTAGGTGTGGGATTCCGGCTTCGCCTGCCGGTCGTGACGCTGGGTGTTGATATAGCGCAACCGATTTCGCGGCCCGGGGCCACCCCGCGCCTGCACATCAACTTCTCGCCGAAACTCTAGACTGCCATGCGTCGCCTGCTACTACTCATCGCCGGTATCCTGATTGTGATCGCAGTCACCGTGCCGAGCGCAGCTGTTTACTACTTCGCCTTTACAGAAAGCGGCCTCAAATTTCTGGTCAGCCACGTCCCGCACAAGGCCGGCGGTGTCGGCATCGACATAGTCAATGCCAGCGGCACCCTTGC
>JAXDQF010000058.1:0-21536 GCA_034668025.1 Gammaproteobacteria bacterium | reverse complement strand
CCGCCGTTGATACAGACGCTGCCCATCGTCTTCCCCGCAATGATGGTGGGCGGCGCAGTGCTCGCGATGTTCAGTGTGCCGCTGCCCCCAGTGGAGGCAGGTATTGCGCTCTCGGTATTGGTGTTGGGATTCTGTATAGCCTTTCGCTTCGCGGCGCCTGTTTGGGTAGCGTCAGTCATCGTGGCGTGCTTCGCAATATTCCATGGCTACGCACACGGTAAGGAGCTTCCATCGGCGGCCGATCCCGTGGGTTACAGCATGGGATTCGTGCTGGCGACCGGCCTGTTGCATGTTGCGGGCATTGGCTTGGGCTTTCTCAGCGACCGGCCGGGCGGAGCCGCGGCAATACGCAGCGTGGGTGCAGTTATCGGCTGCCTGGGACTGTGGTTCATCTACAAAGCGGTCAGCCCATGAACCGGCGAGTGTCCCTGGTGCTCGCAGTCATCGCCAGTTGGGTGGTCGCTGTCACGGTGTTGGTTACAACACTGCATTTCCTGCCGGTTACGCCGGGCTATGCGCCCGATCACATCGAATAGGAGAGTCGAATGATTGGCTGGAGGCATCGTCTGGCGTGGGCTGTGTTGGGCCTCGTTTGTACCGTTGGAGCCGAGGCTCATGACTTTTGGCTGCAGCCGGATAGTTACCGGATGGAGCCGGACGTGGCGGTTGCGCTCACTCTGCAAGTGGGGCACGGGCCATTTCGGCAGCGATCACCGCTGCCGGTGCGGCGAATTACCCGGTTCGCAGCCATCACACCGGACGGCACCGCTGTTGATCTGCGCGGCAATCTGCATCTCGGACATCCTGCAGACGACGGTGAGCTGCAATTCCAGCACCCCGGTACCTATGTTGTGGTGCTGGAAACCGACAACCGCGCGCAAAGCCATCTGCCTGCAATCCGCTTCAACGATTATTTGCATGCCGAAGGTCTCACGGCCGCCCTCGAGCAGCGTGAACGCACTCATCGGACGGATGCAGATGGCTCTGAGAATTACAGCCGACGCACCAAGGCCCTCGTCCAGGTTGGATCGCAACGTGCCGGATCGCAGGCACAGGTGATGCGGCCAATGGGGCTGCCGCTCGAAATAGTGCCCGACGTCAGCCCCTACACCGTCCCGACACCCCCTGCATTACCGGTACACGTACTTTTCGAGGGGCAGCCCCTGGCGGGTGCGCTCGTCAAGCTCACTAACCTGGAGCACGATGCCGAACCGGTGGAAACCCATCTCACCGATCAATACGGACGTGCGAGCTTTGCGATGCCGGATCGCGGCACCTGGCTGGTGAATGTGATTTGGAGCAAACCGCTGCCGAGTACCCAGGAGACGGACTTCGAGACGTTCTTTTCCAGCCTGAGTTTCGCTCGGTAGACGCTCAGCCTCGGCCTATCTTCAAGGCGCTGAACCGGCCACTGGCCGAAAGGTTTTCTTCAGCGGATTGTGCCGTCCAGTGCTCGGCACGACGCTTGACGAAGGAGCTGTCTGAGAGGGCATCCAGCGGGCCTGCCTTCGCGAACAGGAAGCCCTGTCCGGCGACACAACCCAGCTCCAGCAGCGCGGCCACCTGCGGCTCGAGCTCAATACCCTCTGCGACGGTGTCGAGTCCAAGGGTGTCACCCAGGGTAATGACCGCGCGCGCCAGCTCCGGTCCGTTCTCAGAATTGGTCAGCCGACTGACAAACGAACGGTCGATTTTCAGAATATCGATGGGAAACCGGTGCAGGTAGGACAGGGAGGAATACCCGGTACCGAAATCGTCAATGGCCAACCGCACGCCCAGCGCCTTCAACTGTTGTAGATGCTCGAGGGTTGCGTCCGTGTTGTACATGATCGTACTTTCCGTCAGCTCGATCACGAGATTGGCTGGTTCGAGACCGGACTTCTCGAGCGCCTGGGCGACGTCCTGCAACAGCTCGCCATGTTGAAGATGCCGCCCCGAGATATTGACAGAGACCCGTAGTCCGGCACCGCCTGCAACGCAGCCGCGCCAGGCGCGCAGAGCCTTACAGGCCTCCATGAGGACCCACCGGCCCAGTCGCACGATCTGCCCGCACTCCTCCGCGACTGGAATGAAGCGACCCGGCATCAGTACACCGGCGTCAGGATGACGCCACCGAACCAGAGCCTCTACACCCAACAAGCTGCCCGTTCCGAGATCCACAATCGGTTGGTATTCGAGGAAGAACTCCTCCTGATTGAGCGCCCGACCGATATCCGCCTCCAGCCGCAGCCGCTCATGCAACACATCCTGCATCTGCGGCTCGAACAGCGCGTAGCGATTCTTGCCCGCCGCCTTCGCGTGATACATGGCGATGTCAGCATTACTGAGCAGCGACTCTGTCCCGGCTGCGGAAGTGGAAAACGCAACGCCGATACTTGCGGCAACCTTCACTTCAACGGTGTTCAATGCGAACGGCGGGGCCAGTGTTTCAATCAATGACGCAGCGACTGCCTCGACTTCGTCGGGGCTCGCGACCCGTTCGAGAAGAATGGCGAATTCATCGCCGCCGAGTCGGGCAACCGTGTCCGACGAGCGCGTGTTCTTCACGATTCGTTGGGCAACGGCCTGCAACAGGCGATCGCCGGCGTCATGACCCAGTGAGTCATTGATGGTCTTGAAGTTGTCCAGGTCGAGAAACAGCACGGCAACGGTGCATCGGCCGCGTAGCGTCAATGTCAAGGCGTGCTGCACACGATCCTTGAACAGAGTGCGATTGGCCAACAGCGTCAGGGGATCGTGAAAGGCCAGCTGGCGTAGCTGCTCTTCGAGCGCCTTGCGCTCACTGATGTCCCGGAAGTTGAGCGCAAGGCCTTGCACGGCTGGATCCGCAGTCAGGTTGCTGCCGACACTCTCGAGTACGTGGCGGTTCGCCCCGCGCTCGATTTCCAGCTCCACCGGGCCGATAGTGCCACCGGAGCTCGAAGCAATCTCGGTGAGAAGCGCCCGCAGCCGGTCGCTGTCCGCACCGCCCCAGACGTCGAGCAGGTTCTTGCCCACAACTTCGTCCGGTTTGAACCCCAACGTTCGCTCACAGGCCGGGGAAATGAAGCGCAGCACTCCGTCAGGCTCGACAATCATGATGACGTCGGAGGCATTGGCGATGAGCGATGCGAATCGATCTTCAACCATGCGCGCCGCCCGCTTCTCACGGATGAGTGCGTCGCCACGCAGGACCAGGCTCTGGCGCACCATCAGCAACAGGGTCAGCGTGAACACGACCATGGTCATCATCCCGGCCGGCCCGCCGATATCACTGCGGGTGAAGTAGACGAGGACGAGAAATGCCGTGAGCATGGCCGCGTACGGGAGCGACCTCGTCACCGCGTCTGAGTTATAGGAATGGGCCCACGCCGGTCGCACGCTGGTGCGCATTTGTTGACGCCCGGCGGCGGCGAGCGGGACGTAACAAGCCAGGTACAGTACATCCTGGAGATCGCCCGGCATGTAGTAGCCACCGACTTTGGCCAGTGACCACAGAATGTCGGCCATAAACATCGTGGCGAACCCGGTTATGAGCAACATCGGAACCCGTCGCCCTTCCGCGCCCGTGAGCAGCAGGACTCCCAACATGAGGAGCACCACGCAATCGAGTCCGGCATACGCCTGGCTCAACGCCTGCTTCAAGGCATCGACCTCGGCATGCGATTGCGCGGGACGAATGACCAGGAACCAGAAGAACGTACCGAACCCGACCACAAAGATGGTTGCATCCAAAGCGAGCTGCATCCACGGGATACGGATTGCGGCCGCCCGTATCAGCAACAGTGTTGCGGCCAGCATCGTCGGGTAGAAGGCGCAGAAGAACAGATCGGCGGGCCCCGGGAACGGATCGATGCCGCGAAACCAGCTGACCAGGTCAATGACGGTGCCCACGAGGTACAGGCCAAGAGCCGCGCAGAGGCAGCCCCACGCGCGCCGCAGCGGTCGCGAGCGGCTCCGTTGCGCCACTGCCGCCGCAATGATGGTGGCCGCCAGGTTGGCCGGCGCATCGGAGAGGAGTCCTATGAGATGGGTGACGGTGGGACCCCCAATTCCCGCCAGCATCCAGACTGTGCAGACACTCGCATAAATGACGACCCCCGTGAAAAGCGAGTCGACCCAGCGTGGCGCGGCGACTGAGCTCTTCGACTCGATTTGGGCGACTTGCGTGTGCACGTTGGCGATATTGTTGCAGTGCGATAGACGGAAAAAGCGGGACACTCATCGTATCGGCCGCGGCGCGCCGAATCTGAGGCCGGGGTCGAATCCCATGGCCAGCGTGCGGGCGCGCGCGTGACACAGTTCTCGCCGTTAGAATTATCCGAGCGTCAGCAGTACGAGAATCAAACAGGTGATCCCGACCGCGGGAATCAGGCCTCCTGCGGGCAGCCGGAGCGGGTCGGAGGTTTCGCTGGCCCCCGTCCTTTGCAGCTGCCATGCGGCTGCGCAACATGCCATGTACACGATGCAGAACGCAGCACCTGACACCAGCGCCAGGGTGTTGAAAGTCCCGGAGGCGGCCAGGATCCAGGCGGCGGCGGCATGCGCAAAAATGGCTCGGGTGGGTACGCGGTGTTTCGTGGAGACTGACGCCAGGGCGGACGGCAGGAAGCCGTCCTGGGCCAGTGCGTAGAGGAGCCGGGAGGAGCCGAGCAAGTCACCCAGGAGCACGCCAACGAGGGAGACCGAGGCGGTGACGATCACGAGTCCGCCCGACCCCGCCAGCAACTTCTCGGCGATTGCCGATAGTGGCGCGTCGTTCCCGTACAACGCGGGCCCCAGTATGCCCTGGGAAGCAATCTGCAGGCTGACATACAACACAACCACGATGGCGACTCCAACGAGTGCCGCGCCTGGAACGACTCTCGCCGGATCGCGCAGCTCCCCTGATGGGGCCAGCGCAGTCTCGATTCCGGAATAGGCAAACACGGCCACCACCAGTGACTTGCCGAGTGACTGCCAATCCGGCGCCGTGACGATCCGCAGATTTTCGGGGTGAACGAACATGAGGCCGCCCGCCGCCAGCACCAACAGTGGAAGCATCTTTGCCAGGGCGAACACGATGATGGCGCGAGCGCCCAGCCTGACACCACGAGCGTTCAACGAATAAAGCACTGCGTAGACCGCGGCCAGAAACAGCGCACGCGGCATCGGGTGCTCGAGCGCTGGAAGAATGTGAGTCGCCTGGCTGACGAGGATCGCCGCCATTCCACCACTACCCGCTACGTTGGATATCCAGAACAGCGCGGCTATCAACACACCCGGCAATCGTCCGAAGGCGGACTCAACATATCGATAGGGTCCACCTGTTGTGGTGAAGCGGCTGCCTGCCGCGGCAAAACACAGGACGATCGGGGCGAATAGAGCGGCACCAAGAATGTAGGCAAGTGGGGCGGCCGGCCCCAAGGATGCATACAAAGTACCCGGCAGAGCGAAAATGCTGCCGCCGATGGTGATGTTGACGATCGCGGCCGCGAGTCCCCAAAAGCCAACGGCCCGAGTCAGTACGGACGGACTCGGGAGACTCTTCAGCGGACGGCGCTCATGTCAGCCTCACTGACCACGGGGTTGGACGGGGGACCAGCGGCCAGCGGCGGCCTGCCGCCACCGTCTCAACCGCGTTGCCGTTCCAACCGTCGGGGTCGAGTAACGCGAGCACGAGTGCCGATGGCCAACCGGCCAATCGAACTCGCGAGGTCAACTCGCCCACGGCACGGCCCTTCTGCAGAACCACCTCCTGGCTGCCAAACCCAACCAGGGGAATCGGGCTCGAGAATGCCCGCAGAACCCGCTTGCGGTGGGTGCTCGCCGGGCTGGCGGTCACGCGCTTCGCAGCGCTCGCGGCCAACATCTGCGCTCCCAGCTCCGCCGCCAACCTGTTTGGGGTGGCCTCCCGCCCGAATCCGGGTATGCCCCGCTGAATCCGCACAACCTCCTGCGCCCAATGACCGCCGACTCGCAGTCCGAAAGTCTTGCCCACTGCGAGCAATTGTTGCCATAGGTGCGATGCGCCGTCGCTCCGGGTGATCAGGAGAGTCGAGTCATTCGCAGGGTCGTCACGCACACTGACCGCGACGGCGCCTATCCAGCAGGTTGAGACCGACTTCGGCCGGGCTCCCAGCGCCGCAAGTAACGCGACACGACGCATGCCGTGCAACTCCAACATGGCGAATTCAGTCGTGGCATCCTTACCTCGAATGCCAGTCGGCAAGTCCGCCAGCCGCAGCCATTCCTCGAGTCGCGTGCTTTGGTCCGGACTCGCCACCAACATCACTGCATCGTCTGTCCAGCGAAACACACGGGCCAACGCCTCAATCTGGCCGCGTCTACCCAGGAGCGGGGTCAGCACGGCGGCGGCCTTGACGGCCGGCAACAATGTCGTGACGTTACCCGGCAACCACTCATCCACCGCAGGTCCCGTCAGGAGATGCTTGGCATCCGCCGAACGGTCGACCAACAACACTGAGTCCTCAGCAGCATCGGCTTCGACACCCACCGCCCCTGCCCAATCTGATGGCGTAGCATCCGTCGCAATCCACAGCGGTCGCTCCCAAGCGTTCACTGTTGCGAATCGAGCACCCGCCATCGCAAGCTCATCATGCAGCGGCGACCGGTGAACGTCACGTGAAGTTTCGTAGTCCGCGTCTGGTGCGTGAATCCGGCAGTGGAATCCAGGTATCTCAGTGACCCGCTCGCGCATGTAGGGTTCCGCGGTCTGCGCGGCACCAAAGCGACGCACGTCGAGCTGCGAGACATCCACGCTGGGAGCGCCCTCTGCAATCCACTCAGCAACAAACCGACCAGCCGCGGGCGCGAGCGCCATGCCGTTGGAGTTGAATCCGCAGGCGCAGTACAGACCGGTTGCACCGGGCACGGGACCGAGCAGCATCTGGCCATCCGGTGTGAAGCTCTCGGGCCCATTCAGCAGCATCTTGATCCCTGCAGTCTGCAGCACCGGGAAACGGCGCATGGCCGTGGCCATGTAAAGCTCAAACTGCGGCCAACGCTCGCTCAACAGCGAGAATGAAAAGTTCTGCGGCAATTGCCCGGTGGACAGCGGGATCGCAGCGTCGTCCAGGCTGCCGACCATGATGCCGCCCACCTCTTCCCGTCCGTACAGTTGGTCGTCCAATGACAGGAACAGCGGCAGGTTGCGATCGATGCCGAGCGGCTGTGTGATCAAATATTGATGCTCGAGCGCGTGCAGCGGCAGGCGCAGCCCGCAGCTTTTGGCGAGGTCCCCGGACCACAGGCCAGCGGCGACGACGACAGTGTCGCAGCTGATCGTCCCCGATGTGGTTTCAACCCCCTGCACCGCTCCGTCGCGCAGGACAATCCCGGTCACCGGCACATCCTGATGGATAGCCACGCCGCGCGCGCGGGCCGCTGCCGCAAAAGCCATCACCGCATCAGTTGGATTGACCCTCGAGTCGCTGGGCACCCAAACCCCGCCCAGTAGTTGGTCGGTGGAAATGATGGGCAATCGCTGTTGGGCCTCAGCGGGTGTCAGCAATTGCAGCTCGATGCCGCGAGCCCGTCCGAGCTCGGGCAGGGAGCGCATCGACTCCCACCGCTCCTCCCGATCGGTGTACATGACGCGCCCGACGCTCCGCCATCCGATGTCCTGACCGCTTTCAGCGCTGATCCGGGGGTATGTCTGCAAGGCGTAGCGGACCATCTCGAATATCACCGGATCCGGGCGGTACGTCTCCATGTTCCCGGTGGAATGCCAGGTGGTGCCGGAGCTCAGTGTCGATCGCTCGAGCAGCACGACGTCGCTGACTCCGAGGGATGCCAGGTGATAGGCAGCACTGCAACCTGCAATGCCGCCGCCGATGACGACGACGCGGGCGGCCGAGGGAGTATTCATTCTGTGATCATAACATTAGACTATGATCAAAATCACGACTGAAAACAGTTGTGCGGCCGGGGCCGCGCAGCATAGTCTTGCCGTCCTACGGCTGAAGGAAAAGCGCCCCCGCATGCAAGCGACGAAAACCAGAAAAACCGCCCCCGGAAGGAAATCCAGCCCCCGCCGCTCGGCGCCGGCGAGCGCGGATCGAAGCGCACCCGGTGAGGCCGCGCACATCCGCGCGTATGGCGTTCTCAAGGAAGCCGTTCTGGCCGGCAACTTCCGTCCGGGTGAGGTAGTGACGCTGCGCTCGCTGGCGAGACAATTGTCAATTGGTGAGATGCCGGTGCGTGAGGCACTGCGCCGGCTCACTTCTGAGGGCGCGTTCGAATCGCTGCCCAACCGTTCCGCCCGCGTACCGGTCCTGACGCGGCGACAGGTCGAACAAATCCTCGAGCTGCGTGAAGACCTGGAAGGCAAGGCGGCCGCCCTCGCCGCCCGCAACATCACGCTCGTGCAGATCGAGCATCTGCGTGCCCTCCAGCAGGGTATGGAGCAGAGTGTCGCCAAGGGCGACTCCCGTGCGCACCTGTCACTCAACATGGCATTCCACTTCGAGATCTACCGGATTGCCGATAACCCGATGCTGATTCCGTTGATCCAGATGCTGTGGCTGCGGATGGCGCCCCTGGTCGCCAACACCGTGCCGCTGCTGACTGGCAAGGCAGGCGTATTTCGCAAGGTTGCGGCCGAAAATCATGAGCGGCTGCTGGCGGCATTCCAGGCCCGCGACCCGGCGGCGGCCCAGGAGGCGATGAGCAAGGACCTGCTCGGGCTCACAAAGGTGCCGGGGTACTGGGAGAGTCTGGACCTGACGGGTGACTGAGCGCGTAGCGCCCGACAACGAAGCCGATCAGGCCCCAGGCGGCGAGCAGTTGATATTCCAGGGGGAACCCGGGCTGCTGCCAGAACGGGGTTAGAAACGCGCAGGCTGCCATGAGGGCGCTGCCGATCAGGGCAATCCAGACGAGCCAGCGCCCGCCCGGAACGAGTAGGTTGCCATCTGTTGTGGGCTCGCTGCGCGCCCTGGAGCTGCCTGTGATGCCCCGGCGCCGGATTCGCAGCACCGTCCAGCAACATAACCCGTACGTCAGCGTGAGCACCATCGCACTCATATCGGTGATCGGTTCGATGGCACCCTTGCCCAGGAAGATCCCGGCGATGTTGCATGCGCCCGCTGCGAGAATGGCGGGGACGGGAGAATGGAAGCGCGGGTGCAGACGTGCAAACACGGCGGGGACGCAGCCGGCGCGCGCCATAGCGATCAAGAGTCGCACAGCCATCATGAAAACGCCGTTCCAGGCCTTCAGCAGCGACACCGCCGTCGCGATCAGCAGAACCATGGCGAATACCTGCCCGTGCGGCAGGTGCCCTGCCGCGGCGACCATGGGCAATGGAGCGCTGACGAGACCCTGCCACGGCACGATCACACTTGCGGCGATTACGACGAGGCAGTAAAAGCCCGCTGCCGCCGCAATGGAGCCAACAATGATCCACCCGATTGCGCGCAGGCTGAGCGTGCCGGAACGCTCTTCCACCGCGTGTGGAATGGTCTGAAATCCGTTCAGCGCATAGGCACAGAACGCGAAGATGGCTCCGCTTCCGAGCCACCAATCCCGACCGTTGGTAGCGGCGAATAACGGCGCCGCGTTGTGGGCTGCCCCATTCGCCAGCAGCAACAGCAGAATTGAAATCATAACAACGAAAAAACTATAGGTGAGCATTGTGTGAGATATCACCGCCACTTGGGCACCACACAAGTTGAGCGCCGCGATGACGACGGCACCACCGATACCCACCAGCAGAGTTGGCGTGCCGGGTAGAACCGTCTCGACAATCCAGGCGAAGGCGATGGCCTCAAAAACGGTGACGCTCAGCAGGTAGAGGATCAGAAACCAGCCGACGGTAAAGGCGAGCCCCTGGCCATACACGCGACGGGCGTAGATGAACTCGCTGCCCGCCTCCGGTAGATATCCGGCGAGCTCTGCGTAGCATGCACCCACCAACACAACGACAACGCCACCGGCGAGGAAACCGAGAACTGCCCCACCCGGCCCCGCTTTGCCCAACCAATCGCCGAGCAGGATGACCCAGGCGGAACCGATCATGGTCCCGAAACCGAGTGCGAGGTATTGGAAGCGACCGATGTTGCCGCGCAAGCGGGGGGCGTCGGTCATTAGACGTGACGGCCCGGGTCTCGCACGGCACAGCGCACCGGCGGCGCCCGCGACACGGAGCGCGGCGATGGTGCCGGCTCGACGTGGCGCGGCGCCCGCGACATTGCTTAATGCACCCCAGCGCGCGGCAGCATCGCCGCGTGACGCGCGAGGAACTCATCCGCCGCTTTCACAAATCCCCCGAGGTCGTTTTGCTCGATGGGCAACGACAGGTTGATCATACCCCGTTGAGCCACGAAATAACCGTTCTCAATCATCTCGAGCTGGAACAGCCGCCGCACCGGCGCCGAAATGGGAACTACGTGGCCGGGATGTGTGATCGGCCCGGCAGTCCAATGAGTGTTCAGCACCCCGCCAACACCCGTTGCCTGGAACGCAATGCCGGTCGACGCGCCCAAATCATTGAGTTGATCGCGCAACCAATCTCCGCGCGCGTTGAGTGAGCGACACGCCTCGGGGGTATACACATCACGCGCACCGACGAGGCCCGCGCTCATCGTCACAACGTTGTTGTTGAAAGTACCGCCCTGGGACAAAACGCCCCCATTACGCGTGTCCATGTGGCGCATCAACTCCGTTGAGCCACCAAAGGCACCGAAGGCGAAACCGCCACCCCAGAACTTGCCCAGCGTAGTGAGGTCGGGCCGAATTCCCACGAGGCCTTGAACGCCACCTGGCGCGAGCCGCGAGGTCATCACCTCATCGAACATCAGCACGATTCCCAACCGCTGGGTTTCCTCACGCAGCATCTGCAGAAATTCGTGCGTGCCTGGGATGGCTCCGCCGGAGCCCATCACGGGCTCGACGAATACAGCGGCGAGCTCCGAAGCGTTGGAGCGAATCAGGATGCGGGTTCCTTCAATATCGTTATAGGTCGCCTTTACCAGCGGGAACGGTACGCTCAGCGGCGGATCCTTTTCGGCGTAGATCATGAAGCCGCCGTGATAGCAGCCGTTGAAGACCAGGAGCTTGGGGCGACCCGTGGCATGGCGAGCAATCTGCGCGGCGTACAGACACGCTTCCGAGCCGGAGTTGCAGAACCGCACCTGTTGAATTGATGGAATCCGCTGTGAGATCAGCTGCGCGAGCTCCAGCTCCGGCACGTTGAGACTGCTGAGAGAAATTCCTGCCCGCAACGTCTCATTCACCACCTTCTGGATCGGCTCACAAGTGCTGCCAAACACACCGGCCGCGAAGTCGCCAACCAGGTTGAGGTATTCGTGTTGATCCAGGTCAGTCACGCGTGCGCCGCGTCCACCTTGCATGGTTAACGGAAACGGCGCGAAAAACAGCGTCTGGCGGGAATGTCCGGCCGGTAGCACGGCGCAGGCGCGCTCGTGCCGAGCCAGGCTGAGTGGATTAGCTGCAATGAACCGCGCCTCAGCCGCTGCTACCGCAGCTTCGAGACTCGGGGTGTTTTGAGTGGCCATAGTCATTCGATGGTCTGCTCCGGGTTCTACGTCGGTCGCGTCACTCATGCCGACTTTGCGGGCAGACCGAGTAAGGCGCGGGCTTCAGCGGGTGTGGCAATCCGGCGATTGAGCTCGCCAGCTATGCGGACTACGCGCTTGACAGCCTCGGCGTTGTCTTGGAATCGGCGGCCGCGGCTGTAGTAAAGATTGTCCTCGAGGCCGACACGGGCGTGACCGCCCATCAGCAGCGCAAGTGTTGTCAGTGGCAGCTGGAATGGGCCGATGCCCGAGCAGAGCCAGACAGTCTGGTCAGGCAATTCGCGCAGCAGCGCAATGACGTGCTCCGGTGTCGGATAGCTGGCCGTCTGCGCGCCCATGACGGTTTGTATCAGGTACGGCGGCTCGACGAGCTTGCGGTCGATCAGATCGCGCATGACCCATGCGCCACCGGTGTGATAGGTCTCCATTTCCGGCTTGATGCCGCGCTTCTTCATCTCGGCCGCGAACTGCTCGACGAGCCCGTAGGTGAAGGGTATGCAGGCATCTACTTCCGTTTCCGGGCGCGGATGCGGCAACGGCGCCAGGCGCGCCTTCATTGTGAAGCGGCTCATGTCAGGCGTCAGATTGAGCGATGCAATGTCAGGACTGGCATCCAGGCAGGACAGCCGCTCCTGCATGTTCATCGTGAGGTCGCCGCCCGTCGTGTTGTTGATGATGATGTCGGGGCAACGGGCGCGGATCCGACTGTTGACTTCGTGCCATTCGTCAACGCGACGTGCGCCCTGAGTAAAGTCGCGCGAGTCACGAGCGTGCACGTGAACCATGCTCGCGCCAGCCTCATAGGCCGCCTGTACCGATTCGGCAATCTCGTCCGGCGTCTCCGGCAGGCCCGCGTGTGTTTCCTTCCCCTGAATGCCACCGTTGCAGGCCACACAGATCATGGCGGGTGGGAACCCGGCACGAGTGTGTTCCATGTATTCAAAGGTGTCGGCGTATCGCCAAGTCAGGTTTGGCATTTTTAGAATCCCAAGCTGATGCCTTCTGTGATCACAACATCATTTTGTGATCACGTCAAGGCGGGATGTTGGTACTGGAGAGGCCGTTTCGGCCACATTCTCTTCCCGGATGATGCGCCGGCGCTCGACGCTGCTGAGACTGTCACGGGACTTCGCCAGCACCCACCACAGCAGCCATGACAACGAGCCAAATCCCACGATCAGCAGCCACTCTGCAGGTAGTCGGCCGCCCGCATCCATCCACTGTTGTACGAGTGACAGTACCAGCAGGTAAATGGAGAACAGCGCTGCGGCCCATACCAACAGTTTGCCCCCCGGTACCCGGTAACTGGTACTCGGCCCCTTTGACAGACGCCGTTGGCGCAATACCCCAAAACTGACAATTACGTACATGAGGGCGAACAACGTCGAGGTGACATTGACCACGGGCAGCAGTGCACCCTTCCCAAGAAACAATCCGGCAATGCTGAGCGCCGTGACCAGGATGATGGCCGTTGTCGGCGCGCGACCGCGCGAACCGAGATCTCCCAGCCCCGGGTGCAGCAGTCTGGCCCGCCCCAGGGCGTATAGCACCCGTGTTGCCGCGAAGAACAGCGCATTCCAAACGGCTACCAACCCCAGCAGTCCACCGACGAGTACCAGGTCAGCGATCACCTCGGAGTGGAATGCGACCCGGAAAGCCTGGGCCACCGGTAACTCGAACTTCAGCAGCTGATCGCGCGACAGCACCATTGAGACGGCCAGCAGCACCAGACAATAGAACACCAGTGAGGTGACGATGCACCCCGCCAGAATGCTCGCGATTCGGCGGCGGTCCCGCTCATCCTCCAGTTCGGCGACTGCCTGCGGGATGGTATTGAACCCCCCGAAGAAATAGGGTGTCACAGCGAGGACGGAAAATATTCCGCCATAGCCCCAAGCCCAATCAGAGGGAGCAATCAATGGGCGCAGGTTGGAGGCATGCCCCTGCCCTATGCCGATCGCGACGAAAATACAGGTAGCCGCGAGCAACAGGTAAGTCGATACGTCCTGCAGACGGGCTGCATCCTTTGCCCCGCGCCAGTGGGCAACCAAAAGGATGACGGTGCCCGCGACGCCCACGATGATGTCGCCCGTGTGCACCGTTGCCCCCAACAACGTGTAGAGAGCGGGGCCTTCGATACCTGGAAGCAACGCATTGAGAAGCCACCCTACTGAAATCGCAAAAAACACGCAGTTGATCACGTAGATCAACGCAAGACAGACACCGGCTACGTACGCCCACCGGATCCCGAACAGCGTGTATGCATAAACGATCTCACCGCCGGCGTACGGAAGGGCCCCCGTCAACTCTGCGTAGCACAGACCAATGGGAATCATCACTGCGGCGCCGACTACGAATCCGATAGTCGCTCCCAGGGGACCTGCGGAAACGAGGACCGACCCCAGAACCATCAGCCACGCAACGCCCACGATCGTCCCAACGCCGAGGGTAAAAAGATGCCGGCGTTTGAGCGTCTTCTTCAGGGGCGGCGTCCTGCAAGCTCTCGACGCAATGAGGTCGTTGCAGAACTGTCAACGGCCAGGCTGCCGTCCTCACTCCCGCCTTCGAGAACGACACCATAGGTATCGCGCGCCGCCGGCAACGTAATCCAACCCTCCAGCACGTCGTGACGCACCCTGTTGGGATCACGTTCCATTGGGTCGCCATACCCGCCTCCACCGGCCTCCAGTCCCCGGATAAATTCACCCGGTTGCAGCTCGACGAGACCGATTGGCGGCAGAGGCTCCTCCGAACCGTCGCGCGAGATCTTGGAGACTCGGGATCGAGAGCCTTCGCCACCACCCCGTGTGCCCTTCGGGGGGTCCTCATGCATCTCTGCAAAATAGGCGACGGTCATGGGGTCGTACAGGGGACCATATACAATCTCTCCCGCCGGCCCGCCTCTGAACCGACCCGCGCCACCGGAATCTTCAACGAGTCGCAGCGAGCGGATCATGAGCGGATATTTCTGTTCGATGATCTCGGCGCTATCAACCATCACGGACGCCGCCGCGTCGGGCATGCAATAGGTTACCCAGCCATCGCAGCCAGGCGCCCCGGGGCCGCCGTTGTTGCCAATGACCAGTTGATTCACGTACGGCTCATTGCCGTGGCGCCGGTCTAATCCAGACACGACACCGAATCCTGCGCCCATCGAGGCCGCCCCTTCCGCGAGACCGTAGCCATCTCCCAGCATGCTGAACGCGCGCTGTGTTGCGTTGATCAAGCGGTTGGTTACGTTGGAGGTGGCCATGGATGTCGAGGCCGGAAACCGTGGGATACCCACCACGCAGTTTTCCTTCAGCAGAATGCGGATGCGACGAAAGCTGCCTTCGTTCCGCGGCACCGACGGGTCGATGCAGTTGAGCACTCCGATGAGGGCTCCGGCGGTCGCACAGGTTTGGGAGAGATTGACTCCGACTGCCACGCAGTCAATGTTGTCGCGCAAGTCGACGGTCACGATCCCTTCGCCCGGATCAACTTCCACTTTGACCTTGACGGGAACGCCATCCGGCAATCCCGGTAACGAATCATGCCGGCCTTCCGCAACCAGCTTGCCCGCCGGCAAACCCCGAATCGCATGCGTCATGCGCCGTTCCGAGTAGTCCAACCACTCGCGCACGAATGTGCCAATCGTCGCAGCGCCGTATCGCTCGACGAGCGCCTTCAGGCGACGCTCGCCAATTCTCGCAGCGCCAAGCGCGGCGAGGTAATCGCCGTACCATACTTCGGGCACCCGGATCCGCCGCCGGCACATGCGGATGATGTCGCCCACGTCCTCGTAGTTACGCTGGATGCGGACACAGGGAAAGTTGAGCCCACCTTCCTGGTATACATCCTTGGCAAAGGGCATGTAAGTGGAAGGATCGGAGTTTCCGCAATCGGCCTGGTGCGCCTTCGCAGCCACGGTAAACAAATGCCGGCCATCGACAAATACCGGCACGAGGATCGTATGGTCGGCCGTATGGGTGTTGCCTAGATACGGATCGTTGTGCAGGTACGCATCGCCCGCGGCAAAATCAGGATGAAACTCCTGCATGGACTCGGTCTGGCGTCCACCGCCCAGAACGTGGATGGGCAACCCATCGGCTGACGACAGGAGCTCATTGTCCGCCGTGACAATGGAACAGGAAAAGTCCTTGGCGGTGTTGAGAATGGCCGAACGACCCGTTCTGAACAGAGTGTTGGTCATTTCGCGAACGATGGAATCGAGGCGGTTGGCCAGCACGGCGATCACTACCTGGTCCAGCGCGCGCTGCGGTGTCTTCTTTTCCTCGCTCATGACGGCACATCCACCATGTAGTTGTTGAACTTCGTAACGGTCGCACGACTCCCGGGATACAACACGATGGTCGTGATCGGCTCTACAATCAACGCAGGGCCTGCGATCTGGACACCGGGCCCCAGCGTCTCACCGCGATACAGTGGAATATCGATTGTGCCGGTGGAAGGAAAATAAGCCTGCGCCGTTCGACCTGGCACAGCTTCCGTGCGCCTGGCTTTCTCCACGGGTGTCAGCGGAGGTCGGCTCAGCTCACCGGTGACCCGTCCCTTCCACTGGATGAATTCGATGTGCTGGTTGGCTTCGGAGACCGCGAAAATCGACTCGTGAGCCGCGTGAAACGCATTCACCACCGCCGTAACATCGGGCGCCGTCCGGAACTGCGGCGCGGGCAACGGCACCTCGAGCTCCCAGACCTGGTACTGGTAGTGTGCTTCGACAAAGTACTCGCTGCGGAACTTCTCGATGCCGCGGGCGCGCAGGCTGGTTTTAAAGTCCTCGATCGAGGCCGCGAGTCCCGCGAGTGCCGTGTTGACGGCGGCAAAGTCGAATGCATCGGACTGGGTCACCTGGTTGGTGCTGAACTCGGTGACCACATCGGTGTATTGGGCTCCGCAGGCGCTCAGGGCGCCGGCCATTCGGGGTACGAGTACCCGGGTACACCCCAGCTCGTGCGCGATGGGTACTATGTTGAGTCCAGCGGCCCCTCCCCCCGCGAGTAGCAGGCTGTCCCGGGGATCAACACCCTCGTTGATGGTGATCTCTTTGATGGCGGCGACCATGTGCTCGCTGGCGACTGTCAGAATGCCCGCGGCAGTGTCCTCAACACTCTTGCCCAGCTCGCCCGCGATCCGCCCGATGACTTTCCGAGCGGCTCCAGTGTCCAACTTCATCCGGCCGCCGTTGAAATACTCGGCGTCGAGATATCCCAACACGAGAGCAGCGTCGGTGACAGTAGCGTGGTTGCCCCCTCGCCCATAACACGCGGGCCCCGGATCCGCCCCGGCGCTCTCCGGCCCGACGCAAAGCAGACCACCCGAGTCGATTCGCGCGATGGATCCGCCGCCGGAGCCAATGCTGCGAGCATCGACTGAAGACAGACCCGTGAGATGCCCCGTGTAACGCGGGCCAAGCCAGGTATCTCTTCCAAAAACGGGTCGGCCATCGCGGACCAGGCTGACATCGAAACTGGTACCGCCCGTGTCGCAGACAATGACCTCGGTCGCGCCTGTCTCGGCCGCGCCGGTGACCTGCCCCAAGATCGGCGCCAGCGACGGGCCGGATCGGACCATGTGAATGGGCCGGTTGATGACTCCTTCGATATGCATGACGCCACCGAGCGAGATGGCCGGCAGCAGCTCGCCCTCCAGGCCCGCGGCGCGCAGGTCTGTCTCCATCTCCCGCAGATGCTGCTGCATCAGCGGCTTCAGGGAAGCATCGATTGAAGCTGAAGAGGCGCGCCGATACTCGCGCACAATTGGATTCACCTGGTGCGACAGTGTGTAAGGAATCCCGGGCAACTCACGCTCCAGCAATTTCGCGACCGCGAGCTCGTGCGCCGGGTTTGCGATGGACCACAGAAAGCACACCGCAACGGCCTCAACGCGCTGGGCTTTCAGTTTGTGAATCACCGCCAGTGCCGCGGCTTCATCGAACGCAACTGCAGCAATACCTTCAGATGTCATCCGCTCGCGAACTTCGAAGGTCAGCTGTCGGGGCACATAGGGCTCCGGGTAGTCCTTCGAATAGTCCCACGGATTGGTCTTGCCGCCCTCGCGCCGGACCAGGATGTCTGGAAACCCTTCCGTGACCAGCAGCGCGGTTCGCGCCGTCTTGCCTTCGAGGATGGCATTGGTGGCCCGCGTCGACCCGTAGATGAAAACCGCTGTACGCTGCAGCAAGGTCCGCACATCGATGCCGAGCGGTTTCGCGGCCACCGCGAGACCTTCGAGGAGTCCCCGGGAGATCCGCTCGCGCGTGGTTAACGCCTTGCCTACACTGAGAATGCCGGTGTCGTCTCCAACCACGACATCAGTGAAGGTACCACCTGTGTCGATGCCGATGCGGTAGCCGCCGGCACCCGTCTGTCGACCCGTCATCTTTTCCATTCCGTGATCATACACCCACTATTTGATCACATGCACTCCCGGTCGTCGTCTGCCCCACGACGAACCAACACGCCCCATCTGTGACCCAAAAACGCATCTGTGATCACGATTTACACTCGTGATCATGTCTGCTAGCATCATTTGATAACGAGTCGCGGGGGAGAAACTGCATCACCCACGCAGGGGAGTCTCGAGCTGTGCGACGACGGCGGCACCGCCCCGCCCGCACGGGCAGCGGATCCGCCGGCTCGCGCAGCGGAAACACAAGTAATTTTGGAGGACTCATGACCCGGTCCCGACCTCTTCCGCGCTCCTCTGTTTATACAACAGTTGTGTCCCTCACTCTTGCCTGCACTGCGAGCGGTCCTTCCTGGGCGCAAACGGCTACACCCGCCGGCGATCAGCTGGAAGACGTAGTCGTCACTGCACAACGCCGCTCGGAAAAGCTGCAGGACGTTCCCATCTCCATGAGCGCGGTCACCGGCGCCACCCTCGAGAATTTCGGCGACAAAGCGTTCACGGACTATGCCGCGAGCATCCCGAACCTCGCGCAGAGCACCGGCGCGGGAGCCGGCGGCAACGGCAACGCCTTCGGCGTGTCATCCACGCGAGCGATTGCGATCCGCGGCGTGTTCGGCAACAACACGACCGGTTTTTATCTCAACGACACGCCGGTGCCCATGTCACTCGACCCGCGGGTTGTCGACATCGACCGCATCGAAGTGCTGCGGGGACCGCAAGGCACACTTTTCGGGCAAGGTTCGATGGGCGGCACTGTTCGGCTGGTGACGCGGGACCCTGCGCTCGATGCTATTTACGGGAAGGTCGATGTTGAGGGCACCTACGTAGACCACGGTGGTGGTGGTTATTCGACTCAGGGCACTCTCAACCTGCCGGTCATCAAGGACAATGTCGCGCTGCGAGTCAGCGCCTACAGCGCTTTCGATCCAGGGCTGTTTACTCGGACCTGGGGCGGGCAGCTCGACACGCGCTCGCCCATCATTGACTACCCCCCCGGTGGCGCACCGGTTGGTCGCAAAGATCACGTCGGCGCAGAACAGGGTGAGGGTTTCTCAGCGGCGTTGAAAATCGCTCCGGAGGCTGTGCCCGGGCTGACAGTCACGCCGATGTTCATGTATCAGCACACGAACACCAACGGTTATCCGCTTGCTGACTACACGGCCGACAACTTTACGCAGACGCGGCCGCTGAATGTGCCGGAAGCTGTTGAAGACACCTGGAGTTTCGGCAGCCTCACCGTCAAGCACGAATCATCGTTCGGCCGGGTAATCCTGTCCGGTACATATTTCTATCGCAGGGCGTATGACCTCGAAGACACGACTGATGCCAACGCGATTGTGTTCTGGGGTCTGCCGTACTACGTCCCCGCTCCGTTGCCCAACGTTCTCAACACCCGCACCTGGAACGGCGAGGCGCGATTCGAGTCCACCTTCAACGGGCCGCTCAATTTCGTGGTGGGTTTCTTCGACTCGTTGTCCGAGCGCCATTTCCGGGAGAACTACTTCGCACCGGGACTCAACGAGGCCTCGGGAGGCACCATCGGTACGGACCTGGAGTACACCCAGAACACTCCGAATGCCGATCGCGAGCGCGCAGAATTCATTGATGTGACTTACAAGCCCATCGAGCAGCTGCAGTTCTCGGCGGGCGTGCGCCACGCCTACCTGGCTCACGAGGCCGCCTATACGGCCGACGGGCCGCTCAACGGCGGAACATCCGGCCCTCCGGACACTTACGCCAACGCTCACGAGAACGATACGGCCCCGCGCTACACTGCCAAATACCAGTACGCGCCAAACCAGATGGTGTATGCCTCGGCCGCCAAGGGCTTCCGCATTGGGGGTACCAACTCGGTGTTGCCCCCCATTTGCGACCAGGATCTGGCCGCGTTGGGGATCAAGAACGGTGGCGCGTTCAATTCGGATTCGCTGTGGAGCTACGAGATCGGCGCGAAGAACTCGTTCCTGGACGACCGGATCCGCACCCGGGCCGCCGCGTACAAGATCAACTGGAAAGGGATTCAACAGTCGGTCTATCTCGCGTGCACCTTCAATGTCGTGGCCAATTCGGGCGCCGCGGAAAGCAAAGGCGCCGAGCTCGAAATGGACATGGCGCTCATCGATCACCTGACCCTGAACCTGTCGGCCGGTTATGAGGACGCGAAAATCACCGAGGCGACTGACGCGTCACGCACTGTTGTGGGGCAGCAATTGACCGGTGTGCCGAAGTGGTCAGGATCCGCTACCGCGCAATACGTGATTCCGTTGGGAGAGCGGTCGGCTTTCCTGCGTGCGCAGTACGAATACACGGGCGCGCGGAAGAGCTTCAACAATATCGCACCTCCTGAGGGCCGGCCGTTGAGCTCCTATGGATTGCTGAACCTGCGCACCGGTATCAACCAGGGGCCATGGGAGCTCACGCTGTCGGCGCGCAATGTGTTCAACAAGCTGGGTGTCATCGGCGACCTGATTCCCGAAGGTGCGGAGCTCGAGGGCCGCCCCAAGCTGTTCGTGACCCGTCCACGGACTATTGGCCTGGAGTTGAAGCGGGAGTTCTGAGATTTCAGTTGCACCGCCGGCGGAGCGCGGTCGCGACAGTCCCGTCGCTGTCGGGGCGTGCATGTGCGCGTGTGTCGCCGCGTACGGGGTGTATCTCGGACTGCCCCTCATCCTGGGTGCACTCGCGGATGAGTACGGGTTCAGCAATCCGCAGATAGGCTGGATCGGCGCCGCGGAAAACGCCGGCATGCTGCTGGGGTCAGTCAGTGTGTCGGTGCTGGGGCGATGGACTTCGTATCGGGTGCTTACTGCCGTGGGCATCGCGATTGCCCTGGCCGGTAACGGCATCACCCTGGGCTCAACGTCCTTCACGGCCTTCTGCACGGTTCGCCTGCTCACCGGCATCGGCAGCGGTATTTGCTATTCCGCCGCCATTGCCGCCCTGTCGCTTACGAGGCAGTCGGCGCGTAATTTCAGCATCTTCGTCGTCGTCCTGGTCATCGCGAATTCACTGGAGCTATGGCTCATTCCCGATGTGGTTGCGGCGTGGCATGCGCGGGGAATCTACGCGGTCCTGGGTCTGTTGTTTCTGCCTCCTGCACTGTTGATCGGCTACATTCCCAAGGGACTGGCGTACACGCCCGACGAAGCGCCGCCGGTTGCAGCACGTGCGGTGCCTCTGGCGGTACTGTGCTTGCTCGGTGTTGTGTTGTTTTGTGTCGCGGCGAGCGCGTTCTACGCGTACGCCGAGCGGATTGGCCTGTCTGTCGGAATGACTGAGAGCTCCATTGCAAATACGCTGACACTCTGCAACCTCTTCAGTCTGACCGGCTCGATGCTGGCGTATGCATTGGGGAGGCGATGGGGACAACATCGCCCACAGATGGCAGCCATCCTCGTCATGATCAGTGTCTACGCGATGTGGTCCATCAGTCTGTCTGTGCCGGCCTACATTTGCGGCGTGCTGATATTTTTTGAAGTGTGGTCGATGGCGAGCGTCTATCAACTCAGCACCTTGACCGGCATCGATCCTTCAGGCCGCTACGTGGCATTGATACCCGCGGCGCAGGGTATCGGGCAAAGCGCCGGGCCGTTCCTGGCCGGGACG
>JAXDQF010000057.1:0-30835 GCA_034668025.1 Gammaproteobacteria bacterium | reverse complement strand
TTGCGCCAACGGTGCGGCTCGGCCAACGCGAAGTCGGTCTGGACGATCTTTTTCTTGACCACGCCAAACATGACCACCTTCTGCCCGAGCACCCGTTTCGGATCGCCGGCAATGCTCTCCTGCACGTAGAAAACGTTCTCGCCGAGCATGACGGCTTCGATGGGAACGATGTCGAGTGCCAACGCCTCATGTGGCGTCTGGACACCCTTGGCAATCTCCGATTGCACCTGGGCGGTGTTGTCGTAATGCCCGGGATACATCTGGATGAGCTCCTGCAGCTCGACGTCCGGCTTCGGCTCTTTGCTGCCCGCACACCCCGCGAGAAGCGCGCTTGCGAGCACCACACACCCGATCAGTCCTTTACCCATAGAAAGCCCGCCACTCCGCCCGATATGACGATCCCAGTCCCATGATCTTCTCCAACAGCTCATCGTAACTCACTCCGGCCGCGCGGGCGGATTCGGCGAAATCCTCGGCGGCCTCCAGGTTTGGATTGGCATTGGCCTCCAGCACATACACCTGCCCATCCGGCCGGACGCGAAAATCCATGCGCGCGTAACCTGACAACCCCAATGCTCGATAGATCCGGCGCGACAGCTTATCGAGAGTCGTGAGCACGGCCGGCGGCAGATCCTCGGCGGCGCGGGTCGTGATGCCGTATTTCGCCTGGTAGCGTTTGTCCCACTTGACCTTGCGGGTGGCGATCGCCGGCAGCGACTCGGGCATCGAGCCGAAGACCATCTCCCAAACGGGCAGACGGGTGAGGCGGTCGTTGCCCATCACACCGACGTACAACTCGCGGCCTTCGATGAATTCCTCCACCAGCGCGTCCGAACCCACCTGCGTGTGCACAAATTCAATCCGCTCTTTCAGCTTGGCAAGGTCATCCACCACGGACGCCTGGGCGATGCCGAGTGAAGCATCCTCCACTGTCGACTTCACGAACAGCGGAAACTTCAGCTTGCGCGGCACGTGAATGCGCGCGCCACGGGGAAACACCGCAAATTGCGGAGTTGGAATCCGGTGAAACGTCAGCAGTTGTTTGCACAGCGACTTGTCCCGGGAAAGCAGCAGACCGCGCGGGTTGCAGCCCGTGTAGGGCTGGCGCATCAACTCGAGAAACGCCACGACGTGCTGGTCGTAGGTCACGATGCCGTTGAATTCCTCCAGCAGGTTGAAAACCACGTCCGGTTTCCAATCGGCAATGGCGCTGCGCAACTCGGTCAGACTGTCCAACACCCCCATGGAGCGGACATCGTGGCCGGCTTTGCGCAGGGTGGTGGTGACGTCGTACTCAGTGCGCCACTCTTCGATTTCCTTGTCGGTATGACCTTCGAGATTTTCCGGCGGCACCAAACTCTCGTGCATGACCACGAGCGTGCGCATTTTTTTCATAAGGGAAGGTGCGGGGTCTCGCCTTGGGAATACAGCCGCGCGAGTCGTTCCAGCATCCAGCGTGAATGCCGCAGGGCATCCCGTCGGTTGCCCTGTACAAACAGCTTCAGGGACTCGCTGCGTTCAATGAGGATGCGCAGAATCTGGTGGATGCTGTAACGCTCCATGACCAGTTCGCGTGCGACGGCGTTGACTAGTGGGTTTTTGTTGGCGCGCATGAGGGAAGATGCGCGCGTTGCCCCCTGGCGTGGACGTTGCGTACCGAAAATTCTTTTTAGCAGGTCGTCCGCGAGCCCGCGCCGGAACTGATGGTTGCGGGCGAGTTTGCGCCGATAGTGTTCGGCGAGTGTGCGCGTGTTGAGATCGATGGGCTCGATCCGAATCTTGTTGCGCACCGGGGCCCGCCGGCCACGGACACTCGATACCAACTCTTCGACCACATTCAGCTTGTGAAAGGCTGGCCAGTCGGCATAACTGCGCCGCCAGTCGGAGTTCGGCTTGAGCCAGACGGCGAAGGTTTCGGCGAAATCCTCTGTCGGATGCGCCTGTGCATACCATTCGCCCAGATGATGGACATAGCGGCGACTACCCGGACGCGCTTTGTATCGGTGAGGGTATTGAAGTGAAGCGGGCCCGAAGACCTCGCGCCAAAGCTTCCGGCGCCTCAGCCTGTAGGCGTTGTCGACGGCGTGCCCCGCCTCATGGCGAAGGATGCGCATGAACCACCGCGCATTGCCGCCCTCCACCTCGCGCATGATGTGGCGCTCGAGTTTTTCGAGCCGCGGGTGCGCGAGGTAAAACGGCACGGCGATACCTGGCACGCCATCCGGCGAGAACCATTCCTCCGCGAGCCAGACGTGCGGGCGTACCTGGATACCCCGGCCTTCGAGCTCGGTATACAGGCGCTCTACTCGCCGCTTGAGCGGTGAGCGGTCAATGGTGAGCTTGAGATCGCAAAAGCGGAGCGAGAGGAGCTCTTCGTCAGACAGTCGCGTCCACGGTAGCGCGGCCGGTCGCTTCACCGCATTGGGAGAGCGCTCGGCGGAGGCGGCGCGGCTGCGAGCGGCCTGTGCCAACGACTTCGGTTCCTTCTCGTGATTGGCGCGAGAAGATATCAATTGTGCGGGGAACTGTCTTCGGGCAATCGGGTGCAGGCGGCGATTTATCTAGTGGCGAAATTGCCGGCCGCGGCTTGCCCGCATGCGGCCTTCGCCGCCGGTGGCTTCAGCTGCTCAGGCTCACGAGGCCGTGTGCGAGCAGCCGGTCTGCGATGCCTTCGATTAAATCCTTCTGGATCAGACCACTGCGCCAGGACTGCGGGATGCCGGTGGCACCGTAGTGCGCGCCGGCGAGTTGCCCGCAGACAGCGGCAACGACGTCCGAGTTGCCGCCGACGTTCGCAGCACGCAGAACGGCATCCCGATAATTGTCAGTTGAGCCAAAGGCCCAGAGTGCTGCAGCGAGCGCCGTGGCCGCTGTGTTGTTCGATTGGGCGGCCCCCTCGGGGATAGGTCCAGCCTCAGCCAGGATCTTGGTCTTGAGTTGTCCGGACAACGCAGCATTCAGCGCGCGACCGAGCCGACGGCAAGCGTCGAGCACTGCGGGCGCTTGGCAAGTAGTCCGCGACGAGTCCGCCGCCTGCACCAGCGTCGTCTCTACTGAGGCGAAATAGAAGAGCGCGACCGGCGCGACTCGCGAAAGGGGCTCCGGATCGAGCTGCTCTGGGTCGTGGGAGCCCGGGAATACGACCCGACGCCACTTCGCCAGGGCGAGTGAGCGTGCCGTGCTCGCAGTGATGCCAACGCATTGGCCGGTGGAGGACAAATAGCCCTCTTGCTGCCAGCGAATGTAACGCTGTACTTGGTCACGGGCATCGAAGCCGTCGCGCTCAAGCAAGCTCTCGGCCAAGCAGAGCGCCATGGCGGTGTCGTCTGACCAGGCGCCGCGCGGCAAATCGAATGGCCCGCCGCCGATCATGTCTCCGATGGGACTGAACGATCCAGGCCGACGGAATTGGGTAGCGGCTGCCACGGCGTCGCCGATGGCCAGCCCGAACAGGGTGCCCAGGAAGCGTTCGCGTAAGCCGCGCGCCGCCGCGAGCGTGTCCGGGTCCAGCAATGGGTCCGGATCCAAGGGCGGTTCTGCGGGCGCTCGGACGGCGGGCGCACGGGGTGTAAACGACGGTTGGGGGGCTAACGCCTCGGGCGTCGCCGGGGGCTTGCTCGTTCGTGCGTGGGCTGGAGCGGTGCCATTCGGTGGGCCGCCATCGAAAGCCGGCCTCAATGCATCGGCGCGGCGATCAGGGGCGTCGGGCCTCAACGCGTCCGCACGCCCGTCAGCGGCGTCCGGCATCGACACTTCGGCACGCACCTCAACGGCGCCTTGCCTCGGCGCACCTGCGCGCGCATCGGCGGCAGTACCGGGCCTCGACGTACCCGCGTTGCCAGCACCGCGCCGATCGTCAGCCGCGCCGGCACCCCGCCCGTTTGCGCCCGCCGGTGCGGCCTGCGCCCACTCCGCCTCTTCGCCGGCATTCGGCGCAGCCGTGCCAGCAACGCTGCCGCCCGGCGCCGCACGGCCATTGCCCAAATCACGGGTAAGCGGCGCAGCCACGCCGTTGCCGGCTTTGCCAGGCGTACTTCGTCCAGCAATGGCATCAGCAATCTCGGCACGAATGGAAGGCGAAATCTCGCCTTTCTCGAATTCACCCCACGGACCTAAAGCTGTGGAACTTGCGTTCGCACCGACAGCTGCAAGGCCAGCCTGCGCACCGCCGCTAACAGCGCCGCCGGATACCGACGCACCCGTTCCCCGACCGTCACCCCGTGCTGCGACGGGCGCAGAACTTGCCGGCGCGCCGTCGCTACTGGCGCCAGACACCGGGGCATCCTTCCCCCGGCCGTCGCCACGCGCCACAGCTGCGGAACCTGCCTGCGCACCGCCGCCAATAGCTCCGGGCACCGATGCGCCTTTCCGTCGGCCGTCGCCCCGCACCTCGGTAGCCGTAGAGCTTGGCTTCGCACCAACAGCCGTGGAACTTGCCTGCGCACCGCTGCTACTGGCGCCGGGTACCGGTGCGCCCTTCCCCGGGCCGCCTCGGCCATCGCCACGCGCCACAGCCGCGCGCGCCTGCTCCGCCGCCGCACTCAGCCCCGCGCCACTTGCGTACCCGGCACTTGCAGTGCTCGCGCCAGCCCCACCGCGACCCTTACCGGCCGCGAGATTCTCAATGGCGGCACGGGCCTGGCCAGCGCCCGTTGCCTGGCTCGCGGCGCGAGCCTGCACATCGGCAACGCTCAATACGTCCGGTCGGATACTGCCGGCGGTCGTCATCGGACCGACAGTCGCTACGGCAGTGGCAAGCGAGCTCAATTCGAAGCCGCCAGTTTCCAACGCGGGCTTCCAGTCGCGGATATAACTAGCCTGCGCATCCGTTTCCGGAATGAAGGCCCAACTCTTCGATCGCCGACACTGCTGCCACAACCGATTCAACTCATCGATCGCCGCGTTGCCCTGCAGGCCACGCTCCACGAGCAGACAGCCGACCACGGTGCCCGTGCGGCCGATACCGGCACGGCAGTGCACATACACCGGCCGTCCCGCGCGCATCGAATTCGCAATGTGGTCGAGGATCTCGGTCATCTGGGCGCTCGAGCCCGGAATGCCGTGATCCTTGATGGCCTTGCGCGTGTACTCCACATAGAACGGCAGGTGGGTGTCGTAACGCAGCAGCTCGGTCGGCTTGGTCAGATCAACAAAACATTCGATGCCTGCCGCCAACAGTTTCTTCAGCCGATCCTTCGTCTTGTCGCGGGTTGGCCCGTTGGGATGCTCGCCCGCGAGCAGCAGGCCGGGCACGACCCAATAGCAATGTCGCAAGGGGAGCGGAGGCGATGCGGCTGTAGGCGCGCTCATAAAGGCAAACGAGTCCGTGTCAGGCTGGAACGGCCAGCGACTCGAGGCGGTCGTCGAGCTCGGCTTCTTCGCGCTCCGTCATCTGCGGAACGCGCCGCGCATCGAGACCGGCGAAATCGAACTTGCGCGTGTCGGCCAGGTGGTCGAGCTCGACATTGCGCAGGGCCGAGAAGATGGTTTCCGTGCGTCCCGGGAAGTCATGTTCCCAGTCGGCCAGCATTTTCTTGATGGCGACGCGTTGCATGTTGTCCTGAGAGCCACACAACTTGCAGGGAATGATGGGGAACTCGCGGCCGCGCGCGTAACGCTCGATGTCGCGCTCGGCAACATAGGCCAGCGGGCGGATGACGATGTGACGACCGTCCTCGGACAGAAGCTTCGGAGCCATCGCCTTCAGACGCCCCCCGAAGAACAGATTCAGAAACAATGTCTCGACGATGTCGTCGCGATGATGGCCGAGTGCCACCTTGGTGATCCCGTTCTCGCCGGCAAACCGGTACAGAGCTCCCCGTCGCAACCGGGAGCACAGTCCGCACATCGTGCGGCCTTCGGGTATCACCCGTTTGACGACACTGTAGGTGTCCTGCTCGATCACCCGGTATTCGACGCCGAGGTCTTCGAGATAGGCCGGTAGGATGTGCGCCGGAAAGTCCGGCTGCTTCTGATCGAGGTTGACTGCGACAAGCTCGAAGTGAATGGGCGCACTGCGCTTCAACGACAGGAGAATATCGAGCAGCGTGTAGGAGTCCTTGCCCCCGGACACGCACACCATCACGCGATCGCCGTCGGCGATCATGCCGAAATCTTCGATGGCCTTGCCCACGCGCCCACGCAGGTGGGCCTGGAGCTTGTGAAAGGTTCGCGAATGCTTCAGTTCGACGGCCGCGGTCATGGCAACAATCTTATCAGCCGTTGGGAGCTGATTTCAGGCGGCCGCCACGCTTTGTTCACTCTCCAGATACTTGGACTCAACATAACGTATGAAGGACACCGCGGAGAGGGGCTTGCCGGTAGCACCCTTGAGCAGGTCCTGGACCGGCACTTTCGCACCCAATCCATGCACGTGGGTCCGCAACCAGCCGAGCAAGCCCGAGTACTCGCCCTTCGAGAGCTGCTCATCCAGCTCTGGAACATCCGTCCTGAGCGTTTCGTACAGCTGCGCGGCGATGACGGCGCCGAGCGCATAGGACGGGAAGTACCCGAACGAACCAACCGCCCAATGGATGTCCTGCAGACAGCCATCCGCATCGTTGGTGGGACGAATACCCAATCTCTGTTCCATTCCGGCATTCCATGCTTCGGGCAGATCGCGCACGGCCAGATCACCGCTCAGCAGCTGCTTCTCCAACTCATACCGAAGCATGATGTGCAGCGGATAGGTGAGCTCGTCGGCATCAACCCGGATCAAGCCACGCTGCACCCGAGTCAGGTGCGCATAGACGTTCTCCATTTCCCACTCCGGTCCACTGACGCCGAAGTGCTTCAAAAACAGGGGCTGCACGTAGTGAACGAACGGCCGGCTGCGGCACAGGATCATTTCGACCAGCAATGACTGGCTCTCTTCGAGAGCCATGCCACGGTCACGACCCACGGGCTGATCACGCCAGTCATGCGGCAAGCCGAGGTCATACAACGCGTGACCCGTCTCGTGGAGTGCCCCGAGCAGACCGGAAAATGGATCGTTCGCGTCCAGGCGGGTGGTGACGCGGATGTCGCCCGGAACTCCTTCAGTGAACGGATGCTCGCTCTCATCCAGGCGACCGCGATCAAACGGGAAGCCCATCGACTTCATGACTTCCTGGATCAGGGCCTTCTGCTTGCCGGGCGGAAATTTGCCCGTCAGCGGCGGTCGCACCCGGGTTTCCTGCAACGAGATCGCTTCGCGAATGAGCGACGGCAAACGGCGCGACAACGACTTGAACATCGCATCGATGTCGGCGGTGGTGATGCCCGGACTGAACTCGTCGACCAACGCATCGTAGGGCGCGAGATTGAGGGCCTGCCCCAGCAACGCCGCCTTGTCGCGGACGAGATGGACGACTTCCTCGAGATGGGGAGCGAACAGTTCGAACTTGCCCTGCTGGCGCGCTTCGAGCCAACGAGCCTCGGCACGCGATGCCGCTTTCGTCAGTCGCGAGATCAATGCGACGGGAGTGGCGATCGCATGATCGCGCTGGCGACGCATTTCGCGCAGATTCGCGACCTGCCAGTCGACCAGGCCCTGGCTGTTGGCCTGAGCCCGATCCAGAAGACGAGTGATACGCGGAGCGGTCAGCAGCGCGTGGTGTTCGGTCTCGAGAGCAGCCAGTTGCTCACCTCGGACGTCGGCGCTGCCACGCGGCATCATCACGGCGGCATCCCATCTGAGGAGCGAGAGCGCTCCGCGGAATGCGTAAAGGCGTTTGAACTCCTGCTCGAGTTGCTTATACGGTGACGCTGACATTGGTTTGATACCCGGGTCGCGACCGGCTGAATTGCGGGCCGCGAGCTGAACGACGGGGGCTAGTTTACCAGCGGGCTGCGGCCAAGCTTGTGGTGCCCAAGACGTTATTCAATTAAATCAAGCACATAGATATGCAGAACAGTGATTGACACGTCGCTGGAAAGGGTCCCGGGAGGTTACATATTCTGGGCCACCGCCGGAATCGATTTCCATGCCAGCATGGCGCGCTTTCGCTCTTCTCCCCAGTGGTAACCCCCGAGACTTCCGTCTTTTCGCAACACGGTGTGGCACGGAATCAACCAGCCCACCGGATTCACACCGACGGCATTACCAACAGCACGTGCACCCGAGCGAAGCCCTATCGCATCAGCGAGCGCCGTGTACGTGGTCCGCGCCTGACCGCCCAAATCGACGAGCGCCTGCCACACCTTCAGCTGAAAGTTTGTGCCGCCGACACTCACCTGCAGCGCGGACTTGCCCTCCCCTGCCCAAATTTGTCGGGCCAGGTTCAGAGCATGCGCATCGTCCTGCTCCAGGGTGGCGTCCGGCCACTGTTCCTGAAGCTCCCTCACGGCTGATTTCTCTTTGCCCGCCTCAACGAAGGCGAGATGGCAAACACCGCGTGTCGTTGTCGCCATCAGTGCTCGCCCGAACGGCGTATCACTGAATCCATAGCGAATCACAGTGCCCCGCCCCAGCAATTTCAGCTCCCCGGGTGTCATCGCATCGAGGGTGACGATGAGATCGTGCAGGCGGCCCGGTCCCGACAGGCCGACTGAGTAGGCGGCATCGAGTACCGAGGGCTGGGTGAGCAATGCGCCTTTCGCCGCATTGCCCGTCACGAACGCCAGGTACTGTTTGGGAGTAACACCCGCCCAACGCCGGAACAGACGATTGAAATGAAATTCGGACAGCCCCGCATGCGATGCGATATCGGCGAGCCGTGGCTGCTCGCGGAAATGCGCCTCGATATAACGGATCGCGCGGGCGATCCGCGCGAAATCCCGGCTGTCGACGAAGTTGTTAGCGGCCATAGGGCACATGATATGGAGCCGCTGGCGTCCGGATCGACCCGAATCTTGCGGGTACCATCCGCTACACTTCCCGCCCCATGCAAAAACAAGCTTGGACCTGGACAACGCCGCGCCTCCCCCAGCCTGCACGAATGGCGCGGTGGGGACACTTCGGGGCCCCCGTGCTGATATTCCCTACGGCCGGCGGTGACTTCGAGGAGATCGAACGGTTTCAGCTGGTGGCCGCGCTGGGCGGGCTGATCGACGCCGGGCGCATCAAGGCGTACTCCACCGACGCGGTGGCAACGCGCGCTTGGCTCGCCGCCACGACCTCCGTGCAGGAGTGCGTCAGCCTCGAAGAGCGTTACGACTCACTCTTATATGAGGAAGTGCTACAGCGCATTCGAGTGGACTGTCAGGACGATCACATCGAGCCGATTCTGGTTGGCGCATCGCTCGGCGCGGCCACCGCCGTAATGACCCTGTTTCGTCACCCGGACTCGTTCCGGGCGGCAATCGGACTGAGCGGCGTCTACGACGGCGGTGCAGGTCACTGCGACACCGCGCCGCGAGGTAACTCGCCGATCGCATACGTCGCGACTCTTGCCGGCGCGCAACTGGCACAACTGAAACGCCGCCCCATCACTGTGGGAAGCGGAGAAGGACACTACGAAAATCCGAACGACTCAAAGCGCCTGGCGGATGCCTTGGGAGCCAAAGGGATTGCCTGCCGTTTCAGCTTGTGGGGAACGGAGCGGGACCACACATGGTCGACCTGGCGCGATCAGCTGCCCCGGCTGCTGACGGAGCAGCTTTAACGGGCTCTGTCCGGCTGCCAGGACAGCATCAGATCAGGCCACTTTGCAACCGTAACGCCGACCGCGACCGACGCAATGAGAATCAGCAACACCACCAATCCAATGAGAAAGCGGCGCATTGATGAAACCGAGCCCCTTCGTGACCGACCTTTCCGCGATCTGCCATCTTAAACCGGTAATCACACAATGAGCCTGACCGTCTGTCTGCTGGCGTCCGAGGCGGCCCCCCTGTCGAAAACGGGCGGCCTCGCCGACGTCTCTTCGGCCCTGACGAAATATCTGCATGCCGCCGGTCACGACGTCCGGCTGTTCACGCCGCTGTATTCGTCAATCAACCGCAGCAAGTTTCCCATGCAACCAGTCGAAGGACTGCAGAGCATCGATGTCGGCGTCGGGCCGCACCGCTATGTCATGTCGGTCATGACCACGCCCATGCCCGGCTCGACCGCGCCCATCTATCTGATCGATTGCCCGGCACTGTACTCACGTCCAACTCTATACACGGCGGATCCGGATGAGCACCTGAGGTTTCTCGCCTTCACGCGAGCCGTATTCACCTGCTGTCAGCGGATGCAATGGTCGCCCCAGGTTCTTCACTGCAACGACTGGCACACCGCCTTTGCCCCGCTGTTTTTGAAGGCCGTCTATGACTGGGACCGCTTGTTCGCCGGTACGCGTTCCGTGCTCACCATTCATAACATCGGCTATCAAGGGGTGTTTGCTTCCTCCGCCATCGAGGACCTTTCCCTGGGACCGAAGAATTACATGCTTCACCGGGACGATTTGAAAGCGGGACGCATCAACCCATTGCGCCATGGAATCATCTACGCCGATGCGATCACGACCGTGAGCCCAACCCATGCGCGCGAAATCTGCACCGACCAGTACGGCATGGGGCTGCAGGATTCCCTGCGCGCGCGGGGCGGCGCGCTCGTCGGAATTCTGAACGGCGTCGACTACGACGAATGGGATCCCCGGCACGACCACTACCTGCCCAAACACTTTGATCCCGACACCCTGGGTGTGAAAGCGCAGCTCAAACAACAACTCCTCAAACGACTCAATCTGCAGATTCCGCCGGAAATGCCGGTTGCCGGCATCGTCAGCCGGCTCGCCTCCCAGAAAGGCATCGATCTGATGTTGGAGTCGCTGCCGCAGGTGCTGGAATGGCGGGAGATGGGCCTGATCGCGCTGGGCAGCGGTGACGCTCCGTATGAGAAATTCTTCGCCGAGCTGCAGGAGAATTTCCCCGGCCGTGTTGTTTTCAAGCGCGGTTACGACGACGAGCTGGCACATTGGATCGAAGCAGCCTGCGACATGTTTCTGATGCCGTCGCTCTATGAGCCGTGCGGACTGAATCAAATGTACAGCCTCCGCTACGGGACAGTACCCATTGTCCGCAAAACCGGCGGCCTCGCAGATTCAGTGGAGAACTACGATGCTGCCACGGGGCAAGGCACCGGAGTCGTCTTCAACGACTACAATGCGGAGGCACTGGAATGGGGCCTCAACACAGCGTTGGATCTGTACGCCGAGCCGGAACATTGGGCACGGATGGTCCGCAACGGCATGCAGCGCGACTTTTCCTGGCAGCGCCAGGGCGGTCTCTACGTGGACCTCTACAAACGCCTGATCGCGTGACGACGATGGCGCTCGCGGGTCTGTCTTAACTTAAGGCTCGCGCTGTCGCCGATCACAGAATGTTGTACCTCGTCCCGGACATCTGCAATCCTCAGTCATTCGGTTTGAACGGACGGAAGCTGATGACAAGAAGACTGGCGGGTGGCTTCACGAGCATCGTAGTTGCAGCGCTATTCACCGCGTGCGGTGGGGGCGGCTCCAGCCCTCAAACCGCGCCGACCGGTCCAGCCGCCGCGACCGCCCCTGCGATAACGACCCAACCTGCCAATGCGACTGCGGCCGTCGGCGGCACAGCCACGTTCACGGTCGTAGCCTCGGGGACTAGTCCACTGACCTATCAATGGCAGAAGGCAGGAACCGCAATAGCGGGCGCGACTGCCGCGAGCTACACCACCCCTGCTCTGCAGAGCGGCGACAACGGCACATTATTTGCGGTGGTCGTGACCAACTCCGCCGGAACCGTCACCAGCAGCAGCGCCACGCTCACTGTCACTGCCCAACCTGCCGGCGGCCCTGTGGGCGTGGATGTCACAACGTTCAAGAACGACGTCTTGCGCACGGGCCAGAACGTCGGCGAGACCACGCTCACGCCCGCAAATGTCAATTCAACCTCATTCGGATTGCTACATAACGTGACTGTCGATGGCAAAGTCGACGCGCAGCCCCTGTATCTATCGCAACTGACTATCGGCACTGCCGCGCACAATGTTTTATTCGTAGCGACCGAGCACGGCACCGTCTATGCGATCGATACCGACACCGGCAAGCCTATCTGGCAAGTATCGCTGCTCGCCACGGGCGAGACTACGAGTGATACCCATGGTTGCGGGCAGGTGGTGCCGGAGATAGGCATCACTTCGACCCCCGTGATCGATCGCACTGCGGGTACCAACGGCACGCTGTATGTCGTCGCCATGTCGATTGATAAAGCCTCGAAGTATCACCAGCGGCTGCATGCGCTGGATGTCACCACCGGAACAGAATTGCTCAATGGGCCAAGCGAGATTGCCGCCACGTTCCCCAACAGCGCCGGCATGACGACTTTTGAGCCGGGGCAGTACGAGGAGCGCGCGGCGCTGTTGATTTCCGGTGGGTTGATCTACACATCTTGGACATCCCACTGCGATATTGCCCCGTACAGCGGCTGGGTGATGGCGTTCAAGCAGTCGGACCTGACCCGCGCATCCGTCGTCAACGTCGCACCGAACAGTGGAGTGGCTCTTACGGGCGTTCCGTCAGGGGACAACACCGGGTTCAGCACAAACGGGCCCGCCATCTGGATGAGCGGTGACGGCCCCGGAGCAGACGCTGCGGGGAACGTTTATTTCCTCACCGGCAACGGCCGTTTCGAAACCACACTCGACGCCAACGGCTTCCCGAATTTGGGCGACTACGGCAATTCGTTCGTGAAGGTCAGTCAGACAGGCGGGAATCTGGTCGTTGCTGACTATTTCGCCACGTTTGACGAGGTTCACCTGTCCGGAGCCGACCTGGACCTGGGATCGGGCGGCGAAATGCTGCTGCCGGACCTGATGGACAGCACGAACACGGTCAAGCACCTGGTGGTGGGTGCCGGCAAGGACGGCAAGATCTATGTCGTCGACCGCGACAACATGGGCAAATTCAACGCAACCAAAAACAACATCTGGCAGGAGGTCGATGGACAGCTGGGCGGCAGCGTGTTCTCCTCGCCGGCCTACTTCAATGGCAACCTGTATTACGGCGCGGTCAACTCCCAGCTGAAAGCATTCAGCATTGCGAGCGCGAAGGTTTCGACCGCTGCGACATCGAAGTCTGCCACCACGTTCAGCTATCCTGGAACATCACCGGTCGTCTCGGCGAATGGCACGACCGGCGCCATTGTGTGGACACATGAGAACAAGGGTGGCGCGGCGGTCCTGCACGCCTACGATGCCGCCAACCTCGCCACCGAGCTCTACAACAACACCCAGGCCACCGGCAACCGCGACCAGATCGGGGGCGGCAACAAGTTCATCACCCCGACGGTGGCGGGCGGCAAGGTGTTCGTGGGAACGACCAGCTCGGTGGCTATCTTCGGGCTCCTGCACTAGCTACTGGTACTTGAACGTGCCGTGGTCGTTGAACTTGATCGACCGCAACAGGCCGGCCGACAGGGAGATCTTGCCGTAGATGCGGTACTCCACCTCGGTGCCACCCTTGTTGAGCAGCTTGATGAGCATGTTGGCCATATTGGCCGACACGCTCATATCAAACTCCGCCTCGCCGAGCGCCGGCACGACGAAGCTGTCCCCCGACATGCCGTGGGCCAACTCCTGGCCTTCGACATCGAGCTGATACACGATCCCCTTCACAGGCAGGGCGCGGTCGTTGGGATTTTGCACGCGCATGCGCACCCGCAGCTCCTGGTGCCACAGGTCGCTCTTCAGCAGCTGCACTTTCACCACCGACAGCGTGGGTCGCTCGAGCTGGGGAACGAACAGGGAACAGCCCGAAAGTCCCAGGGCGAGCAGGATGATGAGAAGCTTACGCATGAGGCAATGGTAACAAAGCGTAAGTGAGTCGCCTCGACGGAAGATGTTCCTCAATTATTGAGCGCGGCCGTAGACCTCGTTCAAAAGTCGGCACTCGCGCGCCAGCTGGGGTGTCAGCGAGCCCGCCGGCAGCTTCCAGCTCCAGTTTCCCGTCGACGTGCCCGGTGTATTCAAGCGCGCTTCGGAACCCAGCCGCAGCACATCCTGCACGGGAAGGACGGCGAGCCGGGCAACTGAACCCAGGGTCGATCGGATCAGGGCATCCGGCATCGCGCCGGGTGTGAGACGCAGGAAGTATTCAACCCGTCGCAGCGACTCGCCGTCGAGTGTCGAAAACCAGCCGATCGTCGTGTCATTGTCATGTGTGCCGGTGTAGACCACACAGTCAGGCTCGTGCATGTGAGGCAGGTGCGGATTGTCTCCAGTGCCACCAAAGGCAAACTGCAGCACCTTCATGCCGGGCATCTTGAATTCCTTGCGGAGCGCTTCGACGTCATCGGTGATGACACCGAGATCCTCGGCAACAATCGGGATGTCTCCGAGCTCTTGCTGCAGCAGACGCATCAGCTTCTCGCCGGGTGTCCGCCGCCACTCGCCGCCGCGTGCGTTGGGAGCTCCGGCGGGAACTGCCCAATGCGCGGCCAGAGCGCGAAAGTGATCGATGCGTAAAGCATCAACACGCTCGAGTTGCTGCACGACGCGCGCTCGCCAGAGCGCAAATCCGTCTGCCTCGATCGCCTTCCAGTCGTAGAGCGGATTGCCCCACAACTGACCATCTGCTGAGAAATAGTCTGGAGGCACGCCCGCCACGGCAGTGGGTCTGCCGGCCGCATCCAACTGAAACATCGGACGGTGTATCCACGTCTCGGCCGAATCCGGCGCCACGTAGAAAGGCAGGTCACCGAGCAACCGCACGCCACGAGACGCGGCATGCTCACGCAACTTCCGCCACTGCACGGCAAAAGCAAACTGCTCCGACTTCACCCGCTGAATCTCGGGTGCAAGATCCTGACTGACGCGCGCCATGGCGGCGGGCTCGCGGTCACGCACGTCCGCCGGCCAGAGCCACCACGGCTCCCAGTTGCGCGCGGCACTCAACGATTCAAACAGTGCGTAGTCCGTCAGCCATTGTCCGGAAGCGGCCAGAAACGACTCGTACTCCGGGGAGTGGGGGTCAGGCAGCTCTTGTGGATCAACAAAGGCGTACCGGCCCGCAAAGTCGGAACGGACCCAATACGGTGAGCCATCCGACCCGGTAGGACCGACTGGCAGGATCTGCCAAACGCTGTAGCCGGCATCGGCCAGCCAATCAATAAACGCTCGTCCGCCCCGCCCCAGGGCCGCGTCGAGCGAGCCAAGGTGCAACAGAGCCCCGGCACGCCGCCGATCAAAGACACTCAGGCGCATCAGGCGTTCGCCCGACGCATGACGCCTCCATGCTCGGGCGCTCCTCGACCCACTGAGATGGGCTGTGAAAGCGTCTCAGGGGGAGCGAGGTCCAGAAGCCGATAGAGATTCACGAGTTGCCGGCGATACAGCCGGTCGAACTGGGTGACCGCATCCTGCGGATTGTAATCGCCGAACCACCAGAACCAGTCGGAGCTCTCGCACAGCGCCAGCTGCCGGCCGGCGGCTTCCTTACGCGCCGCGTCGAGGCTGCCCACGCGCATCACTCGATCGAACGCCAACTTCGCATCGCACAACAGATCCCAGGCCCGGTTCTTTTCCGGATCGCCCATCCAGGTGGCGAGGGTGCCGTGCACCCAGCTGCCCGCCATGACATGCGGCAACGGCGCCGGCTTGATGCCGCGCGCGAGACAATCTGACAGCGTGGTCAGTTCGAGCATGGGATGGCTGGCCAGACTCGTGTACAGGGCTCGTAGGAAGTAATAGCCGTTGAACGGATAATGTTCCCACGCATTCTCGCCATCGAGCGCAATGACTACTGCGTGATTGGGCGAATCCGCATAGCGCTGGGCAAGTTGTGCCACTTCGTTGACGAGATGGTTCGCCGCATCGTCGCCGTGCCACGTGGCATAGGTGAAGCCAATGAGATCCGAGAGCGCGTCGTCGCGAAAGAACGCACTCATAGAAGTGCCGGGGAGTTGGTACGGTCGGTTGTAAGCGAGCGGATCCGACGGCGCGGTGGCATTGGTAACCGACAGACTGCCACGCAACACGTTCGTGCTGCTCGCGGCCCATTTGAAGCCGGATCGATCCAGCAGCTCGAGCGTGCCGCGACTGATCGCTCCCTCTGACGGCCAGCAACCGGCGGGGCGCACGCCGAAAGCACGCATGAACACTCGCAGACCTTCTTCAACGTGCCACATCGCTCGTTCGGCGCCGCCGGCATAAGCGGCGTGCTGCGGTAGCGGCATCGCCGGAACCGCCTCACGAGCAGATTGGAAATCGAGCAGCAGCGGGACAATTGGGTGGCCGTACGGCGTGATCGACAACTCGCATTGTCCGCGCTCGGCCAGACGCCTGAATCGAGGTACCACCGAGCTGACTTGTTCCGCGATGAGCATCAGCAACTGTCGTCGCTGCGCCTCGGTAAATCCGCGGCCCTGAGTGGTGAGCGCCGTCGCGACCGGATCCGCGCGCCGCACGGTCTCACCGAGCCACGCCAGGTGATACCAGACCGCGAGGTCATGAATGAGTTGGTTCGAGGCGTAGGCAATACGCTCAGGGGTCGCCAGTGTTTCTGCGATCGTGGCCAGCTCGAGGTACGGCCCGAAGCGCTCGATCATCTGCTTGCGCTGGGCGCGCAGACACGCCTTCATCAGGTCGAGCCGCTCGGCAGGATCGCGCGGCACGGGATCCGGTCCCAACAGCGCCAGAACCGGATCCGGCAGCGGTGAGCCCGTCTCGAGGTGCGCGGCGGTCCGCTGCGCAATTTCCTCCAACTGCTCAATGAGCACGGGAGTGAAATTGACTACGGCACGCGCCGCCGGGATGGCCTCCAGGTGGGCGGCCATGTCGGTGTAATCTTTAATAGCGTGCAGATACGTCCATGGCAGCACGTACTCGCCCGTTAGAGCGTCCCGATATTGGGGCTGATGCATGTGCCACAACAGCACCACCGGCAGGCGCGACTGGGATGTCATTGTTGCTGCGTCTGCAGGCTGCGCAGCATGTCTGCCGTTACGAGGACTACGCCCTTCTCGGTGACGTGAAAGCGTTTCGCGTCTGCCTGTCGATCGACCCCGATCTTCATGCCGTTGGGAACCTCGCAACCTTCATCGAGAATGGCTCCTTCGATGACACAGGAGGATCCGATTTCGACATGCGGCAGAATGACCGAGCGGTTGATGCTGGAGCGCTCGTCCACCCGGACATCGGAGAACAGCAGGGACGAGCGGACGACGGCCCCGGAGATGATGCAGCCGCCGGAGATCACGGAGTTGATGGCGGTACCCCGCCGACCTTCCTCGTCGAGCACGAACTTCGCAGGCGGCTGCTGCACCTGGTAGGTCCAGATGGGCCAGTCCTGATCGTAAATGTTGAGCTCCGGTTTCACGTGCACCAGCTCGAGGTTGGCGTCGTAATACGCATCGACGGTTCCGACGTCGCGCCAGTAGCTCTGTGCTCGCGTCTTCACGTCCTGGAACGGGTAGGCAAACACCTGCAGGTTGTTGCCAATGGCTTTCGGCAGGACGTCCTTGCCGAAGTCATGCGAGGAGCTGCTGTCGGCCGCATCCTCGAGCAGCAGCTTTTCCAGCAGCCGCGTGTTGAATACGTAGATTCCCATGGAGGCCAGGATCGAGTCGGGGCGGCCCGGCAGCGTATCGGGCACTTTCGGCTTCTCGGAAAACTTGGTCACCCGGTTCCACTCCGTGGCGGTGAGCACGCCGAAGTGGATCGAGTCTGGCGCGGGCACTTCCACCACACCAACCGTGATGTCAGCACCCTTCTCAACGTGATAGGCGATCATCGGACCGTAGTCCATCTTGTAGATGTGATCGCCCGCCAGCACGAGCACGTGCTTGGGACGGTGTGACAGGAACAGCTCCATGTTCTGATGGACCGCATCGGAAGTGCCCATGTACCAGCTGGGCCCCATCTGCTGCTGCGCCGGAATCACTTCCACAAACTCGCCGAACTCGCCGCGCAGGTAGCTCCAGCCCCGCTGCACGTGCTGAATGAGCGACTGGGCCTTGTACTGGGTGAGAATGGAAATCTGCCGGATGCCCGAGTTCACGCAGTTCGACAGCACAAAATCCACGATGCGGAACTTGCCGCCGAAGGGCGTCGCGGGTTTCGCGCGATGCGCCGTCAGATCCTTGAGCCGCTCACCGCGACCGCCCGCCATGATTACCGCCAACGTTCCGCCAGTCAGGCGGCTCACGTAGCGTCCGGAAGAAGCTCGTGCGGGCTGTCGAGGCATGAGTCGCTAGAGGCTCGTTGTTGGAGTGCGAAAGGTACTAAACCTGATCAAGCGTACCCGCGCAAGATGAAAGTTCTCGAAATCAGAGCCATTTCATCAGCCCGAGCTCGTGAGGATGCGACAAAAGCTCGTGCCACGGGTAGATGCGCACTTCGGTGGCAAACTGTCCGCATTCTTTCGGCGCCACATCGAGCGCGAATACGGCCGCACCTTCGGATTCCTCACCCGCCGGTGCGAATGCGGCACGCCAGAAGCCATCCGGCTCGGGATGACCATAGGCTGACAACGGCGGCGCACCGAGCTCAGCTTCCGGCAACAGCCGCCGGGCAACGAACTCGACCCGGACGTCGCCCGGCTGCAGCCCGTTCAAGCCGGCAGCCACTTTCAGGCGCAACGTCTCCCCGCGAGGCAAGTCAGGCGACGCATCCGCCAGCAGCCGCAGACTCACTTTGGGCCAAGCTTGTCGGATGCGCTGCTTCCAATCGGCCAGCTGCCGCGCACCCGCGAAGCCATCGGCCGCGAGCTTGCGATACTGCTGAGCCGCCGGCTGATACAGGCCGCGCGTGTAATCGAACAGCACGCGATCCATGTTGAATCGCGGGATGACGGTGCTCATGGCGCGCTTGCTGCGCCGGACCCATTCGGGCGAGAAGGCGCTGTCCTTACGATCGTAATACAAGGGCACCACCTCTTCTTCGAGCGTGTCCAGGATCATCTCGGCCTCGAGTGCATCGCGGCGCTCGGGATCCTGGACGTTGGCGGGCGGAATACCCCAGCCGTTGTCATTCATCCAGCCTTCCGCCCACCAGCCATCGAGAATGCTGAGGTTGAGTTTGCCGTTGATGGCCGCCTTCATGCCCGAGGTGCCACTGGCCTCCAGCGGGTAGATTGGATTGTTCAGCCACACATCAACGCCCGAAACCAGCCAACGGGCCAACTGCAGGTCGTAATCCTCCAGAAAAATGATGTGACCCAGAAAGTCAGGGTGGGTCATGAGCTGCCGCACTTCGCGCAACACCTGTTTGGCCGGCTCGTCGGCCGGATGTGCCTTGCCGGCGAACAGCAATAGAACGGGGCGGTCTGCGTTGCGCAAAAGCTTGGCCAGACGGGCGCGGTCACGCATCAGCAGGGTGGCGCGCTTGTAAGTGGCGAACCGTCGTGCGAATCCGATCGTCAGCACATCTGGTCGCATGGGGTCGAGGAAGCGGGTGACGTGGCGCAGCTGTGCCGGGCTCAATCCCTTGCGTGCGAATTCACGTTGCAGCCGCTCGCGTACGCTCGCGAGCATCCGCGCCTTCACCGACTGCGAGGTCGCCCAATAACGATCATCGGGAACCTGCTCCAGCGAATTCCAGAACGGCAGGTCTCGCAACCGGTCCCGCCACTCGCGTCCCAACTCCACGTCGAAGAAGTCAGCCCAGGTCTGATGGAGGAATGTCGGCACGTGCACGCCGTTGGTCACGAACCCGATGGGATTCTCCTCGGGGCGAATCTCCGGCCACTGGTCCGCGACCAGCCTCGAGCTGACCACGCCATGGATCCGGCTCACGGCATTCACTCGCCGCGTGCCGTTCAACGCCAGCCGCGTCATGTTGAACAAACCGCCCATGGACGGCGAGCGTCCAAGGTCGAGAAAGCGCTCCATCGGTATGCCGAGCTCGCGGACGAAATCGCTGAAGTGCGAAATCATCAAGTCGTGCGAGAACGCATCGTGGCCGGCCGCTACCGGCGTATGAGTGGTAAACACACAATCCGCTGCAACCGCTTCCAGCGCCGCATTGAACGGCAACCCTTCGCTCAGGCGCTCGCGCAGCAGCTCCAGAATCAGAAAGGCCGCGTGACCCTCGTTCAAATGCCATACCGCCGGAGCCACACCGAGCGCGCGCAGGGCGCGCGTACCACCGATCCCCAGGATCATTTCCTGACGAACCCGGGTCGACTCATCGCCGCCATACAGCCGATGGGTGATGTCACGGTCGGAGGGCGCATTCTGCGGACAGTTGGTATCCAGCAGATACACCGGAATGCGTCCCACCTTCGCTTTCCACAGTCGTGAGACAACGTCGCGGCCGGCAATCTTCACCGTGACTTGGACCCATTCGCCGTTGGGTTTCAGAGCAGGCTCGACGGGCAGGTCGCGCGGATCCCGTTCCCGGTATTCGGCGTGTTGGTTACCGTCATTGTCGACGGTCTGCGTGAAATAACCCTGTTCGTAAAGCAGTCCCACCGCGACAAAATTCGCACGCGCATCGCTCGCGGATTTGCAGTAGTCACCCGCCAGGACGCCGAGGCCGCCCGAGTAGATCTGGAAGCTCTCGTGAAACCCATATTCAGCACAGAAGTACGCCACCAAGGGCGCATCTGCCGTAGGCGGTGCCGCCGAGAGGTAGGCATCGAGGGTTTGCAGAGCCTGGTTGTAGCGCGCCAGGTAGACGGGGTCCTCGGCCACCTTATCGAGCTTGGCCTGGCTCACGCAGCGGAGCATCAGGCGAGGATTGCCACCTGTCTGTTTCCACAGCTCGGGATCGAGGTCCTCGAACAGCGCACGCGACGGCCGGTGCCAGCTGAAGAACAGGTTTCCGGTCAGCTCCGGCAGTCGGCCCAGGCTGCCGGGAATAACGGGGGTGACCTCGAGGAGCGCATTTCTCATGGATTTTCCGGCGTATAGACGCAAAGAGCGCCGGAGTCTACCAACGTCGGACCCGCCGGTCCTCCCGGGTACCGCGTGCGATGAATCGTTCTGTACGGTCGATAGTATTGGTTGCTGCATCCTATTAGTAAGTTCATAGTACTAGCCAATGGACGATAGTCACGCACGCAAATTCCAGAAGGACCTCAATTCGGGCCTGGTCGCGCTCGTGCTGCTGGCTGTCCTGGATCGAACGTCCGAAGACCTCTACGGCTACGAAATTGCGAAGCGGCTGCAAAAGGCAAACGAGGGTGAGGCTCTCTTTAAAGAGGGCACCGTGTACCCGGTCCTGCGGGCGCTCAGTGCCAACGGACTGCTGACCAGCCGCATCGTGCCCTCCTATGCCGGCCCACCTCGACGCTACTACCGGATTACCGAAGAAGGCCGATCGGCCTTGCGGGACTGGAGCGGCATCTGGCATCAGACCCGCGATTTCGTGGATCGATTTATTGCAGGAGTAGAAAAATGACTCGCGCCGCACCCCGGTCGATCGACGAATACCTCAAGCAGCTGCGGGAAGCGCTCCAGGACGCGGACCCCGCACTCATCCAGGACGCTCTCTACGACGCCGAGGAATATCTGCGCGCCGAATGCGCCTCGCATCCTGATAAATCGGAGGCGGACGTGCTCGAGCTCATTGCAAGTACGTACGGCGCACCCGACGAAGTGGCGGCTGCCTACAGGGACACCGAAGCGAAGGTGACTGCCGCTTTGCGCCCCGTCACGCCACGGGGGGTCGACTCACCGAATCCCCTGCGACGTTTCTTCGGTGTGTATTCCGATCCACGCGCGTACCTGTCACTTTTCTACATGTTGCTCACACTGGCCACCGGCATCGTTTACTTCGTGTTTGTTGTGACCGGTCTGTCCCTCTCCGCCGGTCTCGCAGTGTTGATTATCGGATTGCCGTTCTTCCTGGTGTTTATCGGGATCGCCCGCGTACTCGCGCTGGGTGAGGGCCGGCTCCTCGAGGCCATTAGCGGCGAGCGGATGCCGCGCCGACCGGTTCATCCCGGCCCCAGTGCCGGACTGTGGGCGCGGATCGGTGCCATGCTGTCGGATCCACGAACGTGGACCACACTCGCCTACCTGCTGTTGATGCTGCCGATAGGGATCTTCTACTTCGTGGTTGCTATTTTTGGGATCTCGTTGGGTGGCGCCTTGATTGTCGGGCCCTTCCTCGTGCTTGCCCAATACGTCGGCTGGGACATCAACGGCGGGGAATCCCTTTTGCATCCGGCCGTGCTCGGCGCGCCGCTGGTTGCTCCCATCACCATTGCCTTGGGCGTGCTGATTTTTACCGCTTTGATGCATGCGGCCCGGGGGGTTGGGCGAATGCAGGTTGCCCTCGCGCGAGCACTGCTCGTCAAGCCGGGTATGTAAACTGCGGGACATGAGGATTCCCGGCACCGCACTCATCGCACTCCTGGCCGCACTCGCCGTCTCTTTGGCGGCCGTGCCGCAAACACCCACTGCGCCGGCAAGCCCGCTGTCGGGCCTGCCGGCGCCAGGCCCGAAAAACACGCACGGCTGCCTGGCAAGCGGCAACGGCTATCTGCGCGCCCGCATCCGCGGAGCGTTGACACTCGATGTGAGCCTGCAGAATGCCGAGTTGGAATGCGACGGCGGGCCACGACCGGACGGCAGCGGCATTCGAGTCAGCTTTGCAGGACCGGAACGCTCGGACGGGCGGCGATTGCGGATGGTGTTTGGCGTAGCCAAGGCGACCGAAGGCACCACGGGCCACGAGCTGCCAACCAACCTGACAGTGATTTTCGAAGGCGAGCAGCGGATGTTCGCAACCCGCGGCGACGACAAGTGCACCGTGGATGAATTCAAACAGGAGCGGATGGGAGCGCTCGGCGGCCCGATCCGCACCTACCGGGTCATCGCCCGAGGCTTCTGCATAGCCCCCGTGAAAGCGCTGAACAGCGAGCAGACCATCCTGGTGAACAGTTTCGATTTCGCCGGCAGCGTGGCTTTCGAAGACGCCCCGTAAACATCCGGCGTCCATTATCTTAAGATATCTTTGCACTGCATCATCCCTCGTTGTACGTCAGCCACAGGGGTCGGCTTGCCATGCACCTCAACGGGGCAGCCTTGAATTTCATGCACCTAAAGTCAACTTTGTCCCAGCAATAGAGACCTTAGTCCCGCCTTTTTATGCGTCACCTCCTCATTGGAGGTGTTGCGTTTTTCCCAAAATTCTTTCGGCGCTGCACAACCACTGCTAACATCGGTCGCACGCGAAATCGTTTCGTCCCCAGCGGAACGAATTCGCAAACACAAGAGAAATTGCCGTGACGGGTCGGGGAATCGGCCTACCGGCTTCCATTCGTCCGACGGTTGTAACCGTTTGCAGGAGGATTCATGTCCAATTCTAGTAACCAGGTCACCCGCGCCGTGCGGCGCGCACTCATCATGAGTGCGGTCGCTGCTTCCGCGGGGGCGCCCGCGCTGGCGCAAGACCAGGCAGCATCGAGCAGTCCTGCGTCAGTGCAGGAAGTCATCGTTACCGGCTCGCGCATTCAATCGACCAACCTCGTATCCATCAGCCCGGTCACGACGGTGACTGCGAACGACATCGAGCAGACGGGCCTGGTCCGCACAGAGGACATTCTCAACAACCTGCCCCAGGTGTTCGCTGGTCAGGGCTCGACATTGTCAAACGGCTCCGACGGTACTTCGACCGTCGACCTGCACGACCTCGGCCCGCAACGCACCCTGGTGTTGGTCAACGGCCGGCGCTTGGGGCCGGGCGCATTCGACGGACGCAACTACTCGGACATCAACGAGATCCCGGCCGCGCTGATCGAGAAGATCGAGATACTGACCGGCGGCGCCTCGGCTACCTACGGTGCGGATGCGGTCTCGGGTGTCGTGAACTTCATCATGAACACCCACTTCCAGGGCGTGAAGCTGGATGCCGACTATGGCATGTATCAGCATCACAACCACCAGGACAAACTGTCGAACCTCGAGGGAACCTACGGTTTCGCGCCCACCGACAGCTCAGTGGACAGCGGCTTCACCAAGCAGTTGTCGTTCATCGCCGGATCGAATTTCGCCGATGGTGCCGGCAACGCGACCATGTACGCGACGTACAACAACGAAGCGGCCGTGGCGCAGCGCCCGTTCGACTACAGCGCGTGCACCCTCGCGGGAGCGATAGTAAACGCGCAGACGAAGCTGAGCTGCGGCGGCTCTTCGACGAACGCCTCTGGACGTTTCATCGGTTATAATGCAGCTGGCGCAAGAATCATAAACGATACGGTGGACCAGGCGACAGGTCAGTTACGCCCGTTCAGTTCCGCGACCGACCTCTACAACTATGGCGCGTTGAACTTCTACCAGCGGCCGAACGAGCGCTGGACCGGTGGCGCCTTCATGGACTACGACGTGAACTCACACGTGAATGTGTACACCGAGTTCATGTTCACCCGGAATACGTCCACATCGCAGATCGCCGGCTCCGGCGATTTCGGCAACCCCACGACGCTCAGCTGCGCGAATCCGCTCCTGACCGCTCAGGAAGTTGCAACATTCTGCTCGCCTGCCAATCTCGCGGCACAAGCACCAGGTACTCCCGCCAACTCCATCGCGCTGGCGTACGTCTACCGTCGCAACGTTGAGGGCGGCGGCCGTCAGGAAGCGTTTACGACCACCTCGTACCGCAGCCTCATCGGCGTCAAGGGCGACTTCGGCGATGCCTGGCGGTACGATGCGTTCGGAAGTTTCAACACCATCACGGGTATTGCGTCCAACCTGAATTACTTCTCGAACAGCCGGATCAACAACGCGCTGAATGTCGTTGCGGGACCCGGCGGCGTTCCAACCTGCCAATCGGTGATCGATGGCAGCGACCCGGCCTGTGTGCCCTGGAACATCTGGGTACCGGGTGGAGTTACGAAGGCGGCCACCAACTACCTGTCCATACCACTGATTCTCACCGGCGGAGTGAACGAGTACAACGCCGAAGCCTCAGTGACCGGAGACCTCGGCAAGTACGGCATTCAGCTGCCGACAGCCAAGAGCGGTGTGCAGTTCAACATCGGCGTGGATTGGCGCGAAGACGCTTCGCACTTCGACCCCGACCTGGCCAGCGAGCTGGGTGAAGGCGCCGGCGGCGCCGGTCCGCAACCGCCCATCGCGGGCCAGATCCGCGTCGTGGAAGGCTTCACGGAAGTCAACGTGCCCCTCATCGAGGACAAGCCGTTCGCCGAGCAGCTGGCGTTTGATGGCGGTTATCGCTATTCGAGCTACAACCTCGGCTTCAAGACCAACACCTTCAAGCTGGGTCTCGAGTGGGCGCCGATCAAGGACATTCGCGCGCGTGCCAGCTTCAACCGTGCGGTGCGGGCGCCCGATATCGCTGAGTTGTACACAACGCCTTCGGTAGGACCGGGCGGTACCGTAGACCCGTGCTGGGGGCCCACGCCGGCTTTGACACTGGCACAGTGCAAGCTGACCGGTGTGACTGACGGCCAGTACGGCAACATCGACATCAACACCGCAACCCAGATCAACACCCAGAGCGCCGGCAATCCGAATCTGACACCGGAGAAGGCGGACACCTATTCCGTCGGCCTGGTGTTCCAGCCCACATTCCTGCCGGGGCTCACAGGGTCGGTTGACTACTACGACATCAGGATCAAGAACGCGATCCTCAACACGACCGGTATCGGTACGGCGATCATCCTGGGCTGCGCGGAATTTAACAATCAGGGAGCCTGCTCGGCTATCCACCGCTCGCCCACGAGCGGCACTCTATGGGAGACATCGAGCGCGTATGTCGACACGACCGCGGCCAACGTGGGTGAGATTTCGACGCGCGACATCGACGTGAAGACTCATTACACGTATGGGTTGCCGGAGGCGTTTGGCAAGCTGGCCTTCAATTTTGAAGGTTCGGCCGTACTCGACAACAAGACCACCGCATTTCCGGGCGCGCCGGCGTACAACTGTGCCGGGTACTTCGGCACCACCTGCGGGAACCCGTTGCCGAAGTGGCGTCACACTCTCAGCACGGACTGGATGACCCCGTGGTCCGCGCTGGACTTCAACATCCGCTGGCGGTTCTTCGGCTCCACCAAGGTGGACACGTCGAGCGGCGATGCGATCCTGCACTACCCCGCGACTGTGTACCCGGCGTATGACCACATCTCGACGTACAACTACATCGATCTCTCGGCGTCTGCGCACGTCGTATCGGGAGTCTCGGTGCGGGTCGGCGTCAACAATGTGTTGGACAAGGATCCACCGACAATCCTGTCGGGCAACTGCCCGTCTGGCGCCTGTAACGGCAATACGTTCTCACAGTCGTATGACGTTCTCGGGCGTTTCCTCTATGTGCACCTGACCGCGCAGTTCTAAGAACCGCGCGCATCTATGCACTGACGGCGGGCTTCGGCCCGCCGTTTTTTTTGCGCGGCTTTTTCTATACTGGGCGGATGAAACCCGGGCGAAACGATCCCTGCCCCTGCCAAAGCGGCCAGAAGTACAAGAACTGCTGCGGGCAACTCGCACAGGCGCCGAAGGCGCTCGCGCCCGCCGATCAGTCCCAACTCGAGGCTCTGATGCGGGCCGGGCGGTATCCGGAACTGGAGCGCGCGGCACGCGAGCGGCTGGCGCAACAGCCGGACTCCGGGATTTTGTGGAAACTCCTCGGTGTATCACTGGCACTCCAGGACAAGCCGCCCCTGGACGCCATGGCAAACGCGGCGCGCTGGTTGCCGAATGATGCCGAGGCACACAGCAACCTGGGAAATGCGCTGCGGGCAGTGGGGCGGTTGGATGAAGCGATCGCGAGCTACCGGCGCGCGCTCGAGATCAGGCCCGATCTGCCGAAGTTGAACGCCATCATCGGCAACACATTGAGCCATCTCGGACGATTTGCCGACGCAGTCGCGAGCTACCGCCGCGCCATCGAGCTGGAGCCGCGTTTGGCCGAGACGCACAGCAATCTGGGGAATGCCCTGCTGAATTCGGGACACCTGCGCGAGGCCGAGGCGAGCTGCCGCCGGGCGCTGGAACTGGAGCCTGATTTTGCCGGCGCGCATACCAACCTGGGCAATGCGTTGCGCGAGCAGCGGGACTACGCTGCAGCGATCGCGAGTCATCGACGAGCGCTCGAAATTCGGCCCGCCTTTGCTGAAGCCCACATCAATCTGGGCAATGCTTTGCGCGATCGAGGTGAGCTCCCTGACGCCGAGTCTGCCTACCGGCGCGCCCTCGGGATCGAGCCCCGCCTCGCCGTCGGACACAACAATCTCGGCAGCGCCTTGCGCGATCTGGGCAGAATCGACGAGGCGGAAGCGGCCTTCCGGCAGGCACTGGCGCTCCAACCAAACTACGCGCAGGCACACACCAATCTCGCTATCGTTCTGCGGCTGGAAGGCCGCTTCGCGGAAGCGCTGAGCAGCTGTCGCCAGGCACTCGAGATCGATCCGCGATTCACGCCCGCGCTGGTTTTCATGGGAGAGCTGGAGGCCGACAAGGGAGAGTTTTTCCGCGCAGAACAGTTGTTCGAGCGTGCGCTCTCAGTCGATGAGAATTCGGCGCAAGCCTGGGCCGGGATCTGCGGCCTGCGCAAAATGACAGCGAGCGATGCGGGCTGGCTGACCGGGGCGCTGCGAATTGCGCAGCGGCCTCTTGTGCCGCAAGCCGAGGCTCAGTTGCGGTATGCCATCGGCAAATACTTCGATGACGTGCAGGATTACGCGAGCGCCTTCACCCAGTACCGGCAGGCGAATGAGCTGGCAAAGCGTTACCTGCCCAAGCACAACAGGACGCAGCTCACGCAGGCGGTGAATCAAACAATCAGTCAATACAATCGTGAGTGGCTCAACGAGGCGCGGTGTGACTCCATCACGTCCGTGCGCCCGGTATTCGTCGTCGGCATGCCACGCTCCGGCACCACGCTCGCCGAACAGATTCTCGCCTCGCACCCGGATGTATTCGGGGCCGGCGAATTGCCGTTCTGGACCCAGGCCGCCGCGAAGTTTGAAACCGCCACGGCCGGCAGCGAGCCACAGGGGAACAGGGTCAGTATGCTTGCGGAAGATTATCTGCGGCTGCTGCAGAGTCTATCGGCGGATGCCTTGCGCACTGTGGATAAGATGCCCACCAACTTCCGCTCGCTGGGCCTGATTTGCGCCGCGTTACCGAACGCCCGCATCATCCACATGCGCCGCAACCCGATCGACACGTGTCTGTCCATCTACTTTCAGAACTTCGATGTCGCTCACACCTACGGCACCGATCTCGAGGATCTGGCGCACTACTACGCCGAGTATGTGCGACTCATGGAGCATTGGGGTACGACCCTGCCGATCGGCACGATGCTGGACGTGCCATATGAGGCGTTGGTTAGCGACCCGGAAGCCTGGAGCCGAAAAATGCTGGAATTCGTCGGACTGCCGTGGGACCGCCGCTGCCTCGATTTCCATCAGGCGAAGCACACCGTCAGCACCCGCAGTCGCTGGCAGGTGCGGCAGAAAATCAGCCAATCATCCGTCGAGCGCTGGCGCAACTACGAGCAGTTCATCGGCCCGCTGTTGAAGCTCAACTGAGCCGCCGCACGCGGTGAACGCGTTTCGTCGGCGTGGTCAACAGGAACGAGCCCAGCGTGGCACGACGGATGATCACCTTGTCGCCCACCGAAAGGAGGGGGTCCGCCTGGTCGAGCTCCCACGCCTGGGCGTTGTCGAGCCGCACCAACGGGCGCCCGTTCGAGCTCATCCCAAAGCCGGTCACTACACCGTCAATCGCCTGGGCTTTGGCCGGCTCGTCCGACTCTTTGCGCCTCTGAGCTGCAGTCAGTCCAAAGTCAGCTTTGGACTCCACAGCGGGACCCTTCGCCACGGTGGCCGGGGCGAATGCAGGCGCCGGCGCGGGCGCCCGGGCAGCGGGGGCGGAAGCGGCGGCGGTCGATGCTGATGCAGGGGCGGCAATAGGTGCAGCCTCTGTCGCGCTCACCTTGTTTGCAGTAGTCGCAGCCGCTTTTGCAGGACGCCCGTAGCGAGTCGCCAGCCCGTCGTAGCACGTGAGTCGCTCATCGCGGTCCGCTACCGCGGCACAACGGGACAGGTCCGCGACCGGATCGCCGCCGGTCGCGGCAAACACGTAGCCATGCATGCACGCTATGGGCAGCAGCGCCGCGAACCAACCGCCAGTACGGCGGGTCACAGCTGGCCCTCGGCAGGAAGTTGGTAGTAAGTCGTGATGACCTCGGTGGCGGCCCGCACCATGTCACGCTCCACGTCACTCAGGAACGGATTCCAGATGTCGAAGATCAAGACAGCACGCGGCGTATCCGAATCGTTCCAGGCTTCGTGCTCGATCGTGTCGTCGAACACCCAGGCTTTGCCTTCCTCCCATTCGCGTGTTGTGCCACCCACTCGGAAGCGGCACTTCGGGGGCACAATCAGCGGCAGATGGACGGTAAGCCGGGTGTTGGTCACGCCCGTGTGCGGGGGTATCGTCGTAGCAGCATCGAGTATTGAGAAGAATGCCGTCGGCGCCCTGCCCGGAACGTCACATCGGGGTACTGCAGACAGTGCGGCCGCGGTCTTCGGACACCGAGCCAGGTGTGGCGCCACCGCAGTGCCCTGGTTCCACAGAAAGTAAGCGCTCCAGCGACGTGAATGATTCAGGTCCTTCCACTGCTCGATCGGCAGACCCGCGGGAAAGTCGATGTAGGCCTGCAGCCCTTCGCGGTCGGCGATCATCACATTGGTCAGCTCGTTCCGAATGTCATCGGTGGCCGCTTCGAGTGCCGTCAGCCAGGGAAAGTCCGCCCGATCGAAAAACTCAATGGCCGGAATCTCCGGAAAGTACATGAAGGTGGGACGCGGGAAGTAGGCAGTGCGGCGCCCCGTCGACATTTCCAGGCACCGGTCCACCCGGCGCTGTGCCTGGCCGCCATAGCGTGTCCGAATTTCGCCCAGTCGCTCCTCCAATGCAACACTCAAAGACGCCTGGTCCGCTTCAACAACCTGCCTGGCATGCTCGACGAGCTCACGCACCGCGGGGGGCGGCGCGGACCCGGGCGGAATGCTGGTCAGTGCCTGCTGGAACAGCCGGGCGGCGTTGCGGACATCACCCAGCTCCTCCAGCAATGCCGCCTTCTGCAGAAGTGATGCGAGATGGCGAGGTTCCAAAGCGAGGGCTTTCTCCAACGCCTCGCGTTCCTCCTGGCGTCGCCCCAATGCCCGCAGGGAGCTGGCCAGATTCGACCAGAGCGCGGCCTGCCCGGCTTCAACCTGGGTGGCTCGGTCGAACATGGCGTGGGCCTGCTCCGCCGCGCCCCGTGACATCATGACGACGCCGAGCTCGTTGAGAACGGCCGGGTGCCCCGGGGCCACCTGCGCGATCCGCACGAGCAGTTGCTCGGCTTCCGCCGTCCGACCAGCGGCGAACGCGGCTCTGGAGGCCTGCACAGTCCGGATTATGCTCGCATCGTCTGGTATGGCCGGCCGGGGGGCACTCATGTAGGGCTCTCCTTGGATTGTCCCGATAAAATACGCATTGCGACAATTCTACCGTGACGCAACTGCTCACGATGGCTGGAGGAGATTTAAGGTGGCGATATCGGGGCAGATGAGCTTGAAACTGATGCGGGCCGCCGCGCTTTTGGACACTGATCCCGCCGCCGCCCTGCGCGCCGCCGGACAGATCCTGCAGGAACACCCGGCGGACGCCGCCGCCAGCCTGCTTCTGGGTACGGCAGCGCGCCGGGGCGGCAATGCCGCTGCCGCGCTCGAAGTGTTGATTTCGCTGGCACAATCGCAACCGGAGTCGGCGGTCATTCAACTCGAGCTCGCCCGCGCCTATGCGGGAGTCGGCGATCGAGCGCGTGCCGTCGAGAATCTACGCAAGGCGGTCGCTGTAGAGCCAAACCTCGCCGAGGCGTGGCGCGAGCTCTCCACGCTGTTGGCAAAGCTGGGCGACCTCCGCGGTGCTGACATTGCCTACGGCCGCTACAGTGCTCTTGCACCTGCGGACCCCTGGCTGCTCGAGC
>JAXDQF010000056.1:0-13929 GCA_034668025.1 Gammaproteobacteria bacterium | reverse complement strand
ATGCACGCCCCTCGGCCGCCTGGAGTACAACGGCGTGGACGCTCTCATCGTCGCGCAGCCTCGTCCACAGATCGCGGAATTCGAGGCACATCTGTTTGTTGAAACTGTTGAGAGCGTCCGGCCGATTGAGGGTGACTGTCGCCACCTTGTCGGGCCCGACCTCGAACAGAATCGTTTCATAGGACATCCCGGTCGCTCCCCTCGCCCGCTCGGGGTCAGCGAAAGGCCGCCTGCATCAACGTGGTTGTCATACCGCCGTCGACGATCAGATTGGCGCCGGTGATCTGTGACGCGGCCGGACTCAGTAGGAACATCATCGCGTTGGCGATGTCCTGTGCGCGGCCCATTTTGCCCAGAGGTATCCCCTTCTCGATTTTTTCCTGCAATCCCGACAGCGCCATGCCGCCCACGGCGATACCTGTCACGGTCGGTCCGGGCGAAACGCAGTTGCAGCGAATTCCATCCGGGCCCCATTCGAGAGCCATCTGCCGGACCAACATGACCAACGCAGCCTTGCTCGCCGCATAGGTTCCGAACGGCGGTGTTGGATGCTCGCTCGCCGTTGAAGCGGTCGCCACAATCGCGCCGCGCGACTTGCTCAGCAGCGAATGCGCCGCCTTGCCGAGCAGCCAGGCCGCCCGGGCATGGATATCGAAGGACAGCTGGTAGTTCTCCAGGCTCAGATCTTTCAACATGCCGGGCAGCAGAACGCCCGCATTGCTGACGACGGCGTCGAGTCCGCCGAATGAGGCTTCGGCGTGAGTGACCAGCGCCGCCGGAAGTTCGGGATCAGCCAGGTCGCCAACGCTGGCGACGATCTTGACGGTTCCCTTGGGATGGCCGGAATAGATTGCGTCGATGGCGACGCCCAGCTTATCGCCGTCGCGGTCGGCGAGCAGCAATTCGGCCGGCTTGCCCGTCGTGCCCGTCGCGGCGACAGTGGCCGCCATGGCGCGGCCGATTCCGCTGGCGGCGCCGGTAATGATGATTTTCATCGTGATGTTGTTATTCAGGCGCTGCGTGCGACTTTGAACGCCGGTTTTTCCGTCAACTTCTTGAGCTCGGGGATGACTTTGCGGCCCATCAATTTGATGCAGTCTTCGAGCACACCCCAATCCATGCCGCCGACACCGAACAGGGCGCACAGATCGAAGGGATGCCGCAGGACTTCCTGGCGGGCCCGCACCTTCTCGACGATCTGCTTGGGAGTGCCCCACAGCTGCATGCTGCAGAAATGCTCGCGAACGGCGTCGGAGCCGACCGCGGCGGACAGTTTGGCCCGTTCGGCATAAGACTCATAACCCTTGGCCTTCTTCATATGTTCGCCGTCGGTCTGGTAGAACTTCTGGGTCCACACGACGTAGTTGCCGAAATGCTCATAGGCGATTTCCTTGGCCCGCTCCTCGTCCTCATGCACATAGACGCAGTCGCCGCACACCATCGGACCGGGCTCCCGGCCTTGGGTCGCGATGAACGCTTCCTTATAGGGATCGAAGCAGGTCTGCAGATACATCTCCCAGGGAATTGAGGTGAACGTCATCAGGCGTCCGCCGAGCCTGCCTGCCTCGATTGCCGAATCCCGACTCATGCCGACGCAATAGGTGCGGTTCGACCAGTCTTTGCTGAGCGGTGCGGGCCGCACTTCACAGCGCTTCATTGAATTGTAGAACTGGCCGCCGCCGGGATAGATACCCGTGTTCAGGGTGTCGATGATCTTGCGCGCGCCTTCGTCGTACATCGGGCGCGTCAGGGACATATCGATACCGAAGTTATCCATCTCGAGCTTGGACAAGCCACGCCCCAACCCCAGCACCGCCCGCCCTTTCGACAGATAGTCGAGCATCAGGAGCTGTGTAGCGGCGCGGTAGGGATCGTTCCAGGGAACGATGATGACACCCGAGCCCAGCTTGATCCGGGTGGTTCTTCCCGCCATATAGGCCAGGAAGTTAGGCGGACTCGGCGTCATGGAATAACCATGAAAATGATGCTCCGCCATGAGCAGGAAATCGAACCCGGCCGGTTCGTACAGGTCAGCAATACGGAGAATATTCTCCATCACTTCCTGGTCGGTACGCCGGTCTTCGAAATTCTGGCACTGCTGAAGACAGCCGACTTCCATGATGTTTCCTCGCTCTAGGTTCTGCGCAATAGTGCGAGCGGCGCCCCACTGCGTCCAATATCAAATCCAAGCCAATTCAGTCGCCTGCGATATCGTGATTGCCAGCTGCAGGGGTCGTGGGAGTTGGTCGCCGGCCGGCCAACCATGTGTCGCTCCTCTTGCTCGCGCGTCGTCACACTGCGAGGGCAAACACCGCATGTCCAATAGCATTTCTTACCGGATCGATAGCGAACGCGATATGAATCGAGCCTCGTCGATACGCATCACGATGGCAATCCCCAGGCTCTAGCGGCAATATGGGCCCCGATGCCGCAAAGCCGACGCAGATTCGGACCGGGATGCGTCGGTGTTGCGGCGGCTCACAGGGGGACACCGTAAATGATGGATTTCAGAGCACTTCGTCATTTCGTCGCGCTGGCCGAGGAATTGCATTTCGGGCGGGCCGCAAAGAAACTGGGCATGACGCAACCGCCGCTCAGTCAGTCGATCAAACGGCTGGAACAGCAACTCGGGGTGCAGCTGGTCGAACGCTCCAGCCGGTCGGTGTCCCTCACTCTACCGGGCGCCACCTTCGCCGTCGAAGCGCGCCGGCTGCTGCAACAGCTCGAGTTCGTCGAACGGTTGGTCAGGCAAACGGCGGCCGGGGAAGTCGCCAGGCTGACGGTCGGCCTGGTCGTACCGGCGCTTTATCGAATTCTGCCGCGCACGCTGGCCATATTGCACGCGCGCGTGCCCGGCATCGAAGTGCGTCTCGAGGAACTGTCGTCCGAAGAGCAGATCAAGCGTTTGCGCTATGGCCGCCTCGACCTGGCCATGACATCGCCCGCTCCTTTGGATTTACGCGGTCTGGCAGTGCGGCCCGTGGAGAGATGCGGCGCGGTCGCCGCCATTCCCGTCGATTGGCCGTTCGCCAACCGGACCGAGTTGCGGCTGGCCGAGCTCAAGAATTATCCCTTCGTACTGACACCTTTTGAGCGCAGCCCGGCAACCCGCACAGCCTTTTTCAACGCCTGTTTCAATGCCGGCTTCACTCCGAAGGTTGTCCAGGAAGCCACCCAGACCAACACCCGGCTGAACTTCGTCTCGGCCGGGTTAGGCGCCACCATCGTCACCGAGACCGCGCGCTACACCCAATATCACGGGGTGCGCTTCCTCAACATCGTCGATAAGCTCGACGACGCCCTGAAATGGGAGCTTTCCATCGTGTGGGACCCTCGCGGCGTTACCCGCCCGCTACGCAACTTGATCGAATGTTTTGGCAAGGCCAGCGGCGATCTCGAAGCGCTGCCGGCGCAGATACTGCCGGAACGGTAAGCTGCAGACGCGAGCGCCACCGCGAACTGATTGCCCGGACAGTTCCGGGAGCAAAGCTGCTCACCCTCCCAGTCGCGCACATGCCCCATATCGAGTGTCCGCAGGATTTCCTGCGCGCTGTTTCGGACTTCCTGCTTACCAGTCCCGAAAGCTGACCGATAGTTTGGCCGACACGGCCTATCGACCTGACGAGCTATCCAGGATCGAGCAGGCGCAGTGCTGGAGGAATCAGAGCGAGTAATCTGCGCTTCGGCACTCCATCCCGGGCTTGAACCGACAGACCGTGTAGTAGCGCGGCAAAACAGTCTCCCAACATCTCCACATCCGTTTGTGCAGGAAGCTCGCCGTCCTTGACCGCCCGTCGCAACCGGGCAATCAACGAAGCAGTCCGCGCCCGACGGTGCTTGGCGAGCCAAGCCATCACGGCATCGTTTTCGGCAGAGCAGTTGGTCGCGGCGGAGACCACCATGCAGCCCTGGGGCTGTCCGGGGCGGGTATAGATTTCCACGGCATCGCGCAGCATTCGCGCGATAGCCTCACGCGCCGTGAGCTCCTCGGCCAGGGCGCGGTCTGCGAAACCGCCCTCTCCTGCCTCATACAGCGCGATGGCTTCACGAAACAGCGCTTCTTTCGAACCGAACGCAGCGTAGATCCGGGCCGACGCAATTCCCAGCGCCGCGACCAAGTCAGACATCGAGGTGCCCTCGTAGCCACGCCGCCAAAATGCATCGCGCGCACGTTCCAGTGCCTGCTGCCGATCGAACTCACGGGGTCTGCCGGCCATAGCCCATCCAATTATTGAGTGGTCGACAAAAAATAGTTGACGCCTCCCGAAAATGCAAGCTACATTCTTTGTCGATTGACAATTAATGGAACACACAGATGAACTCTCCCGGCGAACTTGCGGTAGTGGCAACCGGCGACGATGCGAAGGGCGCGCGCGCCCAGGCGGCGAGTCTCGCGCTGCTCGCCTTCGCTCAGCTGATCTACTCACTCGACATCAACATCGTCTTCGTAGCGTTACCCGAAATCGGCTCGGGACTCGGATTTTCCGGCCAAAACCTGCAATGGGTAGTCAGCGCCTACATGGTCTTCTGCGGTGGCTTTCTGTTGTTTGGCGGACGAGCTGCCGACCTGATGGGCCAGCGAAGAATGTTCATCGTAGCCCTGAGCGTGTATGCCGCATCGTCTGTGGCGGGCGGGTTGGCGTGGAGTCCCACGGTCATCGTCGTGGCACGTGCAATTCAGGGAATCGGGGCCGCACTGCTCTTCCCGGCAACGCTGTCGCTGCTCAACCGATTGTTCGAGGAAGGTCCGGCCCGCAACCGGGCGCTGGCTGTTTGGGGCGGAGCGGGTGCCAGCGGCTTGACCCTCGGGGCCCTGGCAGGAGGATTCTTGACTGCTGCGTTCGGATGGCCCGCCGTCTTCTACGTCAATGTCGTCCTTTCGATCGTGGCCATAATCTGCGCATTTCGTGTGCTACCGCCCGATGAGCAGCGCCACCATCACCGCAGATTTGACGTACCCGGCGCGCTGACGGTGACGGCAGGGGCAACCCTGTTGGTGTATGTGTTGGTCCAAGGGCCAGAATCCGGTTGGTCCTCGCCATCAATACTGGTGAGCATCGCGTTGTCAGCGACCTTCCTGCTCGCCTTCGCGATAATCGAGGCACGCAGCTCAGATCCACTGATGCCAGTGAAGATTCTGCGCAATCGCAATCTGGTCGCCGCGATGATCATTACGTTTCTGTATATGGGGACTTTTGGTGTCCTACCTTATTTCTTGACGGTGCTGTTGCAACGCGTCCACGGATTTACGGCGTTGCAGACGGGACTCGCCTTCCTGGTGCCCTCGATTGCCATTGCAGCAGGCACACAGGCGGGCGCCCGCCTGGCGAACCGCATTTCCACTCGTGCCACGCTGATTGTTGGAATTCTGATTGGAGCGGTAGGAACGGCCCTGCTCGCCCCGGGCGCGAGCCTGACGGGCAGCTATCTCGCCATCGTGCCGGGCCTGATCATCTCCGGGATCGCTCAGGGGGTCGTCTGGACCGGAATGTGGATCGCCGCGGCGTCCGGCGTACATCGTGGCGAACAGGGTGTGGCTTCCGGCATGGCTTCCATGACTCTGAGCGTTGGAAACGCCGTCGGCCTCGGAGTGCTAATTGCTATCGCGAATCGACACCTGCCATCAGCATCGAGCGACCTGCTCAAAGTCGCTATCGCTCACGGAAGTCGTGATGCATTCCTCCTTACGGCTGCCGGCATCCTCGCGACCCTGCTGCCTTTATGCGGCCTGCGTAGTCGAGTGGACAATCAACACGCGACCAATGCGGCGCAAAATCGCTCGACCTCCTCTTCGGTGCTGTAGTGATGAGGCGGCCCATCGAGCAGCCCGGAGACGAGATCATGCGCTGTCCGACCAAGCACAAACGTCTCAACCTCGGGAAAATCCACGTGGCGGTGTCGCAGGAACCGCCGCGCATCGCCCCGCCCGATGTCGGCGCACACGAATCAACAGCATGTCCTCCTCTCAGAAACACCGGATTTCGACATGTGGGTGTTGGTGGTCGCCCCCCATGTCCTCCAGCCTGCTCGACTATTTCCGCCACGGCTTGCGGCCAGGTCGGATCGGCCGCCCGAAGCCCGTATTCTCGACGACCACGCGGCTACGGAATTGCGCGCCGTGGCCGCCGGACGCGCCACCGACGACCCGGTGCTACTCCGCACAGGCCTTCGCTGGTGGACGGCGCGGGCATGGTTCACATGGCAGAACGCCGCGACGACGAGCAGTCGCACGATTCATCCAGCAGTTGCGCGTGCGGCCGAGCTGCTGCGATCAGATCCTGAGACGCCGCTCGTAACTCTCGCCAGGCGGGCCGGGCTCAGTCTTTCGCGCTTGAGTCGGGTGTTTCTCACCGATATCGGCTTTGGCCTCGCCGAATTCAGAACCGAAAGACGGCTCGAGCGTGTCGATGCGATCATGGCCGCGTCAAATCCACCGCCATTGTTGACTGCAGCGTTGGACTGCGGCTTCGGCAGCTATTCCCAGTTCTATCGAGCCTTCACGTCCACTCGCGGCGTGACCCCGCGTGAATATTATGCTGTGCAGCCGGCAACTCGGTCGGCGCGCCGCCACAACCAACTCGGATCCTAATCAGGTCCGCGCATAGCTTTCGCACTCCCACTGTGCACAGCTGTCTGTCCTGCGCAGTTCGAGAGCAGGAGCGTTGGCGTCAAAAACCATTGAGTGCCTATAAAGGCAGCCAATGACATCCGTCCACCTGGCATAGAGGTTGTAAACCACACAGCACGGAAATTGTTTTCCAATATCCGGCGCCGCCAGGTGCAGTCCGTGACCCCCTCGCGATCACTGTACCTGGCGGCGTGACTTTTTGGAGCCGCGCCTCTTGACGCCTCAGCGCATCTGATCCCGAGCCCTTCCCTCCACGCTAGACACTCAACTCACCGTCCCCGACTGGACAGCGACCGTACACGCGGACTATCACCAGGCAATCGGCGGCGCGTGGAGCGCCTTCACCCGTATCGACTACGCGTGGACGGGAGTTTCGGACTCCAGACGGATTCGCTCGAGATTTCAGTGTATGGCAAGAACCTGACGGATGACCGCACCATCATCCAGCGTCCCCTCATAAATAACCTCGTCGAAGGGTACGCGGTAAGGCCATTGACCGTCGGACTGTCGATCGCCAAACGATTTTGATATGGCCTGTGCAGTCGCGCGAAGGCACGATGTGTTCCCGCGTGTTCCGCGAACGGCTCGAGTTGAGTTTGTGAGCGTGATACCTCAGCACAGCGGACGGATCTGTGCAGCGGCAGGACAGCCTGCACCGTGAGTAATGCGGTGGGGCAAGAAATTCGTCGCGCCCGCCCCGGCGGCTGGGAATTCAACGACGCTTAGGCGACGTCGTTACGTCAACGCACCAGCGTCGACAATGCCTGACGCAAGGAACTAAAAGCCTGCATCCCAATAGGCCCGAGCGCCGTCTGACCCAACAACATCGCGATGATCATCTTCACGGCCCAGCGGTGCATCTTCAAATCCATTCTCGCCTCCAGTGAATCGATTCGGGAATATGACAATGCAGAGCTGCTCTCCAAGCGGGCGCTCAACGATGCAAAGCTGCTCTCCAAGCGGGCACTCAACGCTGCAGAGCTGCTCTCCAAGCGGGCACTCAACGATGCAAAGCCGCTCTCCACTCGTACCTCCAATCGCGTTAATCGCGCATCAACGTCCGCAAAGCGAGCGTCAACCGCAGCGAGGCGCGCATCCAGGATGGGAACCGTTACGAACTGCGCCTTCTCAATTCCCATGTCGATTGCCGCCGCCAGAATGACTGCCTGCGCTGGCGCGAACTTCCCCTTCTCGGTGAGCAACTCGATTGTATCAGCCTGCACGATAACCGCTCCGTCCGCAAGAACCTGCGAGCTGGAAAGTTACTGCATTCCCCATGTTCGTGGAACAAACAAAGACTCCGCAAACACGCCATTATGCACGCGATGTAAGAAGGCTTGGCGTCGTATGCAGCGTCTGTTAACCCGCGCGTTTACTGACGCTCGCGAAGTCGTGCGCGACAGAACGTCCTCAATATGAGCGGGTGCGGGCGTCTCACCGGCTACAGAGATGAATGCCTGGACGCGCGGCGTGAGATTGCAGCGGCTCAATATCTGCCTAAGAGGCGCGACGTCGGAGCCAGCAGCCGCGCGCCGCCAATAATTGAGGCTGGCCTCGCCCCCAATGCGGTCAGCTTTCTCACGCTCGCTGGGGATTGCGAAGCCCGCAGCGCCTGCAGCACTTCCCGGCCTGACCGCGACCTACACCTGTGCGAAACCGCCATCCACGAACAACTCGATTCCAGTGATGTAGCTGCTGTCGTAGCTCCCCAATGCGCAACCAGCAAGCAAGCCAAACTGTGCGCGATCAAAAGCGGCGGATGTTTCGTGCTTCGCACCGCGCGCTCGAGCGCCGCGGCCCAATCGTCCAGATCAGGAGTGTCCCAACTGGAGGGCTCGAAAACCGGGCCACTCATGCCACGTTGCTTCCACAGAGTTTGCCAGTGGTCATTTCCCGAGCCACCGATCCCGGGAAGAATAATCGTCTCGGCATTCATTTTTCGGTAGGGTCTCCGTGTGATGGGTAGAACATTCTGGCTGCGGACGACCGCGTGTTGAATCAGCAACTACAGCGGAGCCTGGTGGTAGCCGAGGGGACCTCCGCCGCGAGACCGGTGCGACTGCGTCAGCCTTCGCCGTCGATGTAACTGGAGTGCGATGTCATGACCCGACTCGGCGTCCTTGAATCACTTCCCCGCATTCGCCTCGCTCATCTTCCGACTCCCCTACAGCGTGCGCCCAGGCTCGCTGCTGCGACCGGGCGCCACATTTAAACGGCTTCAGCACAGACAGTTAGCGGCGCCGCCATCGGCTATGTCGAACGCGGCTGGCGTGCAAGCCGTTTGTACCGGAAGCTTTCCGATTTTGCCCGATTCCCGCACGTACGCATGTCGCACCATTTTCGTCCGAGTCCCCGGCCAGTATCGAGGAAAAGCCAAGTGCAGCGTCCGCACTCGCGGAGCCGATGCAATTCTCCACCGCGCAGTAAGTCGTCGATCAAGAACACGATCCGATGAAATTGGGAGTTTCCATCTGTCTTCTGCGGCGACCATCGCAGCTCGCCGTCGACAAACATCAACTCAGCGTGTCGAATTGCTTCCTCGATATAGTCTCGCAGCTGATCGAGGTGCTCTTTTTCCGGACAACTCCCCGCCGCCAGCTCGTGAAAAACGCAATAACTGATTTCGCGAAGTTCGTGAAGCTCGGCCAGGCTTGCTGACCGGCTGACCTTCATTCCATTGGACGTCCCTGATCGTTCTATGCCTGCGGCCGCCAGCCAATCTGAATAATCCTTCCACGTCGCGAGCCGCGTCTCTCGTCTGGACTTTCCTACGTCGGAGACGGTGTTAATAAAATCGAGCGCAACGTGGCCGCCGATCAAATCGGAGTCTTTCCAGTGGTGCATAGTAACCATTATAGCTCTTATAGAGGTTGTTTCTGGAAGGCTATTGTGTAACCGTATAACGGTATTTTCCGGTTACCCAGGATCAATTGTATGTTGGAGCTTCCAAACCGATTCACACACGAAGGAAATTCGGTCGCCTGGGGAGTGATGGGAAACGGACCGCCGCTCGTGTTGGTCCATGGCACCCCGTTTTCCTCGCAAGTCTGGCGTCGGATCGCGCCCCTGCTCGCACAACGGTGGACGGTGTTTTATTTCGACCTCATGGGCTATGGACAGTCTGAAATGAAGAGCGGCCAGGATGTCTCTTTGGCCGTCCAGAACGGCTCAATGGCCGCGCTGCTGCAGTCCTGGTCGCTCGCCAGGCCGGAGGTGCTTTGCCACGACTTTGGGGGCGCCACGGCACTGCGCGCCTATTATCTAAACGGCTTGCGCTACAAACGCCTGACTCTCATCGACCCTGTGGCGGTAGCTCCCTGGGGGTCGCCGTTTGTCAAACATGTGCGCCAATACGAACCTGCGTTCGTTGGCCTGCCGGCGTATGCGCATGACGCGCTGTTGCGGGCTTATCTGCAAACCGCGGCCTACGCCCCCTTGAGCGATGAGGCGTGGCGTGCCTATATGACTCCGTGGCAGGGTTCGATGGGACAGGCCGGGTTTTACCGTCAGATCGCGCAGATGGATCAAAAATTTACCGACGAGATCGAGCCTCGCTATGGGCCGTTAGACTGCCCGGTGACATTGCTATGGGGTGAGGAGGATCAATGGATCCCGATTTCGAGCGGCCACGCGCTCGCGGCGAGACTCACCGGTGGGGTTCTAACGACGGTTCCGAGGTCGGGGCATCTCATGCAGGAAGACGCGCCCGAAGCGATCATTGCTGCAATGTTCAATCCGTAGCGGCGGACCAGGATTTAGCCCGCTCCAAGCTCGACAAATCGTCCATCGGAATCTCCGATCGCGGTATCGGTCCATTCCGCTTCCCTTGCTCCACCCCACTCGACATTCTCGATCACATCGGTTCGGTTGTTGGAATGGGACAGCATGCAACACAGGATGACAGGTAATGACAGGGTTCTGATCGTCGGCGGTAGTTCCGGGATGGGCTTTGCGCTCGCGAAGTCGTGTCTCGAGGCCGGTTCGATCGTCACCATCGTCGGACGCAACGAGACCAAGTTGCGGCGCGCCCGCCAGGAGTTGGGGGAAACAGAGTCGCTTCATACCATTGCGGCCGATATCGCGCAGGAAAACCAGGTGATTGATCTATTCAAACGGATCGGACATCTCGACCACATTGTCAGCACCGCCGCCGATATAGAAGGCGCCTACGAGCTACTGCCGGCCTTGAAGCTGGAGGCAGCCCAAAGGGTCGTGGAAAGCAAATTTTATGGCCCTTTACTGCTCGCCAAGCATGGCTCGCCCCTGCTGTCGCCGACTGGCTCAATCACCTTTGTGTCCGGCATCGCGGCCTATCGGCCAGCGGTGCGGGGCTCTGTAGTCGCAGCCGTCAATGCAGCGTTGGAAGGGCTGGTCCGAGCGCTCGCGGTTGAGCTCGCGCCGATCCGAGTCAACGCCGTATCGCCTGGCTGGGTCGATACGTCCATCTGGGAGTTCGTCGCCGGCGACAAGAAGGACGCCACGTTGAGTGCAATGGCGAAGCGCCTGCCTGTGGGGCGGGTCGGAACGCCGGACGACATTGCCGACGCGATTGGTTTTCTGATGGGCAACACCTTTACGACTGGGACGACGTTGCATGTCGAAGGAGGGCATCGGCTCGTTTGATGGCGAACGCCCCGCTTGTGGCGGCCAGTAACAGCTTCAGTGCTGGCGTCTGAGCTCGTCGGCGGCGCCAAATCACAGTGAGTGCAGCCGCTGCGACCGGACCTGGCCACGGCATTTCGACAACTTCGCCACGATCGAGCGCATCGGCGACCGCAAGGCGCGGAACCAGGCTCACGCCGTTACCGGCGGCGACGAGGCGTGCGATCGCCCCGATGCTGCCAACTTCAGCGACAATCCTGGGCACTGCACAGCCAGCCCCGGCGAATGCCTCGTCGAACAAATGCCGAAAGATGCACCCGACCTCGGTTGTCACGAAGCCCGTGGCGGCAAGAGACGCCAAATCAACCTGGGGGGACGCGGGATATTTCGCGGGAGGCGCGACGAGAACCAGTGGCTCCATCGATATCGTTCGCCTGGCGAAGCGGTCGTCGAGATCACATTTGGCGAAGCAGAAGGCGGCGTCGATCTCACCATCTTCCAGTTTCCGCAATAATTCGCCACTGCCCGCCACCTTGAGTCGGACATGAATGTCTAGATGATTACTTCGAAAGTCCGACAGCCATCGAGGTAGTGTCGCCGCAGCAATCGTTTCCAATGCACCGATCGTCACAGATCCGACGGAGCGATCCTCAGTCGCTTGCACGGCGGCCCGGGCTTCGTCCGCCAGCGCCAGAATTTTCTCCGCATAAGACTGCAACGCTTGGCCCGCTGGCGTTAGCTCCAGACCCAGCTTTGTACGTTTGAAAAGGCTGGCACCCAAATCTGCCTCGAGGGATTGAATCTGATCGCTCACGCTCGATTGCGCAAGGTGGACCTCCTCACCAGCGCGAGTAAAGTTCCGACTTCGGACGACCGCGAGGAACGTCTTGAGCAATCTTAAATGCATCGAAATGACCACACCTGCAAAAAGCTGCACCGTGTAACTCTCGACCATCATAGCGTGCATTCGCCCGTCACTTTCCGTCAGACCCAGACTTTCCAGTCTGACCCGGTCTTTTGCTGTCGCGCGAGCGTAGTGCCCCGAGCGATACAGCCCCGCCATGACGACGCGCCCACCAAACCCGGACGTATAGCCAACACCGAACGGCTCTACACCCCCGAGTCGCCGGCCAACTCCGGCAGAAGATATCGGCGCCACAGTAATTCCTGATACTGGACCCGGAAAAAACCGAAATGCCCAATCCGCTCGAGGCCCGCGTCCCGCGGCGCGATCCGGGCCATCTTTTTGGGGGAGCTCGCGTAATGGCTGTGAAGCGACTCGGTGTTCCGCGCCGACATCATCTCGTCATCCGTGAATGACAGCGAAGTGATCGGGATCTGCACGGACGCAAACGCCTGCTTGACCCAGGGGCCCTCCGCGCCAACAGCGTAGTCGGGATTCAGACACCAACGCCGCCACTGCTCAATGACTCCGCGCGGGAGATCCCCAACCTTGCGCAGCCGCTTACCCGACAGCGGCAAGTGTATTAGCGCGGCTGATGCGCTTCAATCCAGAGCCCTCAGCCGCTCGACCGCCTGGATGGTCTGCGGTCCTTCTCCCGTAAACGGTTTCACGCCCGGCTCGAGTCCTGCCGCTTTACCGATGCGGATGGAAATGAGCCCGTTGGGATAGAGAATCACTTCGCTTTCGCCTGAGCCCCACATGGTGGGTAGGTAGTGGAGCCTGCCGCTGGCGTGGGTGCGATAGGGCGTGAAGTGAAATCCCATTCGATAGCGTGGCCCGTCAATTGAGCTGTCGCCATTCTTAGGCAGCGCCCCACGCCCTGTGAGCAACTCCTGTGTCAGCGCCCGGTGCAGAATCTGTTGTCCCTGCCACTCGCCACCCCGTTGAAATAGTAACGCAATCTTCGCGATGTCATCGAGCGTCGGGTAGTAACCGGCATTAAACCATACCAGACCCCGTTTGCCGCCTGGCTCGCGCGTCCTGATCGCCGGCGCGGTCGCGATACCTAAGGGTCCAAACACCTCCTCACACAACATGTCCCAAACATCGGCATCCGGTCCCCGCACGGACTTCAGGAAGCCATCGACGGCCGCACCCAACACATAGAAGTCGTGATCGCGATAGCGCGTAACGGTACCTGGATCCCACGGATACGGGCTGAGCCACTTCGCCATGTGCGCTATTTTTTCGTCATGCGAAGGTGCCAAATACCAACCATCGTAGTCGGCCTCCAAATAGCCGTCCTCGAAGTCATTCGGCTGCGTGCGCAAGGTACCCGTGCCCCCGAAGCCGGTAGCCATGCTGGCCGCATCGATGAAACTCACCGAATCAAACTTCGGATGCAGCCCCGCCACATACTTTCCAATCTTCAGCGCAAGCACGTCAGGCCCGTAGAGGTGCGCGAGCCGCAGCAGTGACAAAGGCGCGGCAACGCTCTTCATCACCGAGCGGACCCCAAACCGCATTTCAAGGGGGTACGGATAATCGCCGGCAGCTCGATAGTACAAAGTCCCGTCCCGAACCAGCGCAATTGCAACAGTCCACTGCGGGTCCAACGGACCACCGAATCCGTCCAATGCACCCGGCGCAACCTCGGATGTCAGATCTGACCACGGGCGATTCGGCAACCGGGCGTCGAGCTCCCGCCGCGCCGCCGCGCGCTCGGCAGCGAGGTGAGGCGGCGGGCCCTCGGCGAGCGCAATCTTTGCCGATCCCCACGCAACGAAATGGGGCT
>JAXDQF010000055.1:0-12154 GCA_034668025.1 Gammaproteobacteria bacterium | reverse complement strand
CTGATGATGGCATCTTCCTGCTCGAGTCCTTGCAGGCCCGTCCAGGAGGTCCCCATTTTGGCTCGGTCCTGCAGGAAGCCGTTGTTCCAGCCAGGCCGGAACTCACAGTCTTTTTCTGACCAGAATCGCGGATCATCCAACCCGAGGATGGAAATGATCTTGTTGCGATCGACCGGCTTCTCACCGTGCACGATGATGAAGGTGCTGGTGTGTTCATCGTCTGCCGGTGTTTCAAACACGGTGAACAGCGTGGTGGGGGAGGGAATGATTCGGGTCGAGGGCATCATGAACGGCACTACCCGCACATTGAGCCGCTCATTCCCTGAAGAATCCCTGCCGCCGGCTCGGAAGGCCGCGTAGTAGAAGCCGAAATCCGTTTCAGTCAACTCGAGCTCGGGATCGTTGTCATCCACTGCCAATGCGCCGGGGTGTTCCACATCCTGATTGGGTTTGAAGTCGGCGCTCATCCAGCCTGGCCGCGCGGCATCGCTATGCAGAATTCCAACATGAGAGCTGTCGAAGCCGCCTTCGGTGAGTTGCAGGTAGTTGCAGCTCACGTTGACGCGCACGACCGTACGATTGGCGCCGCTCGCGTTCATGAACGCATAGCGCGTGAACGGGGGTGGAGTCTGCTGGGGACCCATATAGGTCCAGATCAGACCGGACTCTTCCCGCACCGGGTAGGCGGCCGCACGGATGCGCTCTCGGATGGCGCGGCTCGGGCAGTTCGGCATCTCCTGTGTCTTGCCGTCTATCGCGAATTTCCAGCCGTGATACAGGCAGCGTATTCCGTTCTCCTCGACACGCCCCAGCGCCAGGGATGCCCCTCGGTGCGGGCAGTGTTCGCTCAATAGCCCGACACGACCGGAGGTGTCGCGAAAAGCAACCAGATCTTCACCGAGTAACCGAACTCGCAGCGGATCGCAGTCGGGCTTTGGCAGCTGCTCGGTGGTACAGACCGGCAACCAGAATTGCCGGAACACACCTCCCATGGCAGTCCCAGGTCCAACGCGGCAGATTCGCTCGTTTTGCTGATGGGTCAACACAGTTCCCACTCCTGTGAGCGGCAGTGATTGAAGTAGTGGATCAGAGTATCTTCCGTGGAAGATTACACGTCTTGCCTTCCGGGTCAAGACACAACATGGGTCACTCCCGGACGGTTCTGATCCGTGACAACTCAGCGACGTCTGCACAGCCCAGAAGCGCCAAGGTCCGGTCCAGTTGTGTGCGCAGCAGTTCTAGTGCATGGTTTGCGCCAACAGCTCCGGCAGCGGCAACTCCATACAGAGTAGCTCGTCCGATCATGGCAGAGCGGGCTCCCGAGGCGACCGCACGCGCGACATCGACTCCTGAGCGGATGCCGCCGTCGATGTAAATCTCGAGCTCGGTTCCTGCTGCCGCGACGATCTCGGGCAACATCGTGATCGTCGCCGGCGCGCCATCGAGTTGTCGACCGCCGTGATTGGACACGACGATGGCATCCACCCCTTCTCGGGCAGCGCGACGGGCACCTTCCGCGCACAGAACGCCTTTCAAAATCAACGGACCCTGCCAGGCTTTGCGCAGCCAGGTGAGATCGGTCCAATCCGCACCCGGATTCATGTTGCGTGTCATCAGTTGCGCAAGCGATTCCAACTTGTGACCGTGCCCATAGTCGACGAAATTTCTCATGCGGGGCACGCCGTGGCGCGCAAGCCCGAGGGTCCACGGGGCGCAACGAATCAAATCCCGGAACAGGTGCCAGGTGGGACGGATCGGCACGGAGAAGCGGTTCGCGTGGTCTCGCGACCGGTGACCCAGAACGGGGGTATCGACGGTCAGTACCAATGCCTCGAAATTGCAGGCGGCTGCGCGTGCGATGAGCGACTCAACGAGCTCCCGATCGCGATAGGGATAGACCTGCATCCAGAGGCGAGCAGACGGTGCCGCTGCGGCAATATCTTCGAGCCGCGCGCTGGAGGATGTGCTCACCACGAAAGGTACGCCGGCTCGCTGTGCTGCCTGAGCCAAGAGTTGATCAGCGTGGGGCCAGACAAGAGCAGCCAGTCCGGTGGGGCCGACCATGACGGGCATTGAGGCGGGGCGGCCGAGAATCGACACTTGCAGATTGCGGTTTTCAACTGCACGGAAACAGTTCGGAACCAGCGCAATGCGGCTCAACGCTTCACAATTGCGTCTGAGCGTAGTCTCAGATTCTGCACCACCGTCGATGAAGTCGAAGACCATGCGAGGAAGTCTGCGTCGAGCGCGTCGACGCAGACCCTCAATCGAGTCTTCGCGCAGCATCACGCGAGTGCCGAAAGGGATAGCCGGTCATCGAGCGTCCGCAGACGCTGCAGCCCCGTTTGCTCACCCTCCGGACCCGGCATCGACCAGTTGTGTTCGAGCTCTATCAAGCCCGCAAAGCCGAGTCGGCGCACTCGATTCAGAAACGAGTCGAAATCGATCTGACCGCTGCCCGGCTCGAATCGACCCGGCACGTCTGCCAGCTGAATCACGCCGATGTGGTCGAAGACTCGCTCGAGCGGCTCAATCGCATCGCCCTCGAGCGTGTGAACATGCGCCGTGTCGTAGATCAGGCGCAGGGCGGGACTCTTCAGAGCCTCAATGACACTGACCGCCTGGTCCAGGCGTTGCAATATCATGGGCGGGAGCACCGGGCTGGACAACGCTTCCAGGCACAATTGGACCTGTCGTCGCTGCGCTAACTCGATGACTTCACTGAGCCTCTCCGTTAAGACCTCGCGTTGCTCATCGAGTGAACGACTCGGGTCCGCGGCCGCAAGAACCGCGATCTGTTTGCAACCGATACGCTCTGCTACCTCGATGGCGTTAGTGATGTGACTCAAAAATTCGAAGCGCGCGGTCGCTTCCCGCGAGCCGGGAAACGGCCGCGCGACGATCTGAAATGAGGCATACAACATGCACCCGGCACGCAGATTCCGTTGTCGTAACGCTGCGCCGATTGCATTCTGCATGCCGACCGGATAACCCGTGGCGAATACACACTGCATGCCGGCGAAACCCAGATCCGCTGCAAACTCAATCTGGTCGAGGGGATCGGCACTGCGAGCACTGTGCGCAAACAGCGGCACATCGGCAGAGCGGAAACCCAGATGAGCCGCAAAGGGAAAGGACCACTCGTGAGACGTCGCTTTCATCAGTGAAATGTCCGACCACCGTCGACGGCGAGGCTCACTCCGGTGATGAAGGAGGATTCATTGCTCGTCAAAAACGCAATCGCTTCGGCCTGTTCCGTTGCGGTGCCTTGGCGTTGCAGCGCGTATTGGGACTCGAGATCCTTCATGGACATACCCGTCGGCAAATTAGCGCGCATGAGCGGCGTGTCAGTCGCCCCCGGACAGGTCGCATTCACGCGGATGTTGGGCGCGAGCTCCTGGGAGAGCACCTTGGTCCATGCCAACAATCCTGCCTTGGATGCCGCATAGGCACCTTGGCCGGCAAACGGCCTCAGGGCGATGCCTGAGGCGACATTGACGATGGTTCCGCTCGTATTTCGCTGCAGGAATGAAACGGCCACGCGGGTCACCAGCATGGGGCCGGTCAGGTTGACATCGAGCACGTTTCGCCAGTGCTGCTGTGTGGTGTTTACCAACAGCTGGCTGCCGGCGATGCCGGCGGCATTGACCAATCCGTCGAGCCCGCCGAGATCGTTTGCCGCTCGCTCGACGGCGCGGGTGACTGCATTCTCATCGGTGACGTCCGCTGTGACGACGATCGAACATAGATCCGAGGCGATCTTTTCCAGTTCTCGTTCGTTGCGATCCAGGATCGCAACGTGTGCGCCACCGGCAATGAACAGGCGGGCACATGCGAGTCCTATTCCGGAGGCGCCTCCGGTGATCAGGATTCTTCGCCCGACAAAGCGGTCGCTGTTTGCGCGTGCGGTCATGGGTGAGTGCGGCGGTACGTTGTTGGGAGCCCGGCCCGAAGGTTGCTAAACCTTCCATGGAAGGTAGTCAACACGATTGGAACTGTCAAATCCGCGCGGAAGTGCTTGACTCGTCCGGCAGAGTCGCCGTATCTTCCATGGAAGATTGGAGCTTCCACGGAAGCTGCGCCAGTCGCCAGGAGACCGCCGGCGAGTCGCCGGCACTCATTCGGGGGGGGAGTCAATGTGGCGTTTCAAATCGGTGGGTGCTTTAGGCACTGTCGTTGCGGCCATCACAGCGGTCAATAGCGGCCCGGCTCAGGCGGCCAGCCCCGCCGAAAGCGCGGGGGGAGGACTCGAGGAGATCGTCGTGTCCGCACAGCGCCGCAGCGAGTCGGCTCAGTCCGTCCCGATCAGCATCACCGCGCTATCGGGCGAGCGGTTGTCGGCCAGCGGCGTGACTTCGTTGCCGGACATCGCCCAGGTCACTCCCGGGTTGCAGTTTCAAGCGATCGGTGCGGTCAGCGTTCCATTTTTGCGTGGGGTCGGCGCGGCCGTGTCGGCCGCGGGGTCTGAATCGACGGTGGCATTGATGGTCGACGGAGTCTACATTTCGGCCCAGCCGGCGAGTCTCATGTCGCTCAACAACATCGAATCGGTTGAGGTCGACAAGGGGCCTCAAGGTACGCTGTTCGGAAGAAACGCCACGGGCGGCGTGATACAGATCCGCACGCACCGTCCTACGCAGGAGTCGAAGCTTTATTTGAGCCTCGGTTACGGCAACTATCAGACAGCCGAGGCCAGCCTGTACGGTACGACCGGAATTACGTCCAATCTGGCCGCAGATATTTCGCTGTCGTTGCATCACCAGAACGATGGGTATGGCACCAACCTCTTTGACGGTTCCGAGGCCTACACCAACTACGACTACATGGCCCGCAGCAAGTGGCTGTGGACGCCCACGGAGGCCACGGAGGTCACGTTCATCGGAGATTGGGAGCGGTTGAGCAGCCAGACCGGCTTCATGACCCGCTTACCCAACAAGGGTGAGCTGGGGCTCGATGAGCGGGGACGGGGTGGATTTCAGTACGCAGGCGGATTTTACGACGTCGACCTGAACTTTCCCTCATTCAGCATTGCTCAAACGCGGGGCGGGAGCATCGACTGGTTGCAGAAGTTCGACGTTGCGAACCTGCGATCCATCACGGCCTATCACACTCAGAGCGTCGTGGGTCACGTCGATTTCGATCTGTCTCCCAATGACGGATCGCACCAGATCTTCCAGCCGTTTACGCGAACGTTTTCCGAGGAGCTGCAACTGCTCTCCCCGGATAGCTCGCGGATTACCTGGGTCACCGGGCTCTACTACTTCCGCGATACCAGTGGTTACGATCCCGTCTTCATCGACTACCCGCAACCGAATGGCGCGAATCTCAACGATACGACGATTCGCTCTGAAATGAAGACCCGTTCGTGGGCTGCGTTTGGTCAGACAACCATTCCATTGCCCGCTGAGTTCCGTGTGACCCTGGGTGTGCGCTATACCAATGACAAGCGGGACCTCACGTTAAATCAATCGGCGCCGGCGGCTCCGCCGGCCAATGTCACCCAGACCGGCTCGGCCTCGTGGCCCAAGACCACCTATCGGGCCGGTCTCGACCGCAGGTTCACCCCGAATGTGCTGACCTATGCGCAAGTCTCCACCGGATTCAAATCAGGCCTGTTCAATGCTCAGACCATTCAGAGTCCACCGGGGCAACCGGCGTCGGTTCCACTGCCCGTCGCCCCTGAGAAGATCACGGCGTATGAGATCGGTTTGAAGTCAGATTGGCTGGACGACCGCCTGCGTTTCAATTTGGCGGGTTTCTACTACGACTACAAAGACCAGCAGGTGAATGCCTTCCTGGGATCGACGCGCATCCTGCTCAACGCCGCTTCCTCCAAGATCAAGGGAGTCGATTTCGAGCTGACCGGGAAGCCTGCCCAGGCCTTGACCCTCTCCTGGACGGGTGCCTATCTGCATGGCCGCTACAACAGCTTCCCAACAGCTCCGCTATTTACTCCCGTTGCCGCCCCTGGGATCGGCAATCTGGCCACACCTCGGGACGCCTCTGGGAATGACATCGTCAATTCACCTGCCTTCACTACGACGGTGTCCGGAAACTATGGATTGCCGCTCGGCGCCACCCGCCTCGATCTCAACGTGAACGCTTATTACAACTCCGGCTATTACTTCGATTTTGCCAACACGCGCAAGCAGGGCAGTTACACATGGCTGAACTCCTCTGTTAAATGGACGTTCGGCAGTAATGCTCAATACAGCGTGTCAATCTGGGGAGACAATCTGCTCGATAAAGAGGTCTATTCCTCCGTGAATCAGGTTGGAACCGGACCTGCAGGATTGTTCGGTGGCGACTCGCTCACACCCCGCGCGCCGAGAACCTACGGCGTTCGCGTACAGGCGTTCCTGTGAGGGGGCTCACTGCCTAGGTCCGACTTGGGGTCACGGCTGTACGTAGTGCGGCCGCGACCTGACGCTGGGCGTCCGCCGCTTCGCTGAGCATTCCGCGCATTCCGAAAAAGGTGTGCAACATGCCTGCATAACGAACATGCGTGGCAGGAACACCGGCATCCCAGAGCGCCCACGTATAAGCGTCCGCGTCATCGCGTGTGCCATCACATTCGGCGGACACAATGAAGGCAGGCGGAAGACCCGCATGTGTGTCAGCCAGTAAGGGCGATACCCGCCAATCTTCCGGCGAAACAGACTCACCCACCCCATAGGTTTTGTAGGCGTAGGCGACGTCACGCGTCGTTTGGAGATAGCCGGTTTCAAAGGCTCCGAGCGACTCGGACTGCTGGCGGGCATCCACGGCAGGATAAATCAACGCTTGCAATCGGATACGAGGCCTGCCGAGAGCGCGTGCCTTCAAACAGGTTACGGCTGCCAGGTTGCCACCGGCAGACTCTCCGACTACGGCCAGTGCATCCTCGGGTATGTGCCACGATCGACAATTGGCAGCCAGCCAGGCGGTCGCTGCATATGAATCTTCGACCGCGGCGGGGAAGGGGTGCTCGGGAGCCAGCCGATACTCCACGTTCGCTACAGCGAGACCGGAATCAACCGCGAGGTTTCTGCAGGTGGCATCAAAGCTGTCGCGGCTGCCCATCAACCAGCCTCCACCATGGAAGGCAACAGCGATCCCCAACGGCTCCTTGGGACGGTAGATGCGCACGGGAATGGGGCCCAACGGACCCTCCGCAACGACCTCGAGCACATCATCGACCTCGGGTCCTCGCGGACGGGTGGCCGTACGTTTGAGGATTTGGGCCCGGGCTTCCGCAACGGAGATATCGGCCAGCGTGGGCTGCCCCCGAGCCGCCTCCAGCAACGGCCTGAGGTGCGGGTGGACCAAAGACATAAAGACTCCGAGTGCAGCGGAATCGAAGATCCATTGTATCTTCCATGGAAGGTAGTCGGCAAGTTTTCATTGCCAACAATCTTCCATGGAAGGTACTATGGACTGAGCGGCCGGCATACTTGCGCCGTGCGCACGAGAGTTGCGCATCTCAATGAGGAGGTTTTGCCATGTTGACGCACGCAGAGAATGAATTGATGTGCCGCGTAGGTCCCGGGACGGGCATGGGCGCAGCGATGCGCCGGCACTGGCTACCCGCACTGTCATCCGCGGAGTTGCCGCAGCCCGGCGGTGATCCGGTTCACGTGGAGCTGTTGGGGGAAAACCTGGTTGCGTTTCGGGGCACCGACGGGAAAGTGGGCCTGTTGGATGAGGCCTGTTGTCATCGAGGTGCCTCACTGCTGCTCGGTCGTGTCGAGGGCTGTGGCATCCGCTGCATCTATCATGGATGGAAATACTCGGTGGACGGCACCGTGTTGGAAACGCCGAACGTACCGGATGCCAAGTTCAAGGATCGGATCCGGGCCCGTGCCTATCCCGTTCGTGAGGCGGGCGGTTTGATCTGGACCTACCTGGGGCCGGCGAGCCTCGAGCCGCCATTTGCGGACTGGCCCTGGATGAGCGTTCCAGACTCCAACCGCATCAACGCGATGGCCCTCGTGAACTGCAACTACGTGCAAATTCTGGAAGGCCTGGTGGACTCATCGCATCTGAGCGTGTTGCACATCTCGCCCCTCAGTCAGGCGGGAAATTCCGAGCTCGACTTCGCCCGAAAAACCGAGCACATGGCTTTCGATGCCGCACCCCGCATCGAGGCCGAGCTCACAGACTTCGGATTCCATTATGTCGCGCTTCGCGATATCGCCTCGCCCGAGGGCCAGCGGACGGAAGCGCGCGTGGCTGCGTTTGTATCGCCCTGTTTTATCGCCAATCCGAATGGGGATCTGTTTTTCGCGGTAGTCCCCGTCAACGATGTGACCAGCCGTTTCTATCACGTGTGGTGGAGTGCGGAACGGGCCATCGGCGAGGAACCCCTGCGCTCATCGCAACTGAAGTTTGTCGGTCTCGATGATGAGGCGCTCGCGCATCACGGTATGACCGCTGCAACAGTTCACACCGCAGCCTGTCCTTCCAGGGAGAATCGGTGGCATCAGAACCGTGAGCTGGTGAGCCGCGGGCATTTCACAGGGATTCACAGCTTCACGCAGGAGGATGTCGCAGTCACCGTTTCCGGTGGCGCTATTCGGGATCGCAGCAAGGAGATGCTATCCCTTGCAGACCTCGCAATTGGGCGCTTGTATCGTGTCCTGTTGAATACCGTCAAGCGGGTCGCGAACGGTCAGGCACCTATCGCGGTGGATATCATTGCGAGCGAGATCAAAGGATCCAGCGGCACACTCGCACCGGGATCAAACTGGCATACGCTAGCTCCGACGCATCGCGTGCAACGGGCTTCCGAGGCGACAGAATCGACTGCTTGAGATACGCGGTCAATCTTCATCATCGGCGGTTTCCAACCCGATGAGCACTTTGGGCAGGAGGCGCTCCAGGGTTGCGAGCTCAGAGCGACTCAACGCTTGCAACCCAGGCGCGATGGGCGAGCTCCTGCTCAACAGCTCCGTTGCCTGGTTGACCACCCGCAGGCCGCTGCTCGTGAGCTGTACGTGAAAGCGTGCATTGTCTTCACTGTCTTCGGTGTCTCGAACAACGAAGCCCAGCTCTACGAGCCGATCGACTTGCTTGGTGATGGCGCCCGATGTGACCAGAATCGCCCGGAAAAGATCGGTGGGCCTGCGTGCGTAGGGTTTGCCGGCGCGGCGCAAAGCGAACAGTACCCGCATGTCAGCGCCGCTGATGTTGTAGCGCTCGCGACATAGACGATCGTACTTGTCATCGACGCGGCGGCCGAGACGCATGGCAATGATTGCGAGCAGAAAGTGACTCAGATCGAGATCGGGCCGCTCGTGGCGCCACGATTCGATGACATCTTCCACATGGCTCTTCGAGCCTACCGATTTGCTTCCCATGTCATCCTTTATTGGCTAGCCCTGGTACGAAACCAGCTGCGGTGCTGAGTCGACCACCGCGGGATAGTCGTAGGGCCCCAGCCGACTGACAATTATAATGCAGAGCGACAGCAGCGCTGCAAAGGCCAGGAGCGCCGGAGTGTAGGAGGTGAACAGCCTGAAGCTGGTGCCAGCGGCAAAGGTGCCGATGCCCCCGCCCCACGCCCAGGTCACCCAGATGGCTCCCAGAACGCGGCTATATACCTCGGGCCCGAAATAGCGACTCACCAGAAAGGTGACCAGATCGCCTTCGGATCCCAGCGCGAAGCCAATCAGCACCCCTGCAATGAGGGTCCCTGCCATGCTGTGGGTCAGAACGACGAGCAGCAGTCCCGCGACCGCGGAGGCAAAGGTCACCGCACTCACAAAGGGGGCAAAGAATCGATCCAACGCATAGCCCGCCAGAGGCCGTGCCACCCAGGTCGACAGGCCCACGCTGGACATGATCAGCGCGATCGATTCCGCAGGCATCCCTCGATCTTTGAGCAACGGAACCATCGCTCCGAGCACACCGAAGGTTGCCAACGAGATGCCGGCGATCGGGATGGCAATCATCCAAAAGCTGCGGCGCCTGAGCTGTGCCACCCAGACGCCCCGACCAAAGTGCAGTCGCCTGGCTCCAGGAGAGTGTGCTGGGTCTCGGACGAGAACGAGCAGGCCCAGTACCGGGACGAGGGCTGCCAAACCGACGCTGAGGAAACCTCCGCGCCAGCCGGACGACGACAACAGGGCGCCCGCACAGTAGGGCGCGATTGCCGAGCCCATGCCGCTTCCAAAATTGACGAGTCCCAGAGCGATCCCGCGGCGATCGTCGAACAATCCACGAACGGCCACTGCATATGGCATCGCCGTCGCCGCGGAGCCGGATAGACCGATGAGCGCAAACAACACATAGACGATCGACGGACTCGCAGGCACAAATGACAGGGACGCGACACTCAGACCAAATACACCCACCAACACAGCACAGGGAAGTCGCACTCCGTAGCGGTCGATCAGCGGACCCAACAAAAGACTACCGGTCCCGGAGCAAAGCAGAAAAATGCTCAGCGCATTGGCGTGAACAGCCCGCGACCAACCAAAATCCGCGGCCATGGCCGAGGCAAAAACGCCGAAGGTGTAGATGACGAGTACACCGGCCCCCAGGCTGCATCCGACCGCGCCGGCGGCAACCGTCCACCAGCGATTCACGCAAGTGGCCATTTGAAATCTCCCACGGACACCCTGCTCAATCTCACGTGGAAGATACCTCGAGCAAGCTGAGAGTGCTAATCTTCCATAGAAGATACTCCCCCGATGAGCTTCCGAGGAAACGCCGCGCTGGCTCCTCGCGCGCAGCAACGGGGCGAGAAGGCAGAGAGTGGCATCACGAGGGGACCGATGGCGCGAAGCAGCGCAACGCCTCACTCGGCCGCGACGAGTGGCTCCTTCGGTCCCGCGCTCACTGGCTGGGCCTCGTGTGGAGGCTGGTAGCGAGCAACGAAGGTTGCTTTCACCCGCTTCGACAGCGTGAAGTAACCGATGTACAGGGCGACCCCCACCCAAGCGAATCGTTTATTCCACAACACGTCGCCAATGCTCAGGTTCCCGAGCAGGTGGTGAGCCGCCGCGTACATCTGTGATGTGAACGACCAGGCAGCAGTCGCGCAGTAAGTCCCGATCATCAGCAGCGGCGTGGATGACCGCTTCCTGAATCCGCCCGGCGCGGTCTAACGCGCAGGAGACGACGATTGCGGGATCCTGAGATTCAACCAAGCTTCCAGTTGCTCCCGGGTGATTCCGAGGCCGCCCATGCGCGAAACATCCAAATGATCGAGCTCCACCAACACGTCTTGCTTGAACTTGTCTCGGTGCTGCGGTTGGACCTCATCGGTCAGACGAGCCTCAATAAAACCGATGACTGTTTCAGGTGGCACGAGCGAGCGCACCAGCTCGGCCACGAGTGCACGACGCAAAGGCCGGTATCGCGCGGCGATCTCATCGAACCCGACGACCTGAACGCTCGTGTCGAAGTGCAGGCAGGAACGCCGGTAAGCCCAGCAATATAACTCCGCCAATGGCCGGGCGTCATTGAGCTCATAGAAAACAATGGTCGCCTTTAGATAGTCATCCTTACTGACGTCGACGAACGATTGCGGCACATAGTCCTGGGTGATGAGTGGAATGATCGATGCCAGCCGCGCTGTGCGTTTGTTCACGTCCACAAACGCCTGGAGATACGAGATATGGCCGAGGAGAAAAACGCTCTGCTCGAAAGGATCTTCGATGCGGCGCGCAGTGTCGAGCAGCTGATTCAGGAACTGTGTGAGCCGTTCTTTTCCCTCGAGAGGTGCGTAGGTTGTGCCGGTCACGCCGATGCTGTCGCTGCGGATTTGCCCGGCCATTCCTGGCGCCACGAGACTATCCGACAGCAGGTAGTGCAGCGTCCGAATCGTTTCTTCGTTGGGCATCAGGGAGCGAATGTTTTGCACCAGGTACCGGATTGCCTCTTTGTGATTCAGGATCATGATGCGCTCCGCATCCAGCTTTCCTGGAGCAGACACGCCTTGAATCACGAGATGTTCGGTATCTGCGAGGGTGTAGGTGTTGCCCTCCAGCCGAGCAGAGTTGTAGCTCAAATCGATTAGCAGTCGGTTGTAGATTTTTTGGATGTAGGTACCCGCTTGGCCATAGAGCGGGGAGCGCTTGCCTCGGGCATGCAACTGCGCGCGCTGCTCAGCCGTCAGGTAGCTGCTTTGATTCGGGACATAGCTTGCTACCCACTCTTCTGAATACGT
>JAXDQF010000054.1:0-32366 GCA_034668025.1 Gammaproteobacteria bacterium | reverse complement strand
TGCGCCGCACTGGCATTCATGCCGAGGGTAAAAACCGGCGGGTGCTCCAGGAACCAGATCTCGTCGGGCGTGGAGGGTTTCCGCTCGTCAGTGAAGCGCTGCATGGCGCGCCACGTCGGCTCGTATTCAACACGTCCCAGGCGGCGAACAATCGGCCGGAATGTTGTTGAATCGCCCGACGGCGGCTGCGCTGAATCGTCCGGCCGCGGCGCGATTGTATCGGCGAGGCTAGCGTTCACTTTCCGCCGGCCATTGTTCCCGTAGCCAACGCACGATTATCCAAGCCTACGTTATTGCGGTTGAGCGCCTGCTCCGCCCGATAGCTCGACCGAACCAACGGACCCGAAACACACTCCAGAAATCCACGCGCCAACGCCCATTCCCGATACTGATCAAACTCAGCAGGCGTGACGAACCGCTGAATGGCAAGATGATGGATTGTCGGCCGCAGGTATTGCCCCAGGGTGACGATATCAACACCCGCCGCCCGCAAGTCGTCGAGCGTCTGGACGATCTCCTCTTCCGTCTCCCCGAGACCGAGCATCAAGCTGCTCTTGGTCAATACCTTGGGGTTGTGACGCTTGGCGTGCTCGAGCACGCGCATCGTCTGGTCGTATCCTGCGCGAGGATCGCGGACGGGATGGGTCAGGCGCCGCACCGTCTCGATGTTCTGAGCAAACACTTCCAAGCCCGAATCAACAACAGTCTCGACGTCTGCAAGAACCCCCTCGAAGTCGGGAGTCAGCGCCTCAACGGCTGTTGAAGGATTACGCTCCTTGATCGCGCGAATGCAGGCGGCGTAGTGAGCGGCGCCGCCGTCAGGCAAATCGTCACGATTCACCGAGGTCAGCACGACATACTTGAGCTTCATCAGCTCTACTGTGCGAGCGGCGTTCTGCGGCTCTTCAGTATCCAGCCAGCCGTGCGGATTTCCGGTATCGACCGAGCAGAAGCGACACGCGCGCGTACACACGGCGCCCATGAGCATGATCGTGGCGGTGCCTGCATTCCAGCACTCGCCGATATTGGGGCACTTGGCTTCCTCGCACACCGTCGAAAGACGGTGCTCTTTAACGAGGGCCTTAACGCCCTGAAACCCAGACCCTGAGGGTGCTTTGGCCTTGAGCCACGAGGGTTTACGCAGGCCCATCTCGGTCGGCTGCGCCGCGGCCGCCGCCTGAACGACGGTGCCACCACCCATCTTCACGCCATCACGGATGGCGGTAAAGCCTTGAGGGGTAACGTATTTCTCGCCACTGCGAGGCCGGGAGGCCTCGGCCACCACGGGGATGTCTTTCAAGTTCGACATCCCTCTATTGTACTGGTTAATTCGGCCGCAAAAAGTTGCGGCGGAGCCCGGGTGCTTTGCCGCCGGCAAAAAGCGCGGTTTTTGCCGGCTGCATTGGCGGGGCGCGCCTTCGGCGCCCGGGCCTCAACCGCCCGCCTTTACCTTGGCATCCAAGTCGGCAAGCCGCTGAGGTGTCCCCACATCGTTCCATTCGCCCTTGAAAAGCTCTCCGCGCAGACGGCCGGCGGCGATCGCGCGCTTGAACAGGGGCAGCAGGGGAAATTTCCCCGCTTTCGAGCCCTCGAAAAACTCCGGGCGGTACACGCCGACGCCGGAATAAGTGAACCGGTCCGTCTCCCGCTCCACCACCCGATCGCCCTCCAGACCGAAATCGCCGCGCGGATGTTGTGTTGGATTGGGGACGAACACGAGGCGCGCCAGAACGCCTGCATGAGTATCGGCGTCCGCGCCCGCTTTCAATGCGCCGAAATCTATGTCGGTGAACGTATCACCGTTCACCACCAGGAAAGGTCCAGGCCCCAGCAGTTGAATCGCGTTGAATATCCCGCCGCCCGTCTCGAGGGCCACCGGCCCCTCATCTGAATACGAGATACGGACGCCGTAATCGCTGCCATCACGTAAGGTTGAACGCAGCTTGTCCGGCAACCATGAGAGATTGATGACGACATCGCGGATATCGGCCCGGGCCAGCGCCTCGAGGTGATACACAATCAGAGGCTTACCCGCGACGGGCACGAGTGGCTTGGGCGTGGTATCGGTGATCGGCCGCAGCCGCTCGCCGCGGCCGGCAGCCAGCACGATGGCCTTCATTTGCAGGCAGCCGCCCCATGCGTGTTTGCCGCATCGCCGGCCACACCAGCCGACCCGGACGCATTCGCACCGGCCCCACCAGCCACGGCGCCTGCCGTTACGCGCGCGTTCGCACGTGGCAATTCGGGCACGATTCGCCGCTCGAGCAGCTCCGCAAAGTGCTCCAGCTCCGGATAGCGCCATGCCGTATCGCGCACGTACTCGAGCGTGAGCGGCAAATCGCGCAAATACCCCGGCTTTCCGTCCCGGTACCACAAGCGGGAGAATATCCCCAGAACTTTGATGTGGCGCTGCATTCCAATCAAATCGAACCAGCGCAGGAACTCAGCAGCGTCGCGGCCGCCGGGACCGCCACGCGATCTGACCAGGTTGCGATAGCCCGTCACCCACTGCTCGACGCGCTCGCGAGGCCAGCCGATGTAGCAGTCCTTGAGTATGGACACGAGGTCGTAACCGATTGGACCGCGCACCGCGTCTTGAAAATCGATCACACCCGGATTGCGCTCCGTGGTGACCATCAAATTGCGCGAGTGAAAATCGCGATGCACGAACACCGTAGGCTGCATGAGCGCTTCGGCGATCAGGAATTCAAATGTGTCAGCGACGATCTGGTTCTCAGCATCAGTGAGCGTCAGCTCGAGGTGCCGTTTGCAGAACCATTCCGGCATCAGCGCCAGCTCGCGTGTGAGCAGCTCTCTATCGTAGGGCGGGAGCTCGCGAGCTGCGTCGTTGCCCAGCGTTTGAATCTCTGCCAAGGCGAACAGTGCGTCGCCATAAAGGTGATCCGGATCGTCGCCTGCTTTGAGGCGCTCCAGATACAGAGTCACGCCGAGGTCTTCGAGCAGCAGCAAACCCTTGGCGACGTCTGCCTCGAGGACGTGAGGGACGTGAACTCCGAGGGATTCGAGGAGCCCCGTCACTTTCAAATAGGGGCGCACATCCTCTTTGCCTGGCGGTGCGTCCATGATGACGAAGGTCTCGCCATTGCGAAAAGCCCGGAAGTACCTACGAAAACTGGCGTCGCTGGAGGCCGGCTCGACTTTCTCGGGGCGAATCCCGAGATCATTCGATAACCAGTTGTGGACAAGCGCGAGGCGAGCGTCGTTCTCTGGCATGGGTGGGTGTGGTATTTCGACCCGCGGTGCGGGGGCGCGCCATTATAATGCCGGCCCTCATGCTGGAATGGCGCCCACTTCACATCACAATAGTCTCACTGGGCCGTTCCATCGTCCTCGTGAGCGCAATTCTCATGAGCACCCTTTCGGCCGCCGCCCGGGCAGCCGAACCTTCGCTGTGTCCCTCCCAGACGCTGCCGCCCATCGCCCAATCGCTCAACCCCCCGCCGGCCAAGGGGACCGTAAAGGAACGGAAACCTGGGGTGGATGACGGCGCGATCGACGTCCGCAGTGATCAGGCCCAGGTGGGCGTAGAGGGCAACGCGAATCTGAAAGGGCATGTAGCCGTCCGGCAGGGCGATCGGCAGATCCACGCCGACGAGATTCAGTACAACTCGAAAACCAACGCATTCAAGACCGACAGCTCGCTGGAGTACGAAGACCCGGTGGTGAAAATCACCGGCAACGGTGGCGACTACTCACCCACCCTGGGTGCGGACTTTCGCTCAGCGACCTTCGACCTGCAGCAACGCCCGGCGCGCGGCACGGCGGACGCCATGAAGCTGACACCGCAGGGTGTGATCGATCTGAAAGGCGTGCGCTTCACGACCTGTCCGAAGGCGGAAGAATCGTGGCAGATCAAAGCAAAGAGCGTCACATTGGACACGGGCAAGCAGATCGGCGAAGCCCGCTCCGCGACAGTTGATTTCGAGGGTGTGCCCATCCTCTATCTACCCTGGCTGTCCTTTCCGCTGAGCAACGAGCGCAAGAGCGGATTTCTCTATCCCACAATCGGCAACAACTCCCGCAGCGGCGCTTCGGTCTCGGTGCCGTACTACTGGAACATTGCGCCGAACGCCGACCTGACTTTCGAACCCATCGAGTATTCGCGCCGGGGGCCGGACCTGGGCGGCGAAACACGCTTCATGACCTCTAACGACAAGGGGCAGATCACCTGGAACTTCCTGCCACACGACGATGTGTTCGGTGCGGGCAGAAACCGCTTCAAGCTCACCAATGCCCTGGAGCTGCCGGATAACTTCCGCCTCACCCTCGATGCCGAGAATGTCAGCGATGTGCGTTATTTCGAGGACTTCGCGCAAGGCCCGGAAGGCACCAGTACCGCGTTTCTGCAGCAACAGGCGAAACTGACATATCGCGACGAGCACTGGACCCTGGATGGCGAGGTCCAGCACTACCGCACGATCGATTACACTCTATCCGAAGTTGACAGACCCTATGCCCGCCTGCCCAGTTTCGTGGCCAGTGGGGACTTCGGCTGGGGCCCGGCCGAGCAACTGCGGTACGGCTTCGAATCCGAGATCGTCAACTTCCACCGCTCGATCGACCGACTCGAGCCGGCCGGCGTCGGCTCGATCATCGAAGACGTCTGCCTGAGAATTCCGAACCCATGCGTCAACGGCTGGCGTGCCGATGTGATGCCCGAAGTCTCACTGAACTTCGACGCACCCGGGTACTTCGTGCGGCCCGGAGTTGCGTGGCGCGCAACACAGTACGAACTCGATAATACTCAACCGGGCGAGGACAAAGCGCCTACGCGAACGGTGCCCATTGCACGATTCGACACCGGCCTGATATTTGATCGCCTGGTGGGCTCGCACGACCAGCGGACAATCACGTTGGAACCGCGCCTGCTATACCTGTATGTCCCCTATCGGAACCAGGACCAACTGCCGATGTTCGACACCGGCCTCCCGGACCTCGATCCCGTCGAGCTGTTCCGTAACAACCGCTACGTTGGCGCGGATCGTGTCGGTGATGCAAACCAGGTCAGCCTCGGGGTGACGAGCCGGCTGCTCGACACACGTGACGGCAAGCAGTTCCTGACCGCAACCGTGGGACAGATCTACTACTTCACCAATCCGCGTGTGCTGCTGCCGCCTCAGTTCGTGGACGGCGCTCTGGTGCCCACCGAGACTCCTCGAACCGATCATCGTTCGGATTTTGTGGCACAAGTTGCGCTTACGGGATTTCAGAACTGGAGTGCCGATATCGGCATGCAGTGGAACCCACAGACCTCGCAGGCCGAACGCTCGGAGGTCAACGTTCAGTACAAGCCGTCCGGCCAGTCGGTCATCAACGTCGGCTACCGCTACCAGCGGGACGTCCTCGAGCAAGCCGAGGTGTCGAGCGCATGGCCCGTCAGCGATTCCTGGAATATCTTCGTCCGGGGCATCTATTCCATCCTGGATCACAAGTCGCTGGAGCGCTTCGCCGGGTTCGAGTACCGTGCGTGCTGCTGGCGGGTACGGCTCGGCGGCCGCAGCTACGTCAGCACCCGGACCGGCTCGTCGGACACAGGTGTGTATCTGCAATTGGAACTCACCGGCCTTGCAAGTGTCGGATCCCAATCGGATTCTTTCTTGACTACAGCTATCCGGGGCTATGTACCCGCGGACAATTCCACTCGGCAAACACAAGGCCCCCCAGGGCCACAATGAAGGAAGAGCTCATGCCTATTGCTTATTGGCCGGCAAAAGTGCCGGCAGAGCCGGGGTTCTCGGCCGCCGGCAAAAAGCGTGGTTTTTGCCGGCTGCGCATTGCCGTTTCTCTCGTGGCCATGACGGCCGCCCAGCTCCTTTCCCTTCAGGGACAAGGACTTGTGTACGCACAGACCCGCGAGCTCGCCACGAAGGGCGTCCTGCTCGACCGCGTCGCCGCTGTCGTGAACGACGGCGTGGTGCTCAACAGCGAGCTCGACGACCAGGTGACGACCATCAGCGAGCGCCTGCGTACCCAGAAGCTCGAGCTACCTCCGCAGAATGTCCTGCGGCAGCAGGTTCTGGAGCGCCTCGTATTGCAGGAGATCCAGGCTCAGCGCGCCAATCGTGCCGGTCTGAAGGTACCGGATGAGGCGTTGAACAGCGCCCTGACCGAGGTTGCACAGCGCAACAACATCCCCCTGTCCCAGCTTCCCGAAGCACTCCAGCAGCAGGGAATTGATTACGCCACCTACCGCGAAGAGATGCGTAAGGAGTTGACGCTGGGACTGTTGCGCCAGCGCGATGTGCTGCAGCGGATCAGCATTACACCCCGCGAGGTGGACCAGTTCCTGGCGAAGCAGGCCAGCACGCCTTCGGAAAACAACCAGTACAACGTATCGCACATTCTGATTGCCGTGGGTCAGACCGCGACCCCCGAGCAGCTCGACCAGGCAGCAAAGCGCGCTGCCGAGGTTTCGAAACGGGCACAGGGCGGCGAGGATTTCGCCAAGCTGGCTGTTGCCTACTCGAACGCACAGACGGCTCTCGAAGGCGGCGCGTTGGGATGGCGAAAAGGAAACGAGCTGCCGACGTTCCTCACTGACATCGTCACGAAGCTGAAGCCGGGTGGAGTCAGCGAGCCCATGCGCACACCTACCGGCTATCACATCATCAAGCTGAATGAAGTGCGTGGCTCCGAGCAGAAGGCCATCGTGGACCAGGTGCATGTCCGGCACATTCTGATGAAGACCAACGAGCTGGCCGACGATGCGACCGTGCGTCAGAAGCTCGATCAAATCCGCGAACGCGTTTTGAAGGGCGAAGATTTCGGCGGAATCGCCTCGATAACTTCCGAGGATCCCGGTTCAGCAGCCCAGGGCGGCGACCTCGGTTGGGCCGGTCCGGGCAGCTTCGTACCTGAATTCGACGCGGCCATCGGCAAGTTGAAAGACCAGGAGCTCAGCGAGCCCTTCCATACTCAGTATGGTTGGCACATCGCCCAGTTGCTGGGCCGTCGCCAGTTTGACAACACCGACGAGCTGAAGCGCCGCCAGGCCATGGACGCCATCCGCGCCAGCAAGGCCGACGAAGAGACGGAGTTGTGGCTGCGCCGCCTGCGTGACGAAGCGTACGTAGAAACCAAAATCTAGTGTCAGCGCCGCTTGCCCGCATCGCACTGACCTCCGGCGAGCCGGGCGGCATCGGGCCCGAGTTGTGTCTCGCCGTGGCGCGCTCCGCGATCCCCGGCGAGCTCATCTGCCTCGCCGACCGCGACCTGCTCGCCGAGCGCGCGCGCATGCTGGGTTGGCACATCGCTCTGCGCGACTACGATCCGAACACGCGAACGACCCACGAGCCAAACACGCTGACGGTCCTCCATCAGCCACTCGCCGTCCCCAGCAAGCCGGGCCAACTCGACAAACGTAACGCACGCTACGTGTTGGGACTGCTGGATCGCGCCATCGAGGGCGCGCTCAGCGGCGAGTTCGCGGCCATCGTGACGGCACCGGTTCACAAAGGCGTGATCAACGACGGCGGTGTTGCATTCACCGGCCACACCGAATATCTGGCGGAGCGCACAGGTGCTGCACTGCCTGTGATGTTGCTCGCCGCCCCTGGTATGCGTGTCGCGTTGGCCACGACGCATCTGCCGCTCAAGGATGTCAGTGCCGCCCTGACAATCGAATCGCTTCTCGCCACGGCGACCATCATGGATGCCGACCTTCGAAAGTGGTGGGGGATCCAATCACCCCGAATCGCCGTGTGCGGCTTGAATCCGCACGCGGGTGAAGGCGGATACCTGGGGCATGAAGAGATCGACGTGATCGCCCCTGCGATCAAACTGATGCGCGAGCGCGGCATTCAGGCAACGGGTCCACTCCCGGCGGACACGGCGTTCGTACCGCAGATGTTGGCCCAATGTGACGCCGTCCTATCCATGTTCCACGACCAGGGGCTGCCGGTCATCAAGCACGCCGGCTTTGAACAGACGGTCAACATCACTTTGGGCATTCCGATTTTGCGCACGTCAGTGGATCACGGGACTGCGCTCGATCTCGCCGGAACGGGCCGCGCCGATGCGAGCAGCCTGATGGCCGCCATCGTGCTGGCGACTGAAATCATCGCCCGCACCGCGTGAGCCGGCATTCAGGTTCCTCCGGCCCGCCTGCGCGAAGCTCTTCGCGGCGGCCGCCACGTCGTAAACGCTTCGGTCAGCACTTCCTGCATGACCCGGCGATCATCGACCGAATTGCCGCCTCCGTGAATCCGCGGCCGGGCGACCGGTTAGTCGAGATCGGCCCAGGGCGCGGCGCCCTCACACGACGTCTGCTGGCGGCGCACACCGGAACCCTCGACGCAGTCGAGATTGACCGCGACCTGGCCGCACTCCTGAGGGAAGAGCTCGCGGGCCATCAGGGATTCACGCTGCACGAAGCGGACGCGCTCGAGCTAGATTTCACGGAGCTCGCCCGGACGCGCGGTGGACGACTGAGAGTCGTCGGCAACCTGCCCTACAACATCTCGACCCCGCTCTTGTTCTACCTCCTCGATCACCGAGCGGCCGTTGAAGACCTTCACATCATGCTCCAGCGTGAGGTCATCGCACGGATGGCCGCGAAGGCAGGTGACTCCGATTACGGACGCCTGACTGTCATGCTTGCACCATGGGTGAGCATTGAGCACCTGTTCGATGTCGGTCCCGGCGCATTTACACCCCCTCCCCGTGTCTGGTCAGCGGTCGCGCGGCTCACGGTCCGAGCGGAACCCGCATTTCCCGTGAGTGAGCATTTCGGTGCCGTCGTTGCCGCAGCCTTCGCACACCGGCGCAAGACGATCCGTAACGCATTGCGAGAACTGGTCAGCCTGGAGCAAATCGAGGCAGCGGGACTGGATCCCGGGGCTCGTCCGGAGACTTTTCCGCCCGAGGCCTTCAATTTGCTGGCACAGAAAATTGTAAGATCGACTCCAAGCGCCTGAGCCAAGCGCGCCAGCAGGAAAATCAGCTATGACGGAATATCGCCGCGTCCTCCTCGTCGTGGACCTGTCCGAAGACAGCCTACTCATTGGCCGGCGGGCTCAGGCGGTCGCCACGGCACTCGGCGCCGCAATCGACCTGTTGCATGTGGTCGAATATGTGCCGGTGGAGCCCATGGGTGAAACACTCATGCCGGCTGTTCAGATCGAGGACGAGCTGCTGGATCGGGCCAAACAACGCCTCGCCGCGCTTGGCACGCAGCTCGGTGTCCCGGCTGCATCATGCCGGGTAGAAGCCGGCAACGTGAAAGCCGAAATCGTCCGCATCGCCCGTGAGCTGCATGCAGATCTCATCGTACTGGGTAGTCGCGAGCGCCACGGTTTGTCCATTCTCGTCAATTTCACTGAGGACACCGTCCTCCACGCCGCGCCGTGTGATGTCCTCGCGGTGCGCGTAGGACGTACGTGACTTGACTCATCCGCACCAGATTCGGATCAATGTCGAGACAGCCTATCTCGACGAGCAGTCCGATCCGAAGGAGCGGCGATATGTATTTTCATACACGATCACCATTCGGAACGAAGGCGCAGTATCCGCACGTCTGCTGACTCGTCACTGGGTCATCACGGACGCCAACGGCAAGGTGCAGGAAGTCCGCGGCGATGGCGTCGTCGGCGAGCAGCCCCATCTCAAACCGGGTCAAGGATTTCGCTATTCCAGTGGCGCGGTGTTGGAAACACCCGTAGGCGCAATGCAAGGCAGTTACCAGATGGTCACGGACGAAGGCATGCGATTTGATGCGCCCATCGCGGCTTTCCGGCTCGCAATGCCGGGAATCCTGCAGTGACACGCTATGCGATCGGCGACATTCAGGGTTGTCACGAGGAGCTGCAGGCGCTCCTCGCCCGCCTGCGTTTTTCCGCGGATCGCGATCAGCTTTATTTTGTCGGCGACCTGGTGAATCGGGGCCCGCAGTCGCTGGAAGTGTTGCGCTTCGTACGTTCGCTCGCTGACAACGCAGTCGTGGTGTTAGGCAATCACGATCTGCACCTTCTCGCTGTCGCCCACGGCGCGCGCCGAAACAAAAAGCAGGATACGTTGGATGATGTCCTCGAGGCGTCCGATCGCGACGAACTACTCGAGTGGCTCATCACGCGTCCGCTCGCTCACGTCGATACTTACAACGATGGGCGGGTTGATCTGATGGTGCACGCCGGAGTGGTGCCGCAATGGACGGTCAATGGCACTGTCGCGCTCGCGCGCGAGGTTGAATCCGCGTTGCGCGATGATCCAAAGGATGTCTTCGACCACATGTACGCAGATGAGCCCGATCAATGGAGCGAGGGTCTTTCACGCAAAGACCGTTTGCGCTTCACCATCAACGTGTTGACGCGGCTGCGCGTCTGCACCGCCGATGGCCGTGTTGATCTGAAATGGAAAGGTAAACCCCCTGCCGCCAGCTCGCCGTATCAACCCTGGTTCGACGCCGAGCCGCGCGCAACTCGCGACGCTCGAATCCTCTTCGGACACTGGTCCGCGCTGGGATTCGTGCACAGAAACGGCGTGGTGGGTCTCGACTCCGGTTGCGTGTGGGGCGGCTCGCTTACGGCAATCGATCTCGACAGCGAGCGGCCCCCGGTCACAGTGGCCTGCGGCGGATATCAGGTCCCCAACGATTGATCGGCCGGTCCCCACGAGACTGCGATCTGGGGTGACTTCATGATGAATACACCGGGATCGAGCTCGAGATCCACCGGCTTCGTACCACTCGTCGTTACGGGCAGCACGGCACGCTGAGCGGCGTGTACCTCGAGCGCTCCGAACTGTCCGGGCATCACTCGAAACGCAATGCGCACGGGCCAGAAAGTATGCTCGCGAGGCTTGAGGATTGCGCTTCCCTGTCCGGCGCCCAGCCGCAGATCCACAACCAGCGTATTGCCTTTCCAGTACTGCGGAAACGCCGCTTCCGCCCCTTCCGTCGTCGTGATCACCAGCTCATGCACCACCACAGGCGCAGGTTCCGGCTTCCGGTGGAATGGCCAATGTGGGTGAGGCATGTGGCTGCAGCCGGCTGCTATTGTTAACAACCCGCTCAGCAGCAGGGCTGCGGTCACGGCACATACTGGGCGATCAGTCATCTACGACGCTCCTCACGCGGGTCGTCCCCCCCGTGTTGAGCGCGTAACATACGCGAATAGCGCGTCGAGGACACACTGTATGGTACCGCTTCGAGCCTTCAACTTCCGGCGCTGGATCGACGAAAATCGAGCCGCGCTGCGACCCCCGGTCGGGAACAAGCGCGTCTTCCGCGACGGCGATTTCGTGATCATGGTCGTCGGTGGACCCAATGCCCGCAAGGACTACCACGTCGATCCGGGCGAGGAATTTTTCTATCAGCTGGAAGGCGACATGGTCCTGAAGACCATGCAGGACGGCCAGCCGGTTGACGTTCCGATCCGCGAGGGCGAGATACTGTTGTTGCCCCCTCTCGTACCGCACTCCCCACAGCGCCGCGCTGACACTGTCGGCCTCGTCATCGAGCGCCAGCGCAAGCCGGGAGAGCTCGACGGGTTCCAGTGGTACTGCGAGAACTGTGGGCACCGCTTGTACGAGGAGTTCTTCGAGCTCACGGACATTGAGACACAGTTTCCGGCCCTGTTCGAGCGCTTCTACTCGAGCACCGGGAAGCGTACGTGCTCAAATTGCGGCACCGTGCTGGAACGCGCACGTTGAAGGCACGGATCCGGCTCGAGGGCAGCACGGGCGAGATCCTCACGGACCTCTCGCGGCCGATAGTGATCGCACTCGATCTCAACTTCTCAGCCGATCAACCGCGCCACTTCGGCGCACCCGCGGCCACGAGCCACGCCTTCGCAGTGCCGGGGTTTTCTGGCTCGGTGGCCACGGGAGCCAGTTGCAACTGCAATGTGATCACACTCATTCCTCATTGCAACGGGACCCACACTGAAGGTGTTGGACACCTGACGACTGAGCGCCTCGATGCGCATCGCCAGGCGCCCTTGGGACTGATACCGGCTGTCCTGGCGACGGTTGAGCCTGTTGACGCACGCGACTCGACGGAAACCACGGAGCCTGCGCCTCAGCCTGGCGACGAGTTGGTTACACGGCGGGCACTCGAGCAGGGTTGGCCGAGAACGTTGCCGTTCCAACCCAAAGCCGTAGTCATCCGCACGCTCCCGAATGACTCCGGCAAGATGCGCCGCGACTACACCGACAGCTCAGCGCCGTACCTGTCACGCGAGGCAGCGGAATTTCTCGTGTCGCAGGGCATCGAGCACCTGGTCATCGACCTGCCCTCCATCGACCGCTCGCACGATGAAGGCCGGTTGACCGCGCACCGCGTTTTCTTTGGACTTCCCCGCGGCGCAACCTCACTGGACCTGGCCACCCGGTCGCGATCTACTGTCACTGAGCTCGCGTACATTCCCACCGAAGTGGCCGACGGAGTGTATCTCCTGGAAATCCAGGTGCCGGCGATCGGCGGCGACGCGGTCCCCAGCCGGCCGCTTTTGTATTTGTTTGAGCAACTATGAAGCCGACACTCGAACACGCGCGAGCCCGCGACGAAGCCGACGAGCTGCGAGCCTTCCGCGATCGGTTTGCGATACCCGCCGGCTCACGCGCTCAACCACTGCTGTATTTGTGCGGTCACTCGCTGGGCCTGATGCCGATTGGAGCACGGCGACTCGTCGAGCAGGAGCTCGATGACTGGGCACGCCTGGCTGTACTGGGTCACGAAGAAGCCACCCGACCCTGGATTCCGTACCACGAGAATCTGACTGCGGGTCTTTCGTACCTGGCGGGGGCCCGGCCGGACGAAGTCGTGGCGATGAACTCGCTGACGGTCAATCTTCACCTGATGTTGGCGAGCTTTTACCGGCCGGCCGGCAAGCGGGTCAAAATCCTGATCGAAGCGGGCGCCTTTTCGTCTGACCGCCACGCCGTAGCCTCGCAGCTCGCCTGGCACAAACAGGATATCGGCACGGCGCTCGTTGAGTTGGCACCCGAGGCAGGCGCGGAAGGGATTTCAGAAGCCGCGATCGAAGCCTATCTCGCGGAGCACGGGGATGAGGTCGCGTTGGTATTGTGGCCCGGCGTGCAGTTCAGAACGGGCCAGGCATTCGACCTGGGGCGCATCATCCGGGCCGCGCACTGCGCCGGTTGTGTAGCCGGCGTCGACCTTGCGCATTCCATTGGAAACATGCCGCTCGCTCTTCATGAGCAGGATGCCGACTTCGCAGTCTGGTGCAGCTACAAGTATCTGAACGCGGGCCCCGGCGCGATCGGCGGTTGCTTCGTGCACGAACGCAACATCAGCGCAGCTCCCTCATCCCGCCTCCACGGTTGGTGGGGCCACGAGGCCGCGACGCGCTTCCGGATGGAGCCCCGCTTCGAAGCGCAAGCAGGCGCGGCCGCATGGCAGATCAGCAACCCTCCCATCCTGTCGGCAGCGCCGCTCATAGCCTCGCTGGAGTTGTTCCAGGAAGCCCGCATCGAGCGCCTGCGCGCGAAATCGATTGCGCTGACGGGTTGGCTCGAACAGTTGCTGCAGCCACTGAATTCCTCAGTAGAGCTGATTACGCCCCGCGCAGTCGAATCCCGCGGCTGTCAGTTGTCGATCCGCATACTGGGTGGCGGCACGCGCGGCAAGCGGGTGCTCGACCGGTTGACCGAGTTGGATGTCATCTGTGACTGGCGCGAGCCCGACGTCATTCGTGTCGCGCCCGTCCCGCTGTATAATCGCTTTGAGGAAGTGTTCACCTTCAGTGAGCGCCTCACGCAGGCGTTGCGGGAAATTTCCTGAGTAGGAGCTGCGGTTGCGGACTGACTCAGACCAACCAATCAACATAGTCGGTGCCGGCCTCGCGGGAGCGCTGCTCGGAGTGATCCTGATGCGCCACGGCTGCGGCGCCATCCGGCTCTGGGACCGGCGCCCGGATCCGCGACGCTCCCGGACAGAACGGGGCCGCTCGATCAACCTGGCGTTGGCGGCGCGCGGCATCCGCGCACTCGAGCATGCCGGCGTCATGGAGCGGATTCGTCCCCTGTTGATCCCGATGCGGGGGCGGATGATCCACGAGCGATCAGGCGCCACCGCTCTGCAACCGTACGGTCAGCGCGACGACGAAGTCATCTACTCCGTCGGCCGGGCACAGCTGAATCGAGTCCTCATCGAAGAGGCCGCACGGCATCAGGACGTCACGATCCGTTTCAATCAGACCTGCCTCGCAGCCGACCCCGCCGAGAACGCCCTGCGGTTTCGCAATGAGGTTTCCGGCGCGCAATACCAGGTTGAGCTGACCCCCACGATTGCGACGGATGGGGCGGGCTCTGCGGTTCGCGGCAGCCTGCTGTCTACGAATCACCTGACTGTTCGCGAGGACTGGCTGGATCACGACTACAAAGAGCTGACCATCCCGCCCGTGGATGGCCGGCCCGCGCTCGACCCGAATGCCCTGCACATCTGGCCGCGCGGCGGCTTCATGCTGATTGCGCTTCCCAACACCGATCTGAGCTTCACGGCCACTTTGTTCCTGGCGCGAACCGGTCCGCGCAGCTTCGCGTCCCTGCCCGACTCACAGGCCGTCCTGGAATTCTTCCTCGAGGAGTTTCCCGACGCCGTGCCCCTGATTCCCAACCTGACAGCGGAGTTCCAGGCGCACCCGGCTGGACAGCTGGGAACCGTGCATACCGCGCCATGGCGGGTCGGCGGCCAGGTGCTGCTGCTGGGCGACGCCGCGCATGCCATCGTTCCTTTCCATGGCCAGGGAATGAATGCGGCGTTTGAAGACTGCGTGGTGCTGGACTCGCTGCTGGATCGATTCGACGACTGGGCCGCCCTGTTCGCGGAATTTGAGCGCGTCCGCCGCCCCAACACGCAGGCGATCGCGCAGATGGCCCTGGAAAACTACACAGAGATGCGCGACACGGTGCTGGATGCCGGTTTCGTACGCAGGAAAGCCCTCGCACTCGAGTTGGAGCGCCGCTTTCCGGATCGTTTCATCCCGCGGTACGCCATGGTCACCTTTCACCCTGAGATCGAGTATTCGGAGGCGTTACGGCGGGGCGCGCTGCAAGCGCAGATTTTGCTCGAGTTGGACCGTGATGACGGCAGGACGGACTTCGCGCTCGCGCAACAGCTGATCAGCGAACGGCTGCCGGCGCTCGCTCGAGCGTAACGAAAGTCATGTCGTAGGGGTTGCGCTCGTCAGCACCGTATTTTCGAGTGTCAGTCTCCACCCACTGCGAATAGTCGAGCGGCGGAAATACGGTGTCACCCGGGAGGTCCGCGTCGATCCGGGTCAGGTAGATACGGGTAGCCAGTGGAAGCAACAGCCGATAGATCTCAGCGCCCCCGATGCCCGACAATTCGGTGCCTGCCAGCGCCTGTGCTTCGCCGACGGAATGCACAACAACAACGCCATCTGCCTTCCAGCCGCCGTCCCGTGTCAGAACGAAGTTGGTACGACCCGGGAGCGGCTTGCCGATGGATTCAAACGTCTTGCGACCCATCAGCACGGGCTTCCCCAGCGTGATGGCTTTAAAATGCTTCAGATCTTCCGGGAGGCGCTGCCACGGCAAGCCGTTGTCGCGACCGATAACGTTGTTGCGGGCCATGGCCACCACGAGCGATATGACAGGCTTCATATCTCAACTGCGGTGTTGAGAACGATGACCCCTTTGTAGGGCATGCGGAAAAATTCGGCAGCCTGCGTGCTGTGCCGCTGCATTCCCGCAAAGAACCGGCGTTGCAGTCCCTTCAAACCGGGCAGCGGCCGCGCGCGCACCAGATGGCGGCCGACAAAGAACGAGCTGTCTTCAGAGAACACGCGCATGCCGCGGGTCCGGCACGATTTCATCGCCTGGGCCACATCGGGCGTTTCCATGAACCCGAACCGGGCGGTGATTTCATACACCCCCGGCAGGATCTCTTCGATATCGACGCGTCGCACGGGGTCCTGGCGCGGAGTGTGCGCGATTTCGATGTTGAGGATGATGACGCGCTCGTGCACGACCCTGTTGTGCTCGATGTTGCGGATGAGCGCCGAAGGGACCAGGTCGCGGTCACTGGCGAGGAATACTCCCGTCCCGGGCACGCGGATTGAGCCGTCGATCAGCTTGCCGAGGTCTTTGCGGGTCACGGCCATTTTCGCGAGCGCGGCGCGCAGCTCGAGGCGGCCGCTGCGCCACGTCCAGAAGACGAAGTACAACACCGCGCTCAGGGTCAATGGAATCCAGCCACCGGTCTCGAGCTTGGTCAGATTCCCGGCCAGAAACACGGAATCCATGGCCAACAGCGGCAGGAACACCGCGGTGACTGCCCAGCGCGGCCAATGCCATTGGGTGGCCGCGACGAAGCCACCCAGGATGTTGGTGATGAACATCGTTCCAACCACCGCCGCTCCATACGCACCTCCCAGTGCCTCGGACGACTTGAAACCGAGTACGAACGCGCTGACGGCGAGAAACTGCAACGTGTTGACTACCGGCACGTAGATCTGGCCCTGCTCCAGGGCCGAGGTTTGCAGTATGCGGATGCGCGGCAGCAGATCGAGCTGCACAGCCTGCCGCGCCACTGAGAATGCCCCGGAAATGACGGCCTGAGAGGCAATGACAGTGGCCGCCGTCGCCAGAACCAACATCCACGGCAACACCTGGGGCGGCACCATCGCATACAACGGATGCGCGATCATTCCGCCATGCGCCAACAGCAGGGCTCCCTGCCCGAAATAGTTGAGCAGCAACGCCGGCCACACCATGGCGAACCAGGCGATCCGTACCGGGGTTTTGCCGAAGTGGCCCATGTCCGCGTAGAGCGCTTCACCGCCCGTGAGCGAGAGAAACACGCCGCCGAGAATCGCCAGCGCCGTGACCGAATGCGTGCTCAGGAGCGCGATGCCATACCGGGGGTTGATCGCAATCAACACCGACGGATACTGCGTGATCGCCTTGACGCCGATCACTGCGATCACCAGGAACCACAGGATCATGACCGGTCCGAACAACCTGCCCACCTTGGCCGTGCCGCGCTTCTGGATGACGAACAACAACGCCAGCACGACCAGTGTGACGGGAATCACCGCCTTCACAAAGTCAGGATCCAGCAGCTCCAGTCCCTCGACAGCGCTCAACACCGAGATCGCAGGCGTAATCAACGCGTCGCAGAAAAAGAACGCCGTGCCCGCCAGCGCAAGGCCGATGAGCCATTTAAACCAGCCACGCGTCGCCTCGGGAGCGCGCTGAGCGAGTGCAAACAAGGCGAGGATACCCCCCTCGCCCTGGTTGTCGGCCCGCATCATGATGGTCACGTATTTGAACGTGACCGAGAGCATGAGGCTCCAGAAGATGAGCGACAGCACGCCCAGCACCGCGAGCGCGTCAAACGTGCCCGTTGCGTTGAGAGCGGTCTCAAACGCATACAGCGGACTGGTCCCTATGTCCCCGTAGACGATTCCGGTGGCCCCGATGACCGCCGGCAGGCTCCAGCGCCGCGCGTCGTGCATGTCAGGTCAGCGCATCAGCCGCGCCGGCCACTCCTCTTGCCCTGCTTCTTCGCTGCCTTTTTGGCGGGAGCGGCTTTCTTTTTGGCCTTGGCCTTGGACTTGGACTGGCTCTTCGATTTCGCTGGGGTCTTCGCGTTGGCGCTGGCCTTGGTTTTAGTTTTCGTTTTAGCCTTGGTTTTGGTTTCAGCCTTGGTTTTAGCCTTGGTTTTTGTCTTGGCCACCGACTTGCTGTGGGCCTTTTTCTTAGGCTTCGTGCGCTTCGGCTTGCGTTCCGTGGGCCACAACATCGTGCCGCGGCACTGCGGGAAACCGCAACGGCACGCGAACACCTCGTCGATGTTGTCCGGATCGTCGTCCTCGCGATGGATCTGGTAGTCGTAAGTCAGCTCGGTGCCCGGCTCGATGTCGCGCATGGCCTCGATGAACACACGCCGCTTCTCGACGGTTGACTCGCAATTCGGATCGCACGAGTGGTTGAAGAAGCGCGCGTCGTTACCATCCGCGCCTGCATCGATGACTGTTTTCCTGTCAACAATAAACAGGAAGGTATGGCTGTCGTTCGCGTCCTTCTCTTCGTAGCGCCGATCCGCCTCGTCGTGCGAGACGCGCTCACCCACGTACTCGATGATCCGAGCACCCTTGGGAATCGGTTTGGCCGCAAACACCCCGAGCCCGTGCACGTCCGAGCGACGGACCTCGATCAGGTCGGTAGTGGTCAGGTCCGGTTCGACTTTGGCAGCAGCAGCCATGATCAGACCGCCACCGGCGCCTTGATCGCCGCATGATGTTGGTAATTCACGAATTCAAAATCCTCATAGTCGTAATCGAAAATGCTCGGGGGTCGCCGCCGCAGGCGCAGTTGGCCCAAGGGCAACGGCTGCCGTCCGAGCTGCAGTTGCGCCTGCTCCAGATGGTTCAGGTACAGATGACAGTCGCCGCCGGTCCAGATCAGCTCGCCGGGCTCGAGATCGCACTGCTGGGCCAGCATGTGCACCAGCAGCGCATAGCTTGCGATGTTGAAGGGCACGCCCAGAAAGACGTCCGCGCTGCGCTGATACAGCTGACAGGACAGCCGCTTGCCGGCGACGTAAAACTGAAAAAATGCGTGGCAGGGCATCAGCGCCATCTGCTCGAGCTCGCCCACGTTCCAGGCGCTGACAATGATGCGGCGGGAGTCCGGGTTGCGTTTGATCTGCTCCACCGCCTGGCTGATCTGGTCGATGGTACGCCCATCGGGAGCCAGCCATGCGCGCCACTGCTTTCCGTACACGGGCCCGAGCTCGCCTTGCTCATTGGCCCACTCGTCCCAGATGGTGACGCCGTGCTCCCGCAACCAGGCTACGTTGGTATCACCGCGCAGGAACCACAACAGCTCGTAGACGATGGAGCGCAAATGGATGCGTTTCGTCGTGACGAGCGGAAAACCCTCGCTCAGATCGAACCGCATCTGGTGACCAAACACGGAGAGCGTCCCCGTGCCGGTGCGGTCATCTTTTCGAACGCCGGTGTCGCGGATCCGGCGCATGAGCTCCAGGTAGGGCTTCATTGTGCGACGGCAAAATTTCCGGACGGTGAGCGTGTTCGGTACGCGTAAGCCATGAGCGCGATGCCCCCCAGAACCATGGGGAACGACAATACCTGCCCTTCGGTCAACCAACCCCCGGCCAGATAGCCGATGTGCTCATCCGGCACGCGCACGAACTCAATCACGAAGCGCACCACTCCGTAGAGGATGAGAAACAGGCCTGAGGGAGCCAGGCGCGGCCGCGGGCGAGCCGTAAACAACCAGATGACGGTGAAGAGGAACAGCCCTTCAAAAACAGCCTCGTAGAGCTGCGAGGGATGACGGACCTCGCCGTTGACGTTGAAGCCCCAGGGCACCGTGGTCACCTTGCCCCACAGCTCGCTGTTGATGAAGTTGCCGATGCGCCCGAAAAATAAACCCAGGCCGGGCAGCGGCACCGTGAAATCGAGTACGTCCGCCACATTCCGCTTGCGACGCCAGGCAAACAGAGAAACGGCGGCAATCACGCCCAGCATCCCACCGTGGAACGACATGCCGCCGTCCCAGATCTTGAAGGGATACATCGGGTCTTTGGCCCAGAAGCTCAAGCCGTAGAACAGCACATAGCCGACGCGTCCACCCAGGATGACGCCCAGCATGGCAAAGAAGATGAGATCGTCGACATCCTGGGATTTCCAGGTGGATCCCGGCTTGGCGGCCCGCAAGCGGGCCAGCGTCCACCCGGCCCCGAAGCCCAGAAGGTACATGATGCCGTACCAATGGACCTTGACCGGGCCGATCGAGAACGCAATTGGGTTAAAGCCAGGGTACTGGATCATGCCGCGGATTTTAACCGCTAGTTCATTAGAAAAATGGCCTGCGGCCATTTTTCGGACAACGCCTTCGTTGCCACCGGCAAAAAGCGCGGCCTTCTCGAGTCCGAACTGGGCCGGCTGCGCCTGCGGGACCTGGCGCGCGGCTGCAAATCGACACCTCTACTCACGAGTAACGCGGCAGAAGAACGCCTTCAGGTATCGGGTTTCGGGGATGGCGGGATGGACAGGGTGGTCGGGCGACTGCCCGCCGGCCTCGAGAATCTGCACAAATCGGCCGGTATGGCGGGCTGCCGACTGGATGGCGCTCACCAGGTCCTCGGGGGCAAGGTGATACGAGCATGAGCAGGAGACGAGCAGTCCGTCGCCCTCCATGAGCCCGAGCGCCAGCTGGTTCAGCTTGCGATAGGCTGCCTGCCCTTGCGGAACGTCCTTCTTGCGCTTGATGAAGGCGGGTGGATCGACGACCACCACATCAAAGCGTTCTGCGCTTTCCTGCAGCGCCTTGAGCGCGTCGAAGGCGTCGTCATGGGTCGTTTCGATAGTTACGCCATTGGCTTTTGCATTGCGGTTAGCAGCCTTCAATGCCGCCTCCGAAGAGTCGACGCACCGCGCTGAAGCAGCGCCGTTCTTGAGAGCGGTTACCGCCCACGCACCAACGTAGCTGCAGACGTCCAGGACTCGCATGCCGGGCCACATGTAGCGCACCAGGCGCTGACGGTTGGCTGTCTGATCGTAGAACCAACCAGTCTTCTGACCCGCGCGCAGCGGCGCCATGAAGCGCAATCCTGATTCGTAGACCTCGATCTCGTCGGGGACCTCTCCAAACGCCGCCTCGACGGATTGAGGTAAATGCTCGAGATCCCGCGCACCCGAATCGTTCTTCCAGAAGAGCGTTTGCGGGTTGAGCACTTCGCGAACGACCGCTTCCACATCCGCCTTGAGTGCTTCCATGCCGGCAGTCGCAATCTGGCCGACCACGACGTCGCCATAACGATCCAGCACCAGACCCGGCAAACCGTCGGACTCGCCGAACACGAGACGATAGTAAGGATCCCGCGTCAGCCGTTTTCGTAAGGCAATCGCCGTCTCCAGACGCTGCGCAATCAGCGCGCGATCCAGCGGATGAGCGATGTCACGTCCAACAATTCGCGCACAAATGAGTGCGTGCGGATTGACGTAGGCGTAACCGAGAAACTGTCCGCGATGCGATTGCATCTGCACCAATGCACCAGTTGTGAACGCAGTCAGAGGCGTACTGGCGGTATCGACCTCGTTACTGAACACCCACATATGACCGGCAGCAATACGCCTGTCCTCGCCGCGCTTAAGACGCAGCACAGGAAGGGCAGAATGCTCGGGAAGAATTTGCGCGGAGGAAGGAATCACTTGAAACTCGCTGCGATGGCAGCCACGGCAGCCGTGATTATACGAGACCCAGGATGGCCAATCACCTCATTTCACAGACGAGCCCCTATCTCCTTCAACACGCACATAATCCAGTCGATTGGTATCCATGGGGCGAAGAGGCGTTTGAGCGCGCTCGTCTAGAGCGGAAGCCGATTCACCTCAGCATAGGTTACGCAGCCTGCCATTGGTGTCACGTGATGGCCCATGAATCGTTCGAAGACGACGATGTGGCCCGCGTCCTGAACGAACGTTTTATCAACATCAAGGTGGATCGCGAAGAGCGACCGGATGTCGATCGCATCTATCAGATCGCGCAACAAATGCTGACACAGCGGTCTGGCGGTTGGCCGCTGACCATGTTCCTGACACACGACGATCACCGGCCGTTTTTCGGCGGCACGTATTTCCCGAAAGAAGCACGTCACGGGTTACCTGCATTTACCGACATTCTGCGCAGGGTCAGCGAATACTACCGACTGCACGAAGCAGAGCTGCGTCAGCAGAATGATGCGCTGATGTCGGCGTTTGACGAGCTGAATCCGCCACCAGCCCCCGGTGACACGCAGCTGACAGATGCGCCCATCAAAGCGTCGCGTGAGCTGTTGGGTCGCACGTTCGATGGCCAGTACGGCGGGTTCGGACGCGCACCGAAATTCCCCAATCCGAAGACGATCGAGCGGCTCCTGCGGGACTGGCACACGACGTCCGGACAGCCTCAACCGGACCTTCAGGCGCTGTACATGGCGACGCTGACGTTGCGGCGGATGGGGGAAGGTGGGATCAACGACCAGCTGGGCGGCGGATTCAGTCGGTATTCGGTGGATGAGTACTGGATGATTCCGCACTTTGAAAAGATGCTGTACGACAATGGTGCACTGCTCGCCGTTTATGCAGAGGCTGCCGTGGCCACTGGCGATCGCTTCTATGCGGACATCGCGGCACGCACGGCTAACTGGGCGATACGCGAAATGCAGTCACCCGAAGGCGGCTACTACTCGAGCTTTGACGCCGACTCCGAAGGGCACGAAGGGAAGTTTTACGTCTGGAATCGCGATGCAGTGCGCGAGGCGCTCAGCGAGGCTGAATACACAGTATTTGCGGCGCGCTACGGTTTGGACAGGACAGCCAACTTTGAGGGCCACTGGCAGCTGCACATTTTTCAGCCCATCGACGAGATCGCGCGTAACAACCAGCTGACATCCGATGACGTGGAGTTTCTGCTCGAATCGGCGCGCACCAAGCTGCTGGCGATTCGGGCCCGGCGTATCTGGCCCGGCCGCGACGACAAGATCCTGACTTCGTGGAACGCGCTGCTGATTCGGGGGATGGCGATCGCGTCTCGTGCGTTGGGACGCGACGATCTGGCGGAGTCAGCGACAGCAGCGCTGCGATTCATCCACAGCAAGCTGTGGAGCAACGGCAAGCTACTGGCGACTTACAAGGACGGGCGTGCACATCTTAACGCGTACCTCGACGACTACGTATTCCTCGTCGACGCTATTCTGGAACTCCAGCAAACACGCTTCAACAGCGCAGAGCTCAAATTCGCAAGTGAGCTCCTCGAGGTCGTGCTCCAGCATTTTGTGGATGCCGTTGCCGGCGGTTTCTACTTTACCTCTGACGATCACGAGTCCCTCATTTATCGCTCCAAATCCTTTGCCGATGATGCGACGCCGGCGGGCAATGGCATTGCCGCGTTTGTGTTCCAACGAATGGGACACCTGTTAGCCGAACCACGCTATCTCCAGGCGGCCGAGCACACACTGCGTGCAGCATGGCCCAGCCTCGAAAAATTCCCACACGCGCATACAACATTGAGCATCGCCCTCGATGAGCTGTTGCACCCGCCCGAAACTCTCATCCTGCGCGGCCCCCGCGCCGAAATCACAAACTGGGCCCGCGAGCTGCACAAACTCTATGCACCCCGTCGAATGGTGCTTGCAGTCCCCGCCGATGCTCAGGATTTGCCAGCCGCGCTCGAAGAAAAAGCCTCTCGAGGCAGCGCCGTGGCCTACGTCTGCCATGGCAGTACATGCTCGGCTCCCATCGACTCGCTCGGCGGCCTGGTGAGCCGGTTGCGTGCGGGCATCGAACATTAGCCCGCTGCAGCCCACTTCCGGATTGCAACCCCAGGTCTATTGCAACAACAGTGCTCCTGTAGAACCGAGATGTCGGGGCGAGACCGACCCGTGAGCGGCGAGCGCCTGGAAGTCACGCCAGGCGCGGGCCAACTCTGACTCAGGCTGAATGGCCGTCATGCCGGTCAGAGCCAGCAACTCACCCATGGCCGCTCGCAGTTTGGCTACGCAGAACACACATCCGCTGGTGATCTCTGCCAGGTCCCGCGGTTGCAATGGCCGGTTGGCGCGCGCCGCGTCCCATGCCTTGTGAGCGAGCGAATCGAGTGAGGACTTCGCCAGATGCCATGTTGCATGCGCGGCTGCGTATGTCACTTGAACGACGGGATCACTCATGAGCAGCGCGCTGGTGCCGTGGAGCTTTTTCACGTGAGCAAGGGATGCGAACAGATCCAATGCGTGCCGGGCAATACCCACCGCAACAGCGGTGACCGGCAATTCAGTCAGTACACTGAACGGCAACCGGTACAGCGGACCCGTCTCGCGGGGCGCATCGGCCAACACCGAGAAGCTGCGATTCTCTGGAACGAATGCATCGCGCACTTCGAAATCGTCACTGCCCGTGCCGCGCATGCCGGTGGGGTCCCACACTGGCAGGATCGCGACCTGGGGAGCCTCGAAGGCCATTGCGCGGATCAGGGGCTTGCCGTCGGGACCAAAGACCAGCGTCCCACCGTCCATGACCAGGCAATTCGCTGTAAACGTAGTCGCGTAGTGGGCGCCGCTCGCGTAGTGCCAGCAACCGCTCACGCGGTACCCGCCTCGTTCGCGAAACGCGCGTCCGTCCGGCGAGCCCGACCCGGCAACCACGGCCTCGGGCCGCGCATAGAGGGAGTTTGCGGTCGAGGCATCGAGATAGGCCGCAAACAGTCCGCCGCCCGAGCCGATCATGACAGCCCAACCGATGGACCCGTCCAACCGCGCCGCCGCTTCGTAGATCTGCAGCGCTTCGGGCAGGTCGAGCTCAAACCCACCGCAACGCTTGGGGATCCACAGCCGGAACAGGCCGTGTTGGACCAGCGCGCGCACTACGTACTTCGGCAACCGCGCCAGGCGATCACCTTCAGCGGCGCTGTCACGGAACATCACCGCAAGCTCGTCGAGCCGGGCAAGGATCTCTTGCACCGGAGACGTTTCGAGAGCAGGTCGGAGTTGCATCATGGGCGTGATTGTATGAGGGACACGGCACCGCGCGCACGCCCTGATTTGTAAGAAATCGGCGACGCGCGGGCGTTGGCCCCCTCAAACAGCCACTCAGCAGAAAACGAAAAGATTCACTTTGCCGCTATCGAATGGTTCGCGGTCAATCTGGCGGCACCTGCGCGCCGCGACGTGTTGTGACTCGAAGTGACGCGGTGTGTCAATTACGACAACAATTCGACGTTCCCACCAACCGCGACTGTATTGATAGTCAAGGTTCGCTCGTTGGCGAAACGCAGCAGGTAGTGTGGGCCACCCGCCTTGGGCCCCGTGCCGGACAAACCTTGGCCGCCAAAAGGCTGTACGCCAACAACCGCTCCAATCATGTTTCGGTTTACGTACGTGTTGCCAACGGGGACTGAGCGGAAAACGTGGTCGGCCACGCTTTCCAGCCGGCTGTGCACACCCAACGTTAGACCGAATCCAGTTCGCCGGATGGCTTCGATGACCTGTGATAACTGATCTGCTTTGTAGCGCACCACGTGCAGGATCGGACCAAACTCCTCGGTCCGCAGCTGGTCCAGCGCGCGCAGCTCAATCAGGTGGGGCGCGAAGAAATAACCCATCTCGTGCTTCTCATCGAGAGCGCAGGCATACAGCAGTTGGGACTCCTGGCGCATGCGGGAAGCGTGGGCGCGCAAGCGTCCGAGTGCCGCCTCGGAAATCACCGGCCCGACATCCGTCGACAGCTCGCTGGGGTCACCAATGGACAGACACTTCATTGCGCCCGTCAGCATCTCGATGACCTTGTCCGCAATCTCCTCCTGCAAATACAGGACACGAAGCGCGGAGCACCGCTGACCCGCACTCGTAAAGGCGGATGTGACCGCGTCATCGACAACCTGCTCAGGCAGCGCGGTTGCATCTACGATCATGGCGTTCACGCCGCCCGTTTCTGCGATCAGCGGAACAATCGCGCCGTCCCGGTTTGCAAGAGCGCGATTGATGGTGGCAGCGGTGGTCGTGGAACCCGTGAAAGCGACACCGGCAAGCGCCGGGTGTTTCATGGCCACATCACCAAAGGCCGGCCCGTCCGCGGGAGTCAATTGAAGCACGTCACCCGGCACACCGGCCTCATGGAGCAACGCGGTCATGGCATGGGCTACCAAGGGTGTCGCTGGCGCCGGCTTGGCAACTACGCTGTTGCCTGCCATGAGCGCAGCGGTGATTTGTCCAGTAAAAATCGCAAGCGGGAAATTCCACGGACTGATGCAAACAAACACCCCACGGCCGTGCAGGGACAGCAGATTGCGCTCTCCGGTCGGACCATTCAGCTTCCGGGCTCCCCCAAAAAGCTCGCGCCCGCGGGCCGCGTAATACCGGCAGAAATCGACCGCTTCACGCAGCTCGGCAACGGCGTCCGGAAGGGTTTTGCCCGCCTCACGAACCAACAGGCTCAGGAACTGAACGCGGCGATCTTCGAGTAGAAAAGCGGCGCGGTCGAGGCAGTCGGCGCGTTCGGCTGCCGCGAGTGCGTCCCATGAGGGCTGGGCCCTTGCGCCTGATTCCATTGCGCTGTTGATTTCTTCAGCGGTCGCGTCCCGCGACAGACCGACGATCTCGAGGAAGTTCGCGGGAGAGTGCACTGGTACGTCAGCATCCCGAACGGACTTGCCGCCGAGGATCGGGCCGCCCGTATTCATTTGGTGAGCGCGCTTCCCGATTTCCGATTTGAGCACGTTCAGTTCCGCCGGATCGCCCCAATCGGGACCGTCGGAGTTGCGACGCTCGGGCGCGTAGAGCGCCTGCGGCTCGCGGATCTTTGGATTGGACGGGTCACTCAGCGCCGAAACGGGATCACGCACAACCTGCTCCACGGGAACCTGGGGATTGAGAAATTGATGCACGAACGAAGTATTGGCGCCGTTCTCGAGGAGGCGCCGGACGAGATAAGGAAGGAGATCTTCGTGAGTACCCACCGGTGCATAGGCACGCACTGGAGGCAGGTTCGGAACGTCCGCGCGGACCGCCTCGAACACGAGCTCACCCATTCCGTGCAGGCGCTGGAATTCGTACTGAGCTTTCGGGGGAGCCATTTCCAACACCGCAGCCACTGTGAATGCATTGTGTGTTGCGAACTGTGGGTAGATCACGTCATTGGCCGCGAACAGCCGTTGTGCACACACCAGGTAGCTGGCATCGGTTGCCGCTTTGGATGTGTAAACGGGGAAGCTGGACAGACCGCGCTCTTGGGCACGCTTGATCTCGCTGTCCCAGTACGCACCTTTGACCAGTCGCAACGTCATCCGTCGTCCAGTGACTCGCGCGATCTGTGCAACCCAATCGATGACGAACGGAGCCCGTCGGCCGTAGGCCTGTACTGCGAGCCCGAGGCCGTCCCACCCCGCTGTCGCCTCATCGCGGGCCAGCGCTTCGATGATGTCGAGGGACAGATCCAGCCTGTCGGCTTCCTCAGCATCAATCGTCATCCCGATACCGAAGCTGGCGGCCTTCCGGGCCAGCTCCAACATCCGTGGGATGAGATCGCGGGCGACGCGGGCGCTCTGCAGAAGTGTGTAACGCGGCTCCAACGCTGAGAGCTTTACCGAAATACTGGATCGCTCGTGCACAGTGCCCGGCGGTTGATGACCGAGCGCCTCAATCGCGGCCGCGTAGGAATCAAAGTAACGCTGCGCATCGGCTTCGGTGCGCGCACCTTCGCCAAGGACGTCGAAGGAGCACAGCGCCAGACCGGGATTCGCCTTGCCGCGAGCAAGCGCACTTTTGATCGTCTCGCCGACGATGAATGCCTCGCCTAACATGCGCATCGCTCGACGAAGCGTTGCGCGCACCATGGGCGCAACCACAGGTTTGGTGAGCGATGCCACGGAGAACTCGCCGGAGAGTTCGGCGGCAACGTTGGGAAGTAGGCGGCTGACGCCACCCAGGAGCGCAAAGCCGGCCCGCAGGAGGAAGTTATCCTTCGGGCGCTCGGCCGCGGCGCCGTGGCCCGCGTTGCCCAACGCGCCGGCGACGGCCTGCGAAATCGGATTGCGCCCACCGCCGCGGACTTCGCCCAGCCGCTCGGCGATCAACTGATCTGCCCGCGCCGGGTCAGGGGTCCTGAGCAGCGCCTCCGCCAGGCTCATCAGGGCCCGCCCCTGGGCGCTGTCGAGCGGGAACTGCTCCATCATCGATTCGGCAAACGGCCGCGGTCGTTTATCAGCGCGCGCGACCTCCACCCAATGAATGGCACGGGACTTTGCCATCCCCAGATTGCGCTCGACCGGCACCAGGCCCGCGCGCAACTCACTGACCGCGTCAGCCTCAGGCCGCAGTGTTGCCTCGCTAATAGCCTCACGAATGACGCGGAGCCTTCCCGTATCGGGAGGGGTCGCATCAGGAGGGATACGGGTCCGTTCGGCAGCGCTGCTACCAGCCATGTCGGTCGCCTTGATTTAATATCGCAGGGGAGTCAATTGTGCTTATGGTATCCAGTTCAACAGAGTGAATTTTCTGGTTTTAGCGCCAGTAAAAGTCGAATTAACTATGAGTGACGCACCTCCCACTGACCGCAATCTCGATCGGATCGACCATAAGCTATTGATTCGATTACAGCAGGATGGCCGGACTGCCATCTCGAAGCTGGCCCGGGAAGTGAATTTAACTGTCACGCCGACGCTGGAGCGGGTGCGGCGGCTGGAAGCGGCGGGCTACATCGAGGGCTATTTCGCCCGGCTGAACCCGCGAAAGTTGGGCTTGGGCCTGCTGGCGTATGTGGAAGTCTCGCTGGACCGCACCACCCCCGATGCGTTCGATCGGTTCAAGCAGGTCATGCTGGCCCATGATGAGGTCATGGAATGCCACATGGTGGCGGGTGGTTTCGACTATCTATTGAAGGTGCGCGTGATTGATATGGAGAGCTATCGGCGCTTCCTGGGTGATCGCATAGCGTCGGTTCGCGGTGTGCAAACGACGCACACCTACTTTGTCATGGAAGAGGTGAAGTCGACACACACCATTGTCGTACCGGAGTGACGCGCCTCGCCGCCGCTCAAGTCCGTGGCTTCAATATCAACGCAAGGCGATCCTCGGTCTTGTCGATCCTCTGCAACGCCGGATATTTCAACCCCTCGAAGTACGCGATCCGCACCGTCCTGTATCGATCGAGATTCTTCACCAACAACTCAATGGGCTGCTTATTGAGTTTGGCCAGTTGTATAGCCGTCTTCAAACGCTCGGACCGGTACTCCCGGCCATTCACCGCAATCAACGCCGTGCCCATTGTCAGCCCCGCCTCGTACGCCGGACCACCCCAACGCACTTCCGTCAACGTGCCCGTGAGCGACGAGACAGCGAAGCCCAGTGAGAATGTGAAGTCCACCGCCTTGCGTTGGTCTTCGACACTGCGGACGTAGTCAGAAGGCGTTTCAGTGAACACCAACTTCCAACCACCTCGCGTTAACCCATCCAATGGCGCGCCCGGGCCGTGGCCGTATAGACGCTCCGTGAGGAATTTCTCCCAGTCGAACGGTGCGACGGTCTTCAACGCCTGAACGACATCAGCAAACGTGTAGGTCACGGGACCCAGCGACACGCCGTTCACCACAGACGCGCCGCCCGACCCACTTGCCCCAGCGGTTACCTGAAAAAAGCCCCGCGCGAAATCATCCAGCGAACGCTTATCCCGGGTGAGCTCGCGAATGCGCGTATCGATGTCGAGCCACAGCAGCTCGCCCTCAGTGTAGTAATCCTCAGTCCGCTGCCACGACAGCCAGGATAGCGGCCTGCGCGCCGTGATCAGGGGCTGCTCGGTTGTGTCCTCGAGCGCGCGCCAGGTTCGCCCGGCTCTGTTGCGATCCATGTTGGCGGCGAGACTGGCCCACGACTGGCGCCCGAAGTCTTCGCTCCACAGGCCCGACCGCGCAGCCAACACCGCGCCGAGATAGTTGGTCAGACCTTCATACACCCACAGCAGCGAGTTGCGCATCGGAACGTTGAAATCGGGTGTGGCCAGGCCGGCCGGCCGGCGGAATTTGCCGTTCCACGAGTGACTGAATTCATGGGGCAGCAGGTCGCGGCCGGCAGCCACCTTGTCCCACTCAATGAAGTAGCTCGGCGGCCGGCGATTCTCGCTGGAGCGATGATGCTCGAGCCCGATGTCGCCGAAGTGGTCACTCACCGCGAGCAGGAACTCGTAGCGGTCGTAGTGCGGCGGGCCGAGCAACGCGTACGTCTCCTGAACCAACTTGCGATGCGCCGCAAGCTGTTGCGGCCGAACGTCCAGCGTTTCCGCGCTATCCGCAAACACATTGAGGTGCACCGCAGTCCTGGAGCCGGGATCCAGGTCCAGGCTCCTGAAATAACGGCCCGCAAACAGCGGCGAATCCACCAGCGTCTCCAACGTCGTCGGCTTGAAGCGAACCGTGGTCCCGCGCCGGTTATCAACATCCAACGCGCCCGCGAGCTCCCAGCCGTCCGGCAGTGTGATAGTGGGTGCAACAGTAATCCGGCTGACGTAATAGCCTGCCGGGTACAACACGACGGTGTTCCACTGCAATCCGATCATGTCGGGTGTGACTACCGTACGACCCTGGTCCCTGACCAACGGCGACGCAAAATCAAACTCCAGGTCGAGTCGGGTCGCACCCGCGGGGACCTGCACGTGGAACGCATACACATTGACCGGATCGCGCACCCATTCGACGGGATGACCGCCGGCGGTCATGATCAGGCCGGCCAGGCCATCGATCGGGCCTCGCGGCGCGTGATTCCCGGGCAGCCATTCCGGATACAACAGCGTCAGGGGACCCGGCTTCACCGGGATAGTCTCGTGGACGTCGAAGATGCGGCGGTCCAGGTCCCCCAAATCGACCTTCAGCGTGAGACTCCCCGGATACGCAACATCCTGCGCCACAGGAATATGCGCCCCCGACGCACTCCCCGCACCCGCATCCGGCATCCCGCCAGAACCCACTTCCGGGGCGCCACTCACAGCAGTGTCCGAAGGACTGCTGCTACCTGCATCGGATGGAGCCGGTGCACTCGAAGCGGGCGAGACCCCCTTCACCTCTTCCTGCGCGTGTGCGACAGACAACAGCGCAGCAACAGCGGCAACCGCCGCCAGCATCAAAAGCTTCATGAACCCCCTGACCTTCGAACGCCTTGGGTTGCGTAGAACTAGTTGCGCAGTACCAGAGCAACAGCCTTGGCGAAATACTCGATGTTATCCGCGCGCAATCCCGCGACATTGATACGGCTGTCATCCGTCATATAGACATGGTGCTGCTCGCGAAGCGCATGCACCTGCGGGGTGGTCACTCCGAGGAAGGAGAACATGCCCTGCTGCCTGGCGATGAATCCGAAATCACGCTCCGGGTACGCCTTCGCGAGTTGCTTCACCAGCTCGTGACGCAAACCGGCGATCCGCTTGCGCATGGCTCCCAGCTCGTCAGTCCATTGCTCACGGCTCGTTGAGTCGGTGAGGATCTCGTGGACAATCGCAGCCCCGTGGTCCGGCGGCATTGAATAAATACTGCGCGCAATGCGCACGAGATGACTGAGGATGGCATCACCCGCGGTGGGTGACTCGCTGATGACATGCAGGCAGCCGGTTCGCTCGCGATACAAACCGAAATTCTTCGAGCACGAAACAGCAACCGCGACCTCCGGCAACTCAGCACAGAACAGACGAATGCCGAAGGCGTCCTCAGCGATACCGCTTCCCAAACCCTGATAGGCGATGTCGATGAAGGGCGCCAAGGAGCGGCGCTTGAACACTCCCAGCAACTCACGCCATTGCGCCTCGCTGAGATCAGCCCCCGTTGGGTTGTGACAGGAAGCGTGAAGAAGAACCGTTGACCGCGCCGGTAGACGATCCAGCGTCCCCAACATCTCGTCGAATTTTACGCCGCCGGTGGTAGCGTCGTAATAGGGATAGCGCTCGAGCTCGAGCCCACAACCTGACAACAGCGGAATGTGATTTGCCCACGTGGGTGTGCTCACGTGAACCACCGTATCGGGATACGCTGTGCGAAACAGCTCCGCTCCCAGCCGCAGGGCTCCGCATCCACCCGGCGCCTGGATCGAGCGAACCCGGTCAGCAGCCAATGCCGGGTGGCCGTCGCCCAGTACGAGCTTGGCCATTGCAAGATTGAAGCCGGCATTGCCTACGGGCGCCACGTACGACTTGGTGGCTTGGCGGCCTAAAACGACCTGCTCTGCGCGACGGACGGCGCCCAGGATCGGCGTTTCGCCGAGGTCATTACGGTAGACGCCTACCCCGAGATCGACCTTCCGCGAATCCGTATCCGCGCGATACAGGCCCATGAGGCCGAGAATAGGGTCGGTAGGAAGGCGCTCCAGACGCTCCAGCATCACATCTCTCCGTCGCCGCGCCCAATGCGCGGGGGGAGAGTGAGTTTACCCGGTCACTCTGCGGACCGGGGCATTAGGAGCCTGTCCTACGCGGGCAGCCCGTCAGTAATCGTGTGCCAAGGGGACCTGGAACCGATAAAGCGCTGGTTCTGGATACCGAACTCCCCGTCCAGATTTCCGGCCGGGCAGAACACGACACCGGTTTCGGGTTCGACCACGGGGGTGACCGAACCGCATTTGCCGCAAAAAGTACGCTTTCCGTAGTTCGAAGACTGGAAAGTAGAGATCTCATTCTCGCCCGCCACCCAGCGAAACCCCGAGAGCGGAACGGAAACAAACGTCGCGAAAGCGGCTCCGTGATGCTTGCGGCACATGGAACACTGGCAGTGAGACATCACCTCAAAAGGCCCGTCGAGGTCGTAGCGCACGCTGCCACAAAGACAGGAGCCATGGATCACGGCGACATTCTTGACAGGCTCAGCCTCGGGGGGATGCGGCTCCGACA
>JAXDQF010000053.1:0-22946 GCA_034668025.1 Gammaproteobacteria bacterium | reverse complement strand
CCTTGATTTTGGGTGTTAAGCACCCATCTTTGGAACAGTTGCCCCCAGGGTGTACTCGCCCGATGATCCGGCCTTCTTACGTTGTGGACTGCCGCGCGTGCGATCTCTATAATCCGCCGGCTTTTTGTCCGGGCCCGCGTCATCCTGTCATTTCAGAATGGGCATGCGGCGTTCGCCCCTGCGAAGTGGGCCCTAAAACGGGAATGCGGTGATCGCGATCGACCTGCCCAATCCGCGGCGGCTGGCTCTCAGCGTCGTGCTGGGCCAGGCGACCGTGACTGCGCTCTGCGCGCTCGCGAGCTGGGGAATCGCCGACTCACGTGCCGCGATCTCCGCGCTCCTGGGTGGCGGGATCAGCTGCGTCGCGAGTCTCGCGATGGCGCTGATCGGATTTGGCAAAGAGGCTGCTACGGACCCGCAGCGCGCGATACGCGCGTTCCTCGTGGGGGAGACAGCCAAGGTCGCCGTCGTGATTGTGTTGTTTGTGGTGGTGTTGAAAACGATGAAGGTTGTCCCGCTGGCCATGCTCGGCTCGTACATCGCAACCTTCGCGGTGTTCTGGGTGGCGCTGGCAAACGGGCTGCCCCCGTTGGGTGGGTTACGTATGAAGAGAGTTAGACGCTAAATGGCAGCAGAACAGCCCTCGAGCGCGAACGAGTACATCCTCCATCACCTGACGTTCCTGCAGAACAAGGAAGCAACGGGAATCGTCGATTTCTCGGTCATCCACTGGGACAGCGTGTTCTTCTCGGTGTTGCTCGCGGTTCTGTTCGGCGGTTCGTTCTACCTGGCCGCGCGCAAGGCCCGTGCCAACACCGGCGTGCCGGGCAAGTTCCAGAACTTCATCGAGCTGTTGATCGAAAAGGTCAACGAGCAGGTCGACGGCGCCTTCTCGCACCGTGCCAGCTCGCTGGTGGCCCCTCTTGGACTGACGATCTTCTGTTGGGTGCTGCTGTTCAACGCCATGGACGTCCTGCCGGTCGATCTGCTGCCGGCGATCGCTCACGGCGTGGGTTTCGAACACTTGAAGGTCGTGCCCAGCACGGACCTGAATGTGACCTTCGCGCTGTCACTCACCGTGTTCGTCCTGATCATCTACTACAGCATCAAGATGAAGGGCCTCGGTGGCTTCATCAGCGAGTTCACCCTGCAGCCGTTCAGCGCCAAAAATCCAATCGTCAAGGTGCTGTTGATCCCTGCCAACCTCATCCTGGAAGTCGTGCCGTTCATTGCGCGTCCCATCTCCCTCTCGCTGCGTCTGTACGGCAACCTGTTCGCCGGCGAAATGATCTTCCTGTTGCTCGCGGCACTGACGCTCGCGGGCATCGGTCAACTGTCGCATGCCGGCGGCTGGATACTTCTGGTCGTGCAGTTCCTGCTGGCGCTGGTTTGGGCCATCTTTCACCTGCTGGTCATCACGCTGCAGGCGTTCATTTTCATGGTGCTCACCATCGTCTATCTGGCGATGGCACACGAGCATCACTAGATTCTTCGAGTCAGGTTTTTTTCAGGAGGTTTGAAGTGGAAAACATTGCACATGTCCAGGCCATGACCGTGCTGGCTGTCGGAATCATCTTCGGCATGGGCGCTTTGGGCACCGCCATCGGGTTCGGAATTCTGGGCGGACGGTTCCTCGAAGGCTCTGCGCGTCAGCCCGAGCTGTCGCCGATGCTGCAGACCAAGATGTTCATTGTCGCGGCGCTGGTCGACGCGGTGGCCATGATCGGTATCGGTTTCGCGCTGTTCTTCACGTTCGCGAACCCGTTCCTCGCTGGATTGAAGTGATCAGCAATCCCTCAGCCGGCCGCCGTGCTCAGGAGTTCTAGATGAATATCAATCTGACGCTCGTCGTCCAGATGATCGTTTTCATCGTGCTCATCTGGTTCACGATGAAGTTCGTGTGGCCGATGATTCTCGGTCCCATGGAAGAGCGCTCGAAGAAGATCGCAGCGGGTCTCGCCGCGGGCGAAAAGGGCACACAGGAGCTTGCCCAGGCGCGAGATCGCGCCGATGCGATCGTCCGTGAAGCCCGCGAACGCGCCACTCAGATCGTCGAGCAGGCACAGCGTCAAGCCAACGACCTGGTTGAGCACGCCAAGGGTACGGCGAGCTCCGAAGGGGTACGGCTCGTTGAAGCGGCCAAACAGCAGATCGAGTTGGAGACCTCGCACGCGCGCGAAGCGCTGCGCCGTGAAGTCGCCACGATCGCCGTCAGCGCCGCATCCAAGGTGCTGGAGCGCGAGATCGATCCGCGGGCGCATGCGGACCTGATCAGCAAACTGGCTACTCAGATCTAGGACTCGATCCATGGCTGACAAGACAACAGTCGCACGACCCTATGCCAAGGCCGCGTTTGAAGAGGCGAAAGCCGGCAAACATCTCGGCCCTTGGTCGGAGTCGCTGCGCACGGCTGCCGCCGTCGTACAGGATTCGCGCGTGCACAATCTCCTCGGCAATCCGGCCGTGAGCAACGCGGAACTGGCGAAGTTTGTCATCGACCTCGCGGGTCCCCAACTCGATGAGCAAGGCCGCAACTTCGTCCAGACGCTCGCGGAGAACCGGCGTCTCGCCTACCTCCCCGAGATTTCGACTCTGTTCGATGAGCTGAAGGACGAGGCCGAGGGTGTGATCGATGTGACGGTCACGTCTGCCGCGCCGCTCGAGAATAGTCAGCGCGAGACACTGTCGGCCGCCTTGCAGCGCCGGCTCAAGCGGCAGGTCCGGCTGCATTGTGAGACCGACCCGTCGTTGATCGGCGGCGCGGTGTTGCGTGCAGGCGATCTGGTCATCGATGGCTCGGTGCGCTCGCGGCTCGACCGCATCGCGTACGAGCTGGCTGCTTAAAAATTCTGTAACAGGACAACATATGGCGATCAAGGCAACCGAGATCAGCGATCTGATCAAACAGCGGATCGAGAGCTTCAAAGGCGTCACGGAAGCCCGCAACGTCGGCACGATCGTATCGGTCACCGATGGCATCACCCGCATTCACGGCCTGGCCGATGCGCGCTACGGTGAGATGCTCGAGTTTCCGGGCAACACCTTCGGGCTCGCGCTGAATCTCGAGCAGGACTCGGTCGGCGCCGTCATCCTGGGTGACTACAAGCATCTGTCCGAAGGCGACACCGTCAAGACGACGGGCCGCATTCTGGAAGTGCCCGTGGGTCCTGAGCTGCTCGGCCGCGTGGTCGATGCGCTGGGAAAGCCGATCGACGGCAAGGGCCCGATCACGGCAAAGCGCACCGCTCCCATTGAGCGTGTGGCGCCGGGCGTCATTTATAGAAAGTCGGTCAGCCAGCCGGTGCAGACGGGCTACAAGGCTGTTGACTCGATGGTGCCGATCGGTCGCGGTCAACGCGAGCTGATCATCGGCGACCGCCAGACCGGCAAGACCGCGATGGCCATCGACACGATCATCAACCAGAAGTCCTCCGGCATTAAGTGTGTCTACGTCGCCATCGGCCAGAAGCAGTCGACGATTGCCAACGTCGTGAGAAAGCTCGAAGAGCATGGCGCTCTCAAGCACACGATTGTTGTCGCGGCGTCCGCTTCCGACCCGGCAGCGCTGCAGTACATCTCAGCGTACTCCGGCGTGACGATGGGCGAGTACTTCATGGACAACGGTGAAGACGCCCTGATCATTTACGACGATCTCTCCAAGCAGGCCGTCGCGTATCGTCAGATTTCGCTGCTGCTGCGCCGTCCGCCAGGCCGCGAAGCGTTCCCCGGCGACGTGTTCTATCTACACTCCCGCCTGCTCGAGCGTAGCGCTCGCGTGAACGAAGAGTATGTTGAGATGGTCAGTAAGGGCGCCGTGAAAGGCAAGACTGGCTCGCTCACCGGACTGCCGATCATCGAGACGCAGGCGGGCGACGTGACGGCATTCGTGCCCACGAACGTCATTTCCATCACCGACGGTCAGATCTTCCTGGAAACCGACTTGTTCAACGCGGGTATCCGTCCTGCGATGAACGCCGGTATCTCCGTGTCGCGCGTCGGTGGTGCAGCTCAGACTGACATCATCAAGAAGCTCGGTGGTGGTATCCGTCTCGCACTGGCTCAGTATCGTGAGCTCGCCGCGTTCTCGCAGTTCGCATCGGACCTCGACGAGGCAACCCGTCGGCAGCTCGAGCGCGGTCAGCGCACGACGGAGGTCATGAAGCAGAAGCAGTACGCACCGATGTCGGTCGCGGAGATGGCCCTGACCATTTATGCCGTCAACAATGGCTACTTCGACAAGGTGGCCATGAACAAGGTGGTGGATTTCGAGAATGGCCTGCAGGCGTTTGCCAAGTCCAATCACAAGCAGGTGTTGGACGATATCAACGCCACTCCGAAGCTCAGCAAGGAAAACGAGGCTGCGCTGAAGAAAGTCATCGAGTCCTTCGTGTCCACGGGCACGTACTAGGACCCGCAGCCATGCCCGGCACGAAGGAAATCCGCACCAAGATCGCGAGTGTCAAAAGCACTCAGAAGATCACGAAGGCCATGCAGATGGTGGCCACGAGCAAGATGCGCCGCGCACAGGAGCGCATGAAGCTCGCGCGGCCTTACGCGGAGAAGATGCGTAACGTGATTGGCCACCTCACGGAGGCCAATCCGGATTATCGCCATCCGTTCCTCATCGAACGCGATCCCAAGGCTGTTGGAATCATTGTTGTCTCCACGGATCGTGGACTCGCCGGTGGCCTCAACGCGAACGTCTTCAAGCGCGTTCTGCTCCTGATGCGCGAGTGGCAGGGAAAGGGTGCGCAGGTCAGCCTGACGGTCATCGGCAGCAAGGGCCTGGCGTTCTTCCGGCGTCTGGGCACACCGATCCTGGCCAACGTGTCGGGCTTAGGCGATCGCCCGCACATCAAGGATCTCATCGGCTCCGTGAAAGTGATGCTCGATGCCTACAAGGACGGCAAGATCGACCGCGTATTCATGGTGAACGCGAAATTCGTGAACACCATGACGCAACAGCCGGTCGTGGAGCAGTTGTTGCCGGTTCAGCCCGTCGACAACGCCGACCTGCAGGAGCATTGGGACTACATCTACGAGCCTGATGCGAAGGACATTCTCGACGGCCTGCTGATGCGCTACGTCGAGTCCCAGGTTTATCAGGGCGCCGTCGAGAACGTCGCCTCGGAGATGGCCGCGCGCATGGTCGCGATGAAGTCGGCCTCCGACAATGCCGGCAAGCTGATCGGCGAACTGCAATTGGTTTACAACAAGGCCCGCCAGGCCGCGATCACGAAAGAACTTTCGGAGATCGTGGGTGGGGCGGCCGCCGTCTGAGGATAAAGAGTTATGGCAATGGCCGAAGGTAAGATCACGCAGATTATCGGCGCCGTCGTGGACGTCGCCTTTCCGCGCGAGTCCATCCCGCACATCTACGAGGCACTGAAGCTGAAGGACGTGGATCTCACGCTCGAAGTTCAGCAGCAGCTCGGCGACGGCGTGGTGCGCACCATCGCCATGGGTGCTTCTGAGGGACTCAAACGCGGACTCATCGTGCGTTCGACGGGTGCACCGATCTCGGTCCCGGTCGGCAAGGGTACGCTCGGCCGGATCATGGACGTGTTGGGCGCGCCGCAGGATAACCGCGGTGACGTTCAAGCGACGGAACGTCTGCCGATTCACCGCGCACCTCCCGCGTTTGATGAGCAGGCGGGTGGTCAGGATCTGCTGGTCACGGGCATCAAAGTTATCGACCTCCTCGTACCGTTTGCCAAGGGCGGTAAGGTCGGACTGTTCGGCGGCGCCGGCGTGGGCAAGACCGTTAACATGCTCGAGCTGATCAACAACATCGCCAAGCAGTACAGCGGCTTGTCGGTGTTCGCAGGTGTCGGTGAGCGTACCCGCGAAGGTAACGACTTCTATCACGAGATGATCGAGTCGGGCGTCATCGACAAGGACAACCTGTCCAATTCGAAAGTCGCGATGGTGTACGGCCAGATGAACGAGCCGCCAGGCAACCGCCTGCGTGTAGCGCTCACCGGTCTGACTATGGCGGAATACTTCCGTGACGAGAAGCGCGAAGACGGCGGCGTTGGCCGCGACGTGCTGTTCTTCGTCGACAACATTTACCGTTACACACTGGCAGGCACCGAGGTGTCGGCGCTGCTGGGACGTATGCCTTCGGCGGTGGGTTACCAGCCGACGCTGGCTGAAGAGATGGGCGTGCTTCAGGAGCGCATCACTTCAACCAAGAAAGGATCAATCACGTCGATTCAGGCCGTGTACGTTCCTGCGGACGACCTTACCGACCCGTCACCCGCCACGACATTCGCTCACTTGGACGCGACGGTCGTGTTGTCACGTCAGATTGCATCGCTGGGTATTTACCCTGCGGTGGACCCGCTGGATTCCACCAGCCGCCAGCTCGATCCGCTGGTTGTCGGTGAAGAGCACTACAACACCGCTCGCGGTGTGCAGGCTGTGCTCCAGCGCTACAAGGAGCTGCAGGACATCATCGCGATCCTGGGCATGGACGAGCTGTCTGAGGAAGACAAGCTGTCAGTGTTCCGCGCTCGTAAAGTGCAGCGCTTCCTGTCGCAGCCTTTCAACGTCGCGAAAGTGTTCACGGGCCAGGACGGAAAGATCGTCCCGCTCAAGGAGACGATCCGCGGTTTCAAGGGCATCATCAGCGGCGAGTTCGATTCGCTCCCAGAGCAGGCCTTCTACATGGTCGGCTCCATTGATGAGGCGGTCGCGAAGGCGAAGACGCTTCAGTAACCGACTCAGTCAGGAAGATTCAGTATGGCCGAAGCACACACCATCCACGTCGACATCGTCAGCGCCGAGGGCGAGTTGTTTTCTGGCGATGCCAAGATGGTGTTTGCGCCGGCGTCGCAAGGTGACCTGGGCATTGCCCCTCGTCATGCGCCGTTGCTCACCCTCCTGAAGGCGGGTGAAGTGACGGTGCAGACGCCGGATGACCAGAAGCACCACTTCTTTGTGGGCGGCGGCGCGCTGGAGATTCAGCCGAACAAGGTCACGGTGTTGGCCGATACGGCCATCCGCGCCAAGGACCTCGACGAGGCAGCGGCCACTCAAGCCAAGCAGCGCGCCGAAGAGGCGCTGAAGGACAAGAGCGGCCGTATTGATATGGCCGAGGCGCAGGCCGAGCTGATGCGTGCGATCGAGCAGCTGAAGCTCATCCAGCGGCTGCGCAAGACGCGGAGCTGACCGCGAGTCCCATCCAATTCAGCGGTCTGCGCTCCGGGCTGCTCCGGAATCTGCGGAGTGGGGCTGCATTGCTCGTTCTGCGGCGTCTGCCGCCGGAGCGGTTCGCCCGGACCTTTGACCAGCTCACCGCGCTGTTCATTCTGAACCTGCTCGTCTGGGCAGCGCTCGATACCCTCCACGCAGAAACCGGCTCGCAGCTCAGGTTGGATGGACTGTATGACTGGTCCTTCTACCTGCTGCTGGGATTCTTCGCCTTTGCCCTGGTGGCTCGCGCGTACTCGCCTCAAGGCGACACACGCTCCTTATTGATTCCTGCTCTTTCCGTCTCTCCATACGTCCTCATCATCTTCTGGTTTCTGACGGACCTGTCGCAGGTTGATAGCCGTCCGGCAGTCGAGCTCGTCGCGGCGGTGTTGTACCTCATCCTTCTGAGCGTGCGCGTCATACAAGCTGCTTACACGTCGGCGCGCGCCAAGCCAGTCCTGGTTTCGATCCTTCTGGTGATCGCGGCCCCCTTTGTGTTGAAAGGCCTGGATCTCGACACGCGGCTCTGGCTGACCGACGACGTGGATGAACAGCAGCCTGACGATAACTCCGGCGCGGAATCCCTGTTATACGATCAACCTGCGCGATTGGTAGCCGCGGTGGAGCACATGGCACCACGGCAGCCCGGCGCGGCAAATGTCTTCTACCTGGGCTTTGCGGGTGACGGTGAGCAGGACATCTTCAAGCGCGAAGAGCTGTTTGCGCAGCAGGTGCTCGGCGAGCACTTCGCTTCGGACGACCGCTCGGTCGACCTGATCAACGACAACGACGATCGTGACTCGTATCCACTGGCGACCGTGTCCGGCCTGCAGCAGTCACTGAAGTTGATCGCGTCGCGAATGGACCTTGATCAGGACGTGCTGGTGCTGATGCTGACGTCGCACGGTTCACGCGATGGGCTGGCTGTGGTTAACGGGACGTTGCCCCTGTTGCAGCTGAATCCGATTGACCTGCAGCACGCGCTCGATGAGTCCGGCATCAAATGGCGGGTCGTGATTGTCTCAGCGTGTTATTCGGGTGTTTTTGTTGACGCACTCAAGGGCGACGATACCCTCGTCATTACCGCCGCTGACCCCGATCACAGCAGCTTCGGCTGCGACGATGACCGGGACCTCACGTACTTCGGCGAAGCCTTTCTGAAGGACTCCGTTCCCACGACCAGGACCCTGGAAGAGGCGTTCAAGAAAGCGGCCGACCTGATCCAGCAGCGCGAGACGAGCGAGCACAAGACCCGCTCCAATCCCCAGATGTCGATCGGCGCGCACATGCATGAGAAGCTGGAGGGGCTCGAAGGCCGGCCAGCGCGGCCCCCGGGGCACGTAACCACCGTCTCAATTCACTGAAGCACACCCATGGCAAAGACAGACTCTCCAGTGCCGCTCTCCGTGGTGATCCTGGCTGCAGGTCAGGGTAAGCGGATGAAGTCCGACCTGCCCAAGGTGCTTCAACCGGTTGCAGGCCGCCCGCTCCTCAAACATGTGATTGACGCCGCTCGTGCTCTCGGGCCGTCGGCGACGTATGTGGTGTATGGACATGGCGGCGATCGCGTACGCGAAGCGTTGAAGCACGAGCCGGTTTCCTGGGTGTTGCAGGCGGAGCGGCTCGGAACCGGCCATGCGGTTATGCAAGCAGCGCCAACCATTCCTGATGATCATGTTGTACTGGTGCTCTACGGTGACGTGCCGCTGATCAGCCATGCGACGCTGGCGGAGCTATTGACTCTCTGCGGGCCAAAGAAGGTCGGCCTTTTGACCATGGTTGTCGCGGATCCCACTGGATATGGACGGGTGGTTCGCAACGGGCGCGACCAGGTCCAGAAAGTCGTGGAGCAGAAGGATGCGTCCAAAAAGGAGTTGCAGATCCAGGAGTGCAATACGGGGGTTCTGGCCGCGCCAGCCAAACTGCTGAAGAAGTGCCTGAAGCAGCTCAAGAACACCAACTCGCAGGGTGAATACTATCTGACCGACGTCATAGCGCTGGCCGTCAAGGATAAAGCCATCGTAAATCCGCTGGTTGCGCCGAATAACGTCGAAGTGCTCGGAGTGAACGACAAAGCCCAGCTGGCGGAAGTTGAGGCGGCCTATCGTCACCGTGTTGCACACGATCTCATGCTCGCTGGCGTTACGGTCGCCGACCCGGCGAGACTCGATGTCCGTGGATCGGTCACACACGGGGTCGACGTATTTCTCGATATCAATGTGGTTCTCGAAGGGGATGTGAAGCTGGGGAGTCGCGTACGTGTGGGCCCCAATTGCGTCATTCGTAATTGCGAGATCGGGGACGACACGGAGGTGTTCGCCCACTGTGTGCTCGACAGCTCGGTCATCGGAGCGAATTGCATCATCGGTCCCTTTGCGCGCACGCGGCCGACGTCAAAGCTCGCGAACGGCGTGCACATCGGCAATTTCGTCGAAGTGAAGAATGCACAAATGGGCAACGAGTCGAAGGCCAACCACCTGGCCTATGTCGGCGATGCCACGGTCGGTGAGCGCGTCAACATCGGAGCGGGCACGATCATCGCCAATTACGATGGCGCCAATAAACACCGGACGATCATCGAAAATGACGTGCACACCGGCTCCAACAGTGTGCTCGTGGCGCCGATCACGGTGGGAGCCGGAGCCACCATCGCGGCGGGATCAACGGTCATCAAGGAAGTGCCGCCGGCAAAGCTGACGGTCGCCCGGGCCCGCCAGGTCACGGTTGATGACTGGACGCGGCCGGCCAAGACGAAGAAGTAACCGCCCGCCGCCACGGGCCTGCGCATTTCTGCGCAAAGACGCAGTCTGTCGGCACTGCCGGGATACCCCGGCGTGACTACACTGTCCCCATCAACACGGACGTTGGGACAGCGATCATGAGAATTACCCAGGCCGACATTCAGGCCAATATTCCGGCACTCCAACAGGCCATCCGCACGCTCACGCGGTTTCAGCGCGAGGAGCTGGCTGAGTGGATCCTCAATAGCGCCGACTTCAATGACGCCATCGCCGAACGCGGATTGGACTGGGGCGCGCCCTCTGAGCGTCATCCGCTCACGGTTGAGGAATTTCTGGCAATCGAAAACGGCGGCAGCGCGCGGCACGAATACATCGCCGGCGAGATGTTCGAAATGCGAGCCCCGATGCCCCGGCACGAAATGATTGTGGCCAACCTGCTGGGCCAGTTTCGCGCGCAGTTGGGCGGCAGCCCGTCCACTGTGATTGCCTCGAACCTGGGACTGCGGTTGCGTGTGGAGCAAACCGATCTCTTCTATCGTCCCGATGTTATGGTCGCGTGCGGTCCATTCGCTCCAGCGGCGCTCGATGTGCCCTATGTAACGGACCCCTGCGTGATTGTGGAAGTCTTCTCGCCTATCACCGAGGACATTGACCGGCGCGAGAAAGTGCTCAACTATCGGCGCATCGCGACGCTCGAGGAATATCTGTTGATCGCACAGCGGTCACCGCAAGTCATTGTCTTCCGGCGTAGCGATGACTGGAATCCCCTCGAGCTGACAGCACTGGATGCCGTCGTTGAATCGCGCTCGATTGAGCTGAGTGTGAGTCTGAAAGAAATTTACGCGGGCACGAGCCTGCGTTGATGGCATGCAATCTTGCGTTTGCAACGCGAATGTAGCACTCCTAGGCTAACGTCTCTGCCGCAAGAGTGATTGGGAGGGTGAGCCCCATGAGCGCGTCTGAAGAACAACGGGCCGAGTGGCTCGGCGCGAGTTTCTGGGAAAGGCTCGATCGGTTGGAGGTGCGCCACCAGCGCATTCAAACCGAGCACGAAACCGTGAGACGTAATCTCGAGCGGGTCACGCCGCGCGAGGCGGACGAGCTGCGGTATGCCTGGCGGCGGTACTGTGAAGTCATCGCCGAGCTCGATGAAACAACAGCTGAATTCGAAGCATTGCGCACTTTCGCCGGGTGAATCCGCTGAAATCCAAGCGACTGCTGTCCCGCCGGGCTCTGGATGAGCTCGGCACGCTGCAAGCCATGGTGCGCGATCTCGCCGTTCATCGCAGCGCCGCTCTGCGGATTTTTGTCGCCAGCCGCAATACCACGACGCCCATTGCACAACGCGAGTTCTGGCTGGAATTTTCCTGGATAGACCAGGAGTACCGGGCGGCGGTGCGCAAGCTGGCGCTGTTCTGCAGCCACCATGCATCGCTCACCGTCGACCGCTGGTCGGCACAGCAGCGAGCCCAATAATCATTGCAGGATGTTGATTCGAAGCGGCCGCAGCGCCGCCCGCCGACGTTAGTCCCGGGTCCGCTTCGCCGATCGGCGAACCAAGCCACCCAATAATCCAATACCCGACAACAACAGCGGCAGTGCCGCCGGCAACGGAGTGGGAACGAGGTTGAGATTGCCGGAGTAGCTGCCACCGCTGCTACCGACGACGTTTCCTCTGACCTCGAGCACGTAGGTTCCGGCACTCAGCATCGTCATCGGAAGCACATTGACGATCTCGTTCGTTCCCGGCGCAAGGTTGAATGTGCTGCTCCAGGCCTCGATCGCTCCACCCACGGGAGCGCCCAGGACAGGAAGATTCGGATTGCCGCTGAAGTTGTACAGTCGCGTCTGCAGGTTGTTGATGCCCAGGACATTCGCGAAGTCGATTGTCGAGGTAATGGCATCTGCCGTGGCGGTCGAAACGGTGAATACAAAATCGTCGTAGAAGCCGAAACCCGTCGAGCCGATCTGGGTCGTGGGACTATTGAATGAGCGGCTGTAGGTGTCCGTTGCGGGCAGGCTCAGGTAGCTCGTTGCCTGGCCACTGCCGGTGCGACCCGCAGCGGTCTCTTTGTAGCTCAACACGGCGGCGGAGGCGGCACCCGGGTGAAGCGCAGACAAACACAAGGCCAAACCGTTTGAAACAACCGCGACGACAAACGCGTGCGTTTTGTAAGACATCCTGCGACCCCGCAATCAAACATCCCGTTATGTTCAAGATGCCGGTGTCAGATGACAGTCTCACTCACTTTTCATGACAGCCGCCGCAGGTGTGTTCCCCCGGCCACAAGGGGAGCTATTTGACCGCTTTTTTAGGCGCGCCCGTACCCGCGGCAGCGAGCTCCTTCTCGAGATCCTGGGCTCCCAGGGCGCCGGCTACCCGCTCGCCGTCGGCAAAGAACAGTGTGGGTGTACTGTTGATATGCAACTGATCGCCGAACTTCTGCAAGGCATCGATGGGATCGCCGGCGCAGGTCTTGCCGGGTGGCAGGACCTTGTCGTGCATCCAGTGGTTCCAGGCTGCCGCTCGATCCTGCGCGCACCAGATGGCGTGCGCTTTCACGGACGCCCCTGGATGCAGCGCCTCAATTGGAAACAGGAACACGTACATCGTCGTATCGGTGACCGACAGGAGGGTCTTCTCGAGTTGCTGACAGTACGGACAGTCCGGATCCGAGAAAACGGCAAACTTGCGGCTGCCGTTGCCCTTGACCACCTTGATTGCCCGGTCCAGCGGCAGAGTGCTGAAGTCGATTTTGCCCCGCTCGTTGAGACGGGCCTGGGTCAGGTTCTGTTTCGACTGGGTTTCGATCATGGAACCCACGATCAGATGGTCCCCTGTAGCGTCGGCGTAGACGATCTGATCGCCCATGAACACTTCATACACGCCCGGAATCGGCGAGAGCTGCACATCGAGAACGTGCGACCCGGGAAACCTCGACTCGATGACCTGCTTGAGGGTTGCACCGACATCCACCTTGGTGGGTGCACTGTCGGCCGTCATCGCCATCGCCAGCAACGCCAAACCCGCCGTGAGCCGCGCGCAGGCGCGTCCAACCATCTGAACTCTTTGATTAATCTGCATCCGCCACTGTATCGCGCGGCGGGTCTGAACCGCTACTTCTGTAGTAGATCACCGACGTTTAACCAAACTGTCGCAAGTAGACGCTAGCCTGCGAGCAGCCACGCCGCGGTGGGAACACCCAGGGCGACGATAATATTATCGGGCCGCGCGAACACGGTCAGGACGCTCAGGACGCCCACCAATGTCGCCGACCACTCCGACGGCCTGCGCAGATTGCGCAGGACGGCCCAGGCCAGCAGGGTGTTGGTCAGAAATGACAGCATGGTATCCATGCCGGTGGTCAGGTGACGCGCGAAGAACGGATTGACCAGCAGGGGCAATGCAACCAGCGCAAACACGATCGCCGGACGTTGCAGCAGTGACGATCCGGAAAAACGCCGGACGACGAACGCCAGGATCAGGAGTGCCGCCATGCCGGTCAGCCACGACCCGAGCTCCAGAAGACGTTCTCCGCTGAAAGGCAGCGAGGTCGACGGCACGATCAGATAGGTCCACAGCTGACTCGTGCCGGGCATCGCTCGTGACACAAGCGCGCTGCAATTGTGTCACCGCTGGTGACACTTTTGATCGACCCGAACGGATCCGATCGCTTAAACCTGAACGACGACGAGTTGTTTTCGGCTGTGGGAGACCAGGTGCCCAATGTCTTTCGGGTCGCTGGTGAGAATGCGATCGCCGGATCGGGCCACGACCAGCACCGTCGCATCGATCGCGTCCTGGGTGCGTGCCCGGCCGAGGAGTTCGCCCGCTTCCCGGCCCATGTTCTCGTCGACGGCTTGCACATCGATCGCCGGCAGCAGTCGGGCGATGCGGGCCTGCCGAGCGCCTCCACTGCGCCACACTTGCGCGAGGGTTTTCTGCCGGCCACCCCGGCAGATCCCGCAGTCCAGAGCGTTATGTCACCGTTATCCTGCCAAGCCCTAGGTATTTAACCCCTGCATTGCGACATTAACCCACTGAACCCACAGGGATTCGCCGCGTACGCCTCATTTGAGGCACACTGGGAGGCCTTGTTTGGCTCCTGTGTCAGACCGGCAAATAGAGGCTAATTCGCAGCATGTGTGGAATTGTCGGAGCGATCGCCGAGCGCAACATAGTCCCAATCCTGATGGAAGGTCTCCATAGGCTGGAGTACCGGGGATATGACTCGGCTGGCATTGCCGTCCTCAACGGTACGCACCATTTGAAGCGGTTACGGACCGTCGGCAAGGTCCACATGCTGGATGAGGCCCTGGAGCAGACCCCCACTTCGGGAACGATTGGCATCGCTCACACACGTTGGGCCACACACGGTGTCCCTAGCGAGCGCAACGCGCACCCGCACCTCTCGCGCGACGGTGTTGCGGTTGTCCACAACGGGATCATCGAAAACCACGACGAGCTGCGTGAAGAGCTCAAACGCGCCGGCTATCAGTTCACTTCGGAAACCGATACTGAAGTGATCGCCCATCGAATTCACAGGCATTTGCAGACGGTTCGTGACCTGTTCAAGGCCGTGCGCGCCACGGTCGCTGAGCTCGAGGGTGCCTACGCGCTGGCCGTTGTGAGTGAAGAGGATCCGGAGCGTTTGATCCTGGCTCGTGAAGGGTGTCCGGTTGTCATCGGACTCGGTGTTGAAGAAAACTTTGTTGCCTCCGACGTCGCGGCATTGCTCCCGGTCACCCGTCGATTCATTTTCCTGGAGGAAGGGGACGTCGCGGAAATTCGGCGCAAATCCATCCGGATCATCGACAAAAACGGCAACACCGCTGAGCGTCCGATCCGGGAGAGTGAGCTGTCAGCCGATGCGGCGGAGAAAGGTCAGTATCGGCACTACATGCTCAAGGAGATTCATGAGCAGCCGCGCGCCATTGCCAACACCCTGCAGGAGCGTGTTGCAAACGGGCGCCTGCTCGAGGCTGCTTTTGGTCCTGCCGCAACCGACGTATTCGTGCGGACACGGAACGTGCACATTGTTGCGTGCGGCACGAGTTATCACGCCGCCGCTACGGCTCGTTATTTCATCGAGCAGATCTGCAAAGTGCCGTGCGCCGTCGATATCGCGAGCGAGTACCGGTACCGCAGTCCTCTCGTCCCGACCGACTCTCTGTTCGTAACGATTTCCCAGTCTGGCGAAACGGCCGACACGTTGGCCGCGTTGCGGCTGGCGAAACAGTCGGGTTACCTGTCCACGCTGTCCATCTGCAATGTCCCGGAAAGCTCGCTGGTCCGTGAATCTGAGTTGGTGATGCTGACCCGTGCCGGCCCGGAGATTGGCGTGGCGTCGACCAAGGCGTTTACCACTCAGCTGGCCGCGCTTGGCATGCTCGTGATTGCACTCGCACGCCACAACGGCGCCGATTCGGAACGTGAGCGCAGCCTGGTGGGCCGAATGATCGAGCTGCCGGGCCTGATCGAGAAGACCCTCCAGCTGGATCCCGTGATCCACAAGCTCGCAGAGCGCTTCGCGGACAAACATCACGCGTTGTTCCTCGGCCGCGGTGCGCTATACCCGGTTGCCCTCGAAGGGGCGCTCAAGCTGAAGGAAATCTCCTACATCCACGCTGAGGGCTATCCCGCCGGCGAGCTGAAGCACGGACCGCTGGCCCTGGTGGACGCCGACATGCCGGTCATCGCGGTGGCTCCCAACAACGACCTGCTCGAGAAGTTGAAGTCCAACCTGCAGGAAGTGCGCGCCCGCGGCGGCGAGCTGATTGTGTTTGCGGATCCCGAAGCGGGCATCCATCCGAGTGACGGTGTCACGGTCATCGAGATGCCCAAACACATCAGTTACTTTCAGTCGCCGGCTGTGTACACGATTCCGTTGCAGCTGCTTGCGTATCACGTGGCGATACTCAAGGGCACGGATGTCGATCAGCCGCGGAATCTCGCGAAGAGCGTGACTGTCGAGTAGCAGCGAGTCGGGAAGGGCAGCGCTGTGGGCTGAAATTAAAGTCGCATCCCCGAAATTAAAGTCTCGTCCCGGGGTATTAAAGTCGGCGTGATTTTTCCTTGCGACGCTGTAGCAACTCCCGGTGTCATCCAGACTCTTGTCGCGCCGACTTCCCGCGCGGAGCTATTTGTCAAGCTGACCTCTCACCGTCTCCCGCCCAGAGCCTCCCAGAAGACCTAGCTGCCGACGGGGCGATCGCCGCGCAGCAGGCCGCCGTGTACGGGCGCACAGCTGACTTTATCTACAGAGGGTGCCGCGGATTGGCTAACTCCAGCTCTCCGTAACTGTCCTGCCTGCATCAAGTGCGGGCGGAAATTAAAGTCGTTCCCCCACCCACGAGTGATCTTGCGTTGGTCTTGGATGACATCGAGATCGCTGGACCGCTGGCCGTGCTCGATCGTTGGATTTCAAACGCGCTGGATTCGCGGGCCGCGTGCACTTATGCTGGTGTCTCATGATTGCCTCGAGCTCAAACAACACGAAGGGGCACTGATTCGACCATCGACGCAAACCGAATCAGACGCCAACCGTGTGAGAGCTTCGGCAGAGGGCTGAAACACCTTACTGATCTCGTTACAAGAATTTTCGGGGAGAAACCATGAAGATCACCAGTTGCAGGAGACTGGGCTGGGCTGTGCTCGGCTCGGTTTTGGCAAGTTCAGCGATCGATGCAGGCACGGGTCCCGCAAAACAGTTCCAACGAACGGCATTACACGGAATCGTCCACTCGAAAATACTGCCGGCCGCGGTGGACCGGACCCCGGTCAACGTCGTGGTGCTCCTACCGGGAGCCTCGGTGGCCGATGAGCAGGCGACTGCGGGGCGGCGCCTGACTCGACAGGAAAAAAACACCATCAAGGCACAGCGTGCCGCGGAGCAGGCGGCGAAGCGCGGGCAGATTGAGGGAGCGGGAGGCCAGGTTACGGGCGCTTTTCAGAGCGCGCTGAACGGAGTCAAAGTCAGAATTCCGCGCAATCAGCTTGGGACACTGAGGCAGATACCGGGAGTAGTCGATGTCGTGCGCGTAGGCATCCATAAGCCGGTCAATGTCGTCAGCGTGCCCCGTATCCAGGCGCCAATTGCATGGTCAGGCGCCGCCGGAGTCCGCGGCGAAGGCATCAAGGTAGGCATAATCGACACCGGCATCGACTATACGCATGCCGATTTCGGCGGCACGGGAACGACGGCGGCCTACCAGGCGGCACTCGCGACCGATACGGCACCCGCCAACCCGTCTTTGTTCGGCCCCAATGCTCCGAAGGTCAAGGGAGGCATTGACCTGGTCGGCGATGATTACGACGCCGACCCGCAATCCGCCACCTTCCAGCCGGTACCCCATCCCGACCCCAACCCGTTGGATTGCAATTCTCACGGGACGCACGTTTCCGGCACGGCTGCCGGCTACGGGGTCCTTGCGGACGGTACGACTTTCCACGGTACGTATGACCAGCTGACCTACGCGAACAACACGTTTGGAATAGGCCCTGGTGTAGCCCCCCTCGCGAATCTTTACGCGATTCGTGTTTTCGGGTGTGAGGGGTCCACGGATGTCGTGACCGATGCGATCGAGTGGGCGGTGGACAATGACATGGATGTGATCAACATGTCGTTGGGCTCGGATTTCGGCTCTGGCGTAGATTCCAGCTCCCTTGCGGCCGATGCGGCCGTCAAGGCAGGTGTGGTCGTCGTTTCGGCGGCCGGCAACGCCGGAGACATTTCCTACGTGCTGGGTTCGCCGGGCGGCAGCGTAAAGGGAATCGCAGTCGCTGCCAGCGCGCGGGAAGCCTCGGACCGGACGGCTAATTTCAGCTTGCCCGCTGTCACGGGCGCGGCGGCGAAAACCATCACCGCGTTGAATGCGAACAATGCCAACTGGGTATCTCCCGAAAATCTCCAGGTCGTCGTGCTTCATAACAGCACGGGAGCGATCAGCCTGGGCTGTGATCCACAGGAATATGTTAACGCAGGCGTCGCGGGCAAGATCGCCGTGGTTCAGCGCGGCACATGCGCGCGCGTGGCACGTGCGATCTTCGGTCAACAGGCCGGAGCGGCTGCTGTGGTGATGATCAACAACGCCAATAGTCTGCCGGTGTTCGAGGGTGAGATCACGTCGAACCCGGATACGGGTGAGCCGTTCACAGTGACCATTCCATTCTTCGGGGTGAAAGGCCCCGTCAACGTTTCGACCTCGGACGGCGTCGCGCTGGCCCTGCGCAATGGACTGTCGATCACTCTCACGGAAGGAACACCCATCGCGACTGGCATGGCCAGCTTCAGCTCCAGTGGTCCACGTACGCCTGATGCGCGTCTCAAGCCGGATATCACCGCGCCGGGAACCAATATCATCTCGGCGGGAATGGGAACCGGCAATGGAACCCTCGTCGATTCCGGCACATCGATGGCTACTCCGCACATCACGGGTGTCGCGGCGCTGACAATACAGGCACATCCGAAGTGGAGGCCCGATGCGGTCAAGTCGGCAATCATCAACAGTGGCAACCCGGGTGACCTGCCCGACTATCAGGCGCACAGAGCGGGCAGCGGCCTCGTGAATGCGGCGGCTGCCGTGGGCACGCAGGCGATCGCCTTCGCCGACAAGGACGAGACGACCCTGAACTTCCAGATGCAGGAATTCTCAACGAATTTCTCGCAGGCTGGAAAGATTCACGTCAGGAATGACGGGCCAACGTCCGTCTCGTTCAACGTATCTGTTGCGCAGAAGCAGGGCTCACCACACAGCCTCTCACTGGGCTCATCACACATCACCGTGCCGCCTAGGAGTCAGGACACAGTGGATGTAACTCTGACGGTGCCAGCTGCGACGGTGGGAGATTCCAGCGCGATGCGAGAGGTGTCGGGAATCGTGACGCTTACGCCTACCGTGCCCTCATCCAACCATGGATACACATTGCGCGTGCCGTACTACCTGGTCCCGCGTGTATCGTCGAACGTGGATGCGAAAATCTCCATCAAGGCAAAGGACGCCCAGGGCGTGGTGTCGCTCACGAACCGCAACAGCCCGATTACCGGGACTGCGGATTTCTATGCGTGGGGCCTGGAGGATCAAAAGAAAGAGGTGGACGGTCGGCTGGACCTTCACGCCGCGGGCGTTCAAACGTTCCCGAGCGATGGAGTCCTTGCCTTCGCGGTCAACACCTACAAAGGATGGTCGACCGCAGAGCAGGAAGAGTTCGACATCTCGATCGACACGAACGGAGATGGCGTTGCCGACTACCTGGTGTTCAACGCTGATTTCGGACTCGTCACTGCCGGTTTGGCAAACGGTCAGGTAGGGTCGTTTGTTGAAAATGTCGCGACCGGTGACTTGTCGATCAACTTCCTGGCCGACGCGCCGACCGATGGAAGCACGATCATACTGCCCGTTCTCGCATCCGACCTCGGGCTTTCGGCGTCCAAACCGCGCTTCACCTACACGGTGCAGTCGTTCGACCAGCTGAGCAATCAGACTGACACGTTCAATGCAGTGGCGTCATTCAATGCATTCCAGAGCTCAGTCAGTACTGGAGATTTTGTCGCGGTCAACCCGAACCAGGCAGTCGGCGTGACGGTGACGGTAAATCCGACGGAGTTCGCAATCACGCCCGCGAGGGGCCTGATGATTGTGACTCACGACAACAAGAATGGAGCCAGTGAGGTGAACCTCCTCAATATCAAACGCTGACGTTCATGCGTGCACCCGGCGGCCACTTTGGCCGCCGGGTGCACGCCTCCATCGCGACCAAACGCGGCCTTGCAACAGCGCTGCGCTCGGGAAAACCCATGTGCGCAGGGCGCCTCCGAATGGCCTTCCGGAACATATCCATGTCTGCGCTAGGCGGCTCTTCCGGCCAACTGTCTTCATCGAGTGAAAGACGGGCAGCGTGGATCTTTGTTACGCACGTCTTGCGCGATTCGCTTGCGAACTCTCCTCGCATCTCATGTTTGCAGCAAGCAGCCGCGAGGTAACCGCCTTTGAAGAGAGTTTTGGCAGCCGGGTGCAATTGTGTCACCGCGGGTGAAACCTTTGCAGGATGCGACTTTGATTTCAGCTCACAGCGGACGCAAGCCACGTCTACGGCGACTTCGCCGCCCACTGCAAGCGATGTGGGCGCGAGTAGTACGGCGGGGGCGGCTCTTTGATGGCGACGCTATCCCGATCTGTACAGAGGCTGTTCAACCAGTCTTCGTCCTGTTCAATCAGCAGTACTTCGCTCCGCGTGAGTACGAGGGCCAGATCAAATGCCTGCAGAAATTTCAGGCCAATCAAGAGCTCATCAGAAGCAGGCTCGAGAATGACGGCTCCCCAGTTTGCGTGATCCCCGAGAATCGCGCGTCCCAGTGCATGGAATTTGGTCACGCTCCTTCCATCCGCGAGAGTCACCTCAATGGCGCCTCTCAATGGAAGCCCAAGCGGGAATGCCTGAGCCATCGGCATACTGACGAATCCGTCGAAGCCCGTATCAATCACGGCTTCGAATTCAACCCCCTCTTTCGCCGCTGAGCCAGCCAATACTCCGGAGAGCCGAAAATTGATGCATGAGCTGCCGCTACTGCTGAAGTACCCGCGTACGGCCCGCATGTCGTCATCTCATTCGGTATACGCCGGCAGCGCCGACCTTAATGACGTGAAATAAGCTCGTGGGATTCGCGTCGTGTCCTCGTTCAACCGCTTCCTCGACCGAGGAAGCTACGAACGCCCGTTCCGAAGCAATGTCGATCGCGACTATTTGTCCCGGGTAACGAGTCTCGAATTCGGTTTGATACCTGTTTGCATAGATCCTCCGGCCGATGTCGGCTATCTCCCGAGGATCCTGGCAACCTAACATGCTCGCAGCATTCATGTCTGCCTCGCAAAGAACACAGTCGCTCCGACTTGCTGATGTAGCTTCATGATCCTGTGGCGCGTTGTCAACGCTGATTTGGCATCTCTGCTGCTCTCGTTCGTGCGAATCAACCGTGGATCGTTCGTGCGTTGTTTTATACGGTAGCAACGGACGCCGAGTTTCGCGCTCTATGCGTCGTGATCATTCGGCCGTCGATCAGCCGCGGAATCTCGCAAAGAGCGTCAAATAACGCTGGTGTCTGAGACCCTGTGTCGGACCCTCTTTTTGGGTCTCGTGGCTCCGGAGTTGGGCACGGTCCCGTCCGAAACAGACGTAACCCAGGACGCTGATGGGCAAGCATGACCTCCGAGACCTCGGATCTGCTGAACGAGACCGAAATCACCGAGCGCTATCGCGACGGAAGTTGGCGGCTGTCAGATAACGACAATTCATCGCGCGACAGCGCATACCGGGTCAATCAGCCGTCACACGGGTGTGTCTGAACCGATCTGTAGAATTGAAAGTCGATCTTCAAGACACGGTTAGGGCCGATCTCGAACGCGGCGTCCGTTGACTCTTTGGAAGGCTGAAAGGGTTAAATTCCGCCATTGCTCTCTATAAAAGAGCCGTTGTGGCGGAATATAATTCTGCCATATTTCGCCATAACCTTAATTTAGAACCCACTTGTGGCGAAATAGAAATGTCACGGCCTGAGGCCTGTCCACCACCTCCGAAGTAACAAGAGAGCGGTAACGTGCGCTTCTACGCGCTCATAGGGCGTAGGGCCAATAGCGCTGATCACGTTGGCATATCCCACACATTACCAACAAGTATGTGTTAACCGTGAACCGTGGTCATGAACACGGTGCTGGAGATGGCCCGATCGGTACGCTACAGAGATTGTTCAGCGATGAGCGATTGGCGATGTCGTTCCACAGACAAAGGGTGTTTCTTTATGTTTGCACCCGTTATTGGGGCTGTTCACGACGTCAACGGATGCTTAGCCTGCTCGTATGCCCTCGTACAAACACGAGTCGCTCCTGAACTTGTTCCGCAACCGCTTTGGATCAGCGGCGGATCTGCTGCGCGAGTTCGATGTAAAGCTTCCCGAGTACGACGAGATCCGCACTGACTCTTCGGATCTGAGCGATCTTAAGCCCGCTGAATATCGAGCCGATTTGGTGTTGTTTCTGATGCGTGGATCACTGAAGGTACTTGGTATCATCGTGGAAGTGCAGTTGGGTCGCGACGACGATAAGCCGTACGCTTGGCCTGCCTATATTGCTAATCTTCGCGCTCGACATCGCTGCCCAGTGTGCCTGCTCGTTCTCACGACCGAGGATACCGTGGCTCGTTGGGCGGGAAGGTCCATAGAATTGGGCCCGGGGACCCAATGCAAACCGTGGGTAGTCGGGCCGTCGAATACGCCGATCATCACCGAAATACAGGAAGCCCTAGAGAATGTCGAACTCGCGGTTTTGTCAGCGATAGGGCACGGGCAAAGCGCGAATATTTCGCTGGCCAAGCGAATCGTCTCCGCCGCGATCGTCGCCAGCGCTGGTATTGACCCCGAGCGCTCCAGGTTGTATTTCGATCTCATGTTGATTTCCATTTCTCCAAACATCCTAGAGGCAATTGGGGCCACCACCATGAATTCACTCGGATTCGAATACCAGAGCACCTTCGCCCGCCGTTATTACGGACAAGGTAAGGCAGAGGGCAAGGCAGAGGGTCGCATAGAGCTCATTCTCGAGCTGCTGGCATCGCGTTTTGGGCCGCTGACTGAGGCAGCTCAGACTCGCGTCCGCAGCGCGCACGATGCGCTGTCGCCTGTAGTGGTTGAACGGATGTTGAAAGCGAAGACGCTCGAAGAGGCGGTCAGCCAGTTGATTTGATATGTGTTGGCCGTGGTCATTGGCACGGCGCTGGAGGATGGCGCGGGGCACGCAAAGGGATTGCTCGTCGACGATCGGATGGCGACGTCGTTCTCTGACAGATGCGCAACAGGCGGATGGCGGCTGGACCGGCGCTGATATCGTCTCATCGCTGCCGGGCGGAAGGGCGATCTTCTGGGAAGGCGGCCTGCATCCGCGCATCGGCGTACGGCCGGAGTCCAACTTTCACGCGACCGCTCAGGGACTGTACCTGATGGCGCTGTTGTTGAATTA
>JAXDQF010000052.1:0-22542 GCA_034668025.1 Gammaproteobacteria bacterium | reverse complement strand
AAGGGGGAAAGACCGCATGCATCGGACCATTTTGACAATTTGTGGATGCGCGACGCTGGCAACCGCGTTGGCTCCGCAAATTGCACTGGCGGACGCCGACGAGAGCAGCGAGGCGCTCGCGGAAGTCACTGTCACGGCTGAAAAACAATCACAAAATCTGCAGAAGACCGCCGCGGCGGTCACCGCAATCTCGGCTGAGACGCTGCTGGATGCCGGCGTGACGGATCTGCGCGAGGCACAGAAGCTCGTACCGTCCGTGCGGTTCCAGGCCGAAGGCAACAACACCCAGGTGTTCATTCGCGGCGTGGGTGCCAACCTCGACCAGGCTAACGTCGAACCCAACGTGGCCTTCAATTTCGCGGGCATCTACCTGCCTCGCGAAGCCACCAGCGCGGGATTTTTCGATGTGGAGCAGTTCGAGGTTCTGCCCGGCCCACAGGGCACCCTGTACGGTCGAAGCGCCATCGGCGGAACGATCAACGTGACGCCCACACGACCCGGATTCAACAATGAGGGTGGTGTGCTGCTGGAAGTCGGCAACTATGCCGCCGTCCATGCCACGGTCACCCAGAACATCAAAGCGAGCGAAACTCTCGCGCTGCGTGCGGCTGTTGACTACAGCCGCAACGACGGTGTGGAGGAGACCGGCGCCCAGTCGAAAAATGACACCAGCGCGCGGCTGTCGGCGATCTTCAATCCAACCGAGCAGCTGTCGATCTACCTCTGGGGCCAGGGCGCGGTGAAGGAAGGTCACACCGCCAACCTCGTCAACAAGGGCACGGATCCCCTGACGGGCGCCTACTGTGAATCCTGTTTCCTGCACGGCAACCCGTGGGATGACACCCGCACCGGGCAGTTCGCCGGCCCGTTCGGAACCCCGGTAGCGGAACGCAACCATTACAAAACGTACATGATCGGTGGCCAGGTCGATTACAACTTCGACTGGGCCACCTTGAGCTACCTGCCCTCCTACCTCTACCTGGATGCGCGGCCGCAGTACTGGTTGAGCGCCATCCGCTCTTCGAACACCGCGCATTACAACCAGATCACGCAGGAGCTGCGGCTGGCGAGCAACGGCGCAGGACCGCTGAAATGGCTGGGCGGCTTGTATTTCTACAACGTCCGCAATGATGGCGGGATCACGCTGTTCACCAACCTGCCGTTCGCATTTTTGCAGGACAGTGTCGACGCCAACCGGCTGAAGGGCTATGCGGTCTTCGGACAGGCTACCTACAGCATCACAGATACCCTGCGCGCCACCTTGGGCGCTCGCGGCAGCTCTACGAACCGGACCGCACATGGCAATGAGCCGGCGGCACTGGGCGGGCTGCCCTATACCTTCGACGAGACTTTCAAGAATCTCGATTGGAAGGCAGGCATCGAGCAGGACCTGACGCCGAAGATGATGCTGTATGGGGCCATCCAGACGGGCTTTCAGCCCGGTACATTCAACGAGCTGCCCAATACAGCCACCTTTGACAATGAGGTCAAACCCTCACGGCTGCTCGCCTACACGGCCGGCTTCAAGTCGCGCTGGCTGGACGACTCGCTGCAGATCAACGACGAGGTGTTCTGGTACGACTATCGCGACCTGCTCATTCAAAGCTACAACATCGCGGCGGCCTATAACACGATATTCAACGCTCGCAAGGTGACCATCAAGGGTAACCAGCTGGATATCCTGGCGCGCGTATTTACCAACGATCAGATCAACCTGAACGTCGGTTACTCGCAGGCGCGCAACAAGGACTTCATCACGCCCGACGGCCAGAACTACGATGGCCTGCAGCTGGCGTACGCGCCTGACTGGAGCGCGATGGCCGGGTACACACACAACATACCGATCGGCGAGGCGATGCTGCGCGCGCACATCGACTGGCGATTCGAGAGCTCGTGGTTTGCCGACTACGTACACAACAAGGGTACGCGCCAGGGTCCCTCAAACAAGGGGGACGCCTCGCTCACCTACGATGCCACGAAGTGGTCGGCCGGTGCATGGATCAAGAACATCCAGAATCGCGCGGTCATTGCTGCAACTGCGGCGGCAGGCGTGCCGGGCCCGGGCACTTCCTATCTCGATGAGCCGCGGACGTACGGTCTACGCTTCACGGTAAGCTACTAAACAGGAGCAAGCAGGGGTGGCGCGCATGACTCACGAGCAGATGATTGAGACACTGTGGAACCGTGCCGAAATTGAGCGGGTCATGCTCAACTTCGGACGTGCACTGGACACGGGGAACTGGCCCCTGTATCGCAGTTGTTTCGCCGACCGCTTCCAGGTCAACTTCGAGCGGCTCACGGGCCAGCCGGAAGTCCATGTCGATGCAGACCTGTGGACCCGCTTTGCGGAAGTCATCCTGAGCCCGGTGAGGCGCCACCACCAGTACTCAAACTTCAACGCGACTATCGACGGGGACCGCGCTGATGCCGTCATCTACATGGTGGCGCGTCACTGGAAGTCTACCGACGGCGGCTCCGCTGAATACACGCAGAACGGTTGGTACGAAAACAGCTTTGCGCGCATCGGCGGCCAATGGAAGATCACCCGCCTGCTGCACACCTTCCAGTGGGTGTCAGGCAACGGCGGGCTGTTCGACTTCACCGCTCCCGAGTTGATCAAAGTGATGGGACAGGTCTTCGCGCCTGAAAACCGTGTCCGTCGCGCGTAGGTGAGTCATGGCGACCCAATTCCTGAACATCAGCCCGATTGATACCACCGCGCCGGGACGCAACTCGCCGGTCGCCGGCGCGCCGGCGCTTGCCAGCATCGTCGCCGCTGCGAGCGATCTCGTGCCGATGCTGCGGGAAAAGGCCCAGGCCACCGAGACGGCACGCTGTGTGTCTGCGCAGACGATTGACGCATTCCGGGAGGCCGGCTTTTTCAAGCTCATGCAACCGGCGCGCTTCGGCGGCTACGAATATGGTTTCACCGCTTTCATCGATGTCATCAGCGAGCTGGGTCGAGGCTGCACCTCGTCCGCCTGGTGCTGTGCCATCGGCACCATCCACCAATGGATGATCGCGGGCTTTCCGGAAGCAGCCCAGAACGATGTTTGGAAAAGCAACCCGGAAGCCTTCGCCTGCGTCTCCTACTCGCCGACCGGCACAACACAAAAGGTAGACGGCGGCTGCCTGATTGAAGGACGCTGGCAGTTCGTCTCGAATGTCGACAACTCCGAGTGGGTCATTCTCGGCGCCCGGTTTCCTGCGCCGGAGCCGGGTACCCCGCCCCAGCCGGGATTTGTGCTCGTGCCCCGGGCGCAGTGGTCCATCGAAGACAACTGGTATGTTGCGGGTCAGGCAGGAACCGGGTCGAAGACCATAGCCATCGAGAAACCGACCTTCGTACCGGATCATCGGCGGCTGATGGTCGCCGCGGCGGCCAGTGGCTCGTCTCCGGGGACCGCGGTCAATTCCAACCGCATCTACCGCGTACCGATGTTGTCGGCGCTCCCCGTGTGCCTCGTGTCACCGCTTCTCGGCACAGCCCTGGGAGCCGTCGAAGAGTTTGTGAACCTCTGCGGCACACGCGTCACCCGCGGCGGCGTTGGCGGTGCCGGCAATCGCCTGAGCGAATTCTTTCCTGTGCAATCCAGGGTAGCCGAGGCCTCCGCACTGGCAGATGCCGCCCGGCTGCTGATCACCCGGGACACGACTGAGGTTGAGCGGGTGACCCTGAGCGGCCAACCCCTCACCGTCGATCAGCGCATCCGCAATCGACGTGACCACGCATTTGCAGCCCGCCTGGCCCGCGATGCGGTCGAGGCGGTGTTCTCGGCTGTCGGGGGTAGCGGTCTCTCCTCTAATCAGCCCATACAGCGTATGTGGCGCGATTCAAATGCGATCGTGCGCCACATCACGCTCAACTGGGATGCAGTCTCCTCAATGGTCGGACAGCACCTGCTGGGTCTCACTCCCAAGGGCCAGTACTGAAGATCAATGTACTCATGGACGCTCATTACGGGCGATACGCCCGTCACTACGGACGCGCGGTCATTCAGGCAGTCGCTCGGAACGTTTCCGACGGGTGTTTGTCTGGTCACGACAGTGGCAACAGACGGCAAATGCGAAGGGATGACCATCAATTCGTTTGCGTCAGTGTCCCTCGACCCGCCACTCATCCTGTGGAGCATCCGTGATGATGCACGCAGCGCCGATGCGTTCATCAGCGGGCGTCACTTCATTCTGAGCGTGTTGGCCGCGTCCCAACGGCAAATCGCGATGCACTTTGCCCGGCCTGCCGCCGACAAATTCGCGGACTGGCGGGATGACTTCGAAAACGGCATTGGAGGTTGTCCACGGCTGCGCGACAGTGTTGCGACCTTCGAGTGCACGACCTACTCGCGCCATCAGGAAGGCGATCACACCATCCTCCTGGGACGCGTCGAGCATCACAAACGCTCCGACGCCGCGCCCCTCCTCCTGCACATGGGACAAATGGGTTCTCTGCGGGACCTGGCTAACCAAGTCTCAATTAAAGATAGCGGGCCCGATACCAGTCGTTGATTTCTCCCCCGGTGGTGAGCCAGACATCGCTGTGTGAGGCCACGTAGCCCAGGGCCGACTCCAGGTGCTTCATGCGAAACGGGTGGCCCGAAATGAACGGGTGCAGCGAGATGGACATGATGCGCGGCCGCTGTTTGCCTTCCTCATACAACACATCGAACTGGTCCCGGATCATCTGGCCGAAAACTTCCGCCGACGCCCCCTTGCCCAGAATGGTGGGCACGTCATTCAACTCGAGCGTGTAAGGCATGGTCAGCAAGGTGCCCGTACCCGTTTTGACACGCATGGGAACTGGAAGCTCGTCATGCGTGTAGTTCGAAACGTACTGGATGCCCGCCTCGGCCAGCAGGTCCGGACTATTCAGGCTTTCCGCCAGGAACATCCCCAGCCACCCTTTCGGCCGCGTCCCCGTTGCCGCCTCGATGATTCCGAGGTTGCGCCCAATAAACTCCCGTTCCTCCTGTTCGGTCATGAGCGTTGCAATGCTGGTGTTGTTGTCGCCCTGTGCGCCCCACTCCCAGTGGCGATCATTGCCCTCGCGAATGATCTGGGGATACTCGCGGCACACGTCGCTGTTCAGGTTGACCGTTCCGCGATAGCCGTATCGATCCATCGCCGCCATGATCCGCCACAGGCCCACCCGGTTGCCGTAGTCGCGCCAACCGTGATTGAGAATGTCGGGACTGAATTGCAGCGTGCCTGGATACACGGCGTGTGCAGGCGCCGTCGAGCCGAAGGGTACGTGCTCGATATTGACGTAGATCAGCACAGCCAGGCGCTGATTGCCTGGAAACGTCACCGGCTTGCGATGAATGATGGGTTCGAAGAGGTAGCGCGGATGCTGAGTCGACATGATCATGCCCTCCCGAGCTCGATGGCCACTTCCTCAATCAAATCTTCCTGCCCGCCGACGGCGCGCCGCCGGCCCATCTCTACGAGGATGTCACGTGCGGAAACGCCGTACTTTTTAGCCGCTCGCTGTGCGAACAGCAGGAAAGAGGAGTACACGCCGGCGTAGCCGAGAATGAGCGAGTCACGATCGACGCGGATCGGCGCGTCCATCATGGGGACCACGAGGTCCTCGGCGACGTCGACCAACTTGTACAAATCGATGCCGGTCTCGACACCCATTCTCTGGCAGACAGCGGCAAACACCTCGAGGGGCGTGTTGCCCGCGCCGGCGCCGAGCCCCGCCGCGGAACCGTCCACACGGGTCGCACCGGCTTCAACTGCCGCGAGCGAGTTGGCAATGCCCATCGCCAGATTGTGATGACCGTGAAAGCCCACTTCAGTGTCCGCTCGCAGCACCGAGCGCAAAGCGCCGACTCGAGCGGTGACATCGTCCGGCAGCATGTAGCCGGCGGAATCCGTGCAGTACACGCAGTTGGCGCCGTAACTTTCCATGAGCAGCGCCTGCTTCGCCAGGTTCTCGGGCTCCTGCATATGGGCCATCATCAGGAATCCAACGGTGTCCATCCCGAGCCTGCGCGCCAATCCCAAATGCTGCTCAGCGACGTCCGCCTCCGTGCAGTGAGTGGCAACGCGAATCGTTTTAACCCCACAGCCGTGAACGAGCCGCAGGTGATCAACGGTGCCGATCCCGGGAATCAACAGGGCCGAGATGCGCGCCCGCTTCATCCGCGGCACGACAGCCCGCAAATATTCCTCGTCAGAGTGAGCCGAAAAGCCGTAGTTCACTGAGGCGCCACCCAGGCCATCCCCGTGGGTCACTTCGATGAGCGGCATTCCCGCATCATCCAGCGCCGTCGCCACTGAAACCATCTGCTCAATCGAGATCTGGTGACGTTTGGGATGCATGCCGTCACGCAGACAATTGTCGTGAAGCAGAACCCGTTTGCCGCGAAGATTCATATCAGTCTCCCTTTGCACGGGCATTCGCCCGCACCCCGTCAGGCAGCCGCGGACGAAGGCCGCGGGTCGAAGCGTCCCGAAGCAATTTCCGCAGCCAGCATCTCGCCAGTGCGCAAGGCAGCGGCAGTCATGATGTCGAGGTTGCCTGCATATTTCGGGAGGTAGTCTCCAAGACCGGCCACCTCCAGGTAAACCGACACGCGTCGACCATCAAACACCGGCCCGTGAGTGAGTCGATAACCCGGGACGTACTTCTGCACTTCGAGTACCATGGCGAGAATGGCCGTCCGGATGCGCTCCTGATCCGGCTCATCGCGGGTCAGGCAATGCACCGAGTCGCGCATGATCAGCGGCGGCTCAGCGGGGTTCAGGATAATGATGGCCTTGCCGCGCCGGGCGCCCCCGACTTTCTCGATCCCGCTGGCCGTCGTGCGCGTGAATTCGTCGATGTTCTTACGTGTTCCGGGGCCTGCGCTGCGCGATGCCACCGTCGCGACGATTTCCGCATATTCAACCGGCTGGACTGAGGAGACGGCTGCGACCAGCGGTATGGTGGCCTGCCCTCCACAGCTGACCATGTTGACATTCATCTCGCCGCGACCGGCGTGCTCCGCGAGATTGACCGGTGGCACGCAATAGGGCCCTACGGCCGCTGGCGTCAGGTCGATGACAGCGACCCCGTGCTCGCGCAAACGGCGCGCGTGCTCATGATGGACATAGGCCGATGTGGCATCGAACGCAATACGAATTCCGTCACGCGCAACATGCGGCAACAAGCCATCCAACCCCTCAGCCGTCGTCTTCAGTCCCGCATCGCGTGCCCTCGCCAACCCATCGGACGCCGGATCGATGCCCACCATCCACGTTGGGGCCAGGTTGGCGCTGCGTAGCGCCTTGTACATCAAGTCCGTGCCGATGTTGCCCGAACCGATCAATGCGACATTGATTTTGCTCACGTGAATTCCGTTGTCAGCTCACCAATGTTTTGAACCCAGACGCGGACACGGTCACCCGCCTTCAGAAACCGACCGCGCGCCGCGCCACAGCCCGCGGGCGTCCCGGTCGCGATTACATCGCCGGGCATCAGGGTCAGCCGCGTGCTCAGGTGTGAAATCTGCTCCGCCATGGTGAAGATCAGATTGGAGCTGGAGGAGTCCTGCATCAGCTCCTCGTTGACCCACAGCCGAATGCCGAGATTGCCGACATCCCCTGCCTCGTCCAATGGACAGATCCAGGGCCCGAGAGGCAGCGCACCCTCAAAGCATTTCTGGCTGACCCAATCGAACTTGAATGGCGAGTCCGCGGCAATGCCGGCGCGCTTGAGGTGATCGCGCGCCGACAGATCGTTGGCGATCGTCAGGCCCGCCACATACTCCAGCGCATTCTCAACACTGACATTGCGACACTCGCGGCCCATGACGACCGCGATCTCGGCCTCCCAATCGACCTTCTGGGAATAGGCCGGGAGGGCTACCCGACTACCCGTTCCCCGCACACACTGCGCGGCTGCTTTGAGGAAATGCCAGGGCTTCAGTCCCAGATCATGCGGATCAGGCTCGGGCGGCAGATTCAAGGCCCGGGACATCTCGACCACATGGTCCTTGTAATTGGCACCGGCGCAAAAGATCGTACCCGGATACAGAATCGGCGCCAGCAGGCGCACGCTCGACAGCGTCGGGTATGGCGCGCCGTTACGCCGTGTCCCCACGGCCAACTCGGGCAATTTGACGGAGAACTCCGGCCAGCTGTGCAATACCTCCAGCACCGAAGTCGCGACATCCACCACACGCTCATCCACAACTATGCATGCGCGTGGCTTTCCGTCAGACGCTGCATACGTGGCAAGACGATAAGAGGTCTCTGACATGTCAGGTCTTCGGTGTCTTGCGCAAAGTGGATTCCGGACGCTCGAAATTCTTGCTCATGTGACCAACCCCGTCCTGGTCGCCACGCTCAAACATCCAGGAATACCCGCCCGGCGGATTGGCCAGGATTTCCCATGAGTTGTCATCCGCGTCATAGAAATAGAAACCGTACGTGCCGTGTTGCACGGCCGGCTTCGTTATCTTTTTCAGTTGCCATTTTTCCGCATCACGCACCACGAGGCGATGGCACTCGTCCACTTCCTCCTCGGTGTGGACATCGATGCCGTTGTGATTGAGAAACGGCATTTCGCCTTTGCGCTGGGGCGGAACCTGCACAACCACGTAGATGTGTTGGCCGCCGAGGCGGCACCAGAGGGAAATCTTGCTCGCCTTGACGACTTCGAATCCCAGGAACTCCTGGTAAAACCGCCGGGTGAAATCCAGGTCGCGGCTCTCGAGCGTTCCATGCGACAGGAATTTGAGCTTTAATGTCGATTCACTCACTTACGAATCCCCCCTCGTCAACCAGTCCCACATTCTCTCGACGATCCGTCCCGATGTGACTGCGCGGTCCTGAGCTTCCGCGGGCGTCAGAACCTGGCCATCCAACCCGGTCCCCAGGACCGCCAACTCCACGCGCGCCGAGTCTTCCAGATACCAGGCCATCACAACCGCTTCTTCCAGCGTATTGCCCACCGACACCGCGCCATTGCCGCGCATGACAATTGCTCGTGCCGGACCCAGTTCCTCAACGAGCGCCGCTGCACTGGCACTATCCCTCACGAGCCGCGGGTCCGCATGCAACGGTGCGCTGGGAGCAAAGTACGCGCCGAACCCGTGGCGCGCCTTGGGCGTCAGCCCCAAAGTTGACAGCGCAGTCAAATTCGGCGACTGGAACCGGACAATTCCCGAGACATCGCGACGCTGCCGGTAAATGTATTGGTGCGCGAGCACTTCGGGAAGAGCCTCTGGCGGCAAGGCACCGTGCGTGGGAACAACGACCACCGCATCTTCCGGGGTGACGAGCCCGAGCGGCTTCGCCGGACTGACAATGAAGTGATCAGAATCGATGCGCAGGCTGCAATGGCCGTAAGCGTGGACCAGCCCCGCACGGGCCACGGCACGCGCGGCAACCCGCACACGGCGGGCATCGCTGGCTGACACGCCGACCGGGTCAGCCATTCGGGCTGCTCTCGGCTTCGAATTCCGGGATGTCCGGCTTCGAGCCCCAGGCACAAAAGGACGTATTTTTCGCGGGGAACTGCCGTGGAGTATAGCTCTCGTCCGTGATCATCCTGACGCCGGACGAGTACTCGTAGATCATGCCGTCCGGTCCTTCGAAATACAGAAACATGGCTCCCGAGGTGGGATGGCGGCCTGGACCGAAGCGGATCCGAACGTTGTTGTCCTTCAGGAAGTAGTATGAGCGCATGATGTCATCGATGCTCTCAACCTGGTGGTTGATGTGTTGCACCCCGGTGCGCTTGGAGGGAAACAACGCGATGCGATGATGGACGGGATCGATCCGCAGCAGCGGGGCCTCACCGATCCAGTCACTCACCCGGGCATTGCACACCGTCGTCCAGAATACCTCGTCCTGGCGCGGTGCGATCGAATGCAGCCCGATATGGGAGAACCCCGTTATCCCCGCATCTCGTGTGGGAAAGTACCGCCGCCCGCTGTGGGCAGGTCGTGTAATCAACTCAATCGCGTTGCCACTGGGATCCTTGAAAGCGATGAACGCGTCCACGTAGCGTTGCTCACACTCGGTTTTCGTTCCGGCCCGCACGGGATGTCCAGCGCGCTCCAGCTCGGCGGCCGCGTTGTCGAGCTCCGCTTTCGACAACAACTCAAACGCTGCAATGTGCTCGCGCGGGTTCCCCAGTGTGTAGGCTAGCGTGTGCTCGCGATCATCAGCGCGTAGATACGCACTGGTCCGATCGCGGCGCACGAGCTCCAGACCCAAAATTCGCGTCGCATATCGAACCGCTTCATCGAGGTCTTCGGTCCCGAGCCGAACGTAGCGAATATCGTGGAGTGGAATCATCGCCCCAGTTCCTTGGCGCTGACGCCACCGATACCCCAGTGCTCCGGCGGCACCTCCTGGACAATGACGCGCACGCTTTCTGGTTTGACCTGTAGAGACTCGACAATTGCCGCGGTCACCGCCTGGATCAGCGCGCGTTTGGCTTCTGCTGGTCGGCCCGCCAGGATCTGTATATTTGCGATGGGCATGCAGTCTCTCTAAGTGAATCGGACTGACACTGAGCCGAGCGCCTGGAAGCGCGCGGCGAAATGATCTCCCGCCTTCGCAGCAATCGCTTCGGTGATGCCGCCCGTCATGACGTAGGTACCCGCGGGGATGCTCTGCTCGCGCTCGGCGAGCAGGTTGGCCAACATCGCCAGGCTCAACGCCGGCGACCCCAACACGGCCGCACCCGCTCCGAAGGCGACCCCTTCCCCGTTCTTCTCCACAACGACACCCAGCGTTCGCAGATCGAGCTCATCCACGCGACGTGCGCAGCTGCCCACGATATAGCGAGCGGAGGACGCGTTGTCAGCTACGACGCTCGGCAGATCAAACTTAAAGTCAGCGTAACGGGAATCGATCACTTCGATAGCCGGAATGACAAAGTCGACTGCAGCAAGCGCGCTGGCACTCGTGCATCCCGGCCCCTGCAGGCAGGTGCGCGTCACAAAAGCAATTTCCGGCTCGATGCGAGGGTGGATGAGTTTGGACGTGACGACCTCATCGGCCGGCACGAGGTACTCATCCAGGAGAAAGCCGTAGATGGGTGTTGCAACACCCATCTGCTTCATTTTGGCGCGCGACGTCAGACCCATTTTGAGTCCGCTCACGCGCGCGCCAGCTGCAATACGGCGTTTGCGCAACGTCCACTGGATCTCGTAGGCCTCGGCCAGGGTGAGCCCCGATTCCAGTTGCGGCACTGCCTGGCATTCGAGCGCGGCCGTGTCGAGCTGCTCGGCATATGAGGCGATTTTCGCGGCTGTGAGCGGCATTAGATAAACCTGACGGAGGCTGAGCCCAATCCGCCGATGGACAGGTGGAGGGAATCGCCGGCGGTCACGGGAATCAGAGCCCCCAGCGATCCGGAGAGAATGACTTCGCCGGCCCGCAAGGGCATTCCGAACCGGCCCAGCGCATTGGCGAGCCACGCAACACAGGTCACGGGTGAGCCGAGCGCGGCGGCTCCGGAGCCGGTGCACTCGAGATTGCCGTTCTTTTCCAGCACCATTCCGCACGTGGACAAGTCGACACTCTTCGGATCGACGGCGCGGTCACCGAGAACAAACATGCCCGCCGAGGCATTGTCAGCCACGGTGTCCTGCAGCTTGATCCGCCAGTCGCGGATTCTGGAATCCACGATCTCGAAGCACGGCATGACAAAGCGCGTCGCGGCGAGCACATCGGCATTGCTGACACCGGGACCCGTCAGATCGCGGTCGAGCAGAAACGCCACCTCGCCTTCCGCCTTCGGCTGCAACATCGTGCCCACGCTGATGGTGTCAGAAGCCACCATGCTCGCGAGCAGTTGCCCGAAATCCGGTTCACTCACCCCGAGCGCGCGCTGCACGACCCGGCTCGTCAAGCCGATCTTTTTGCCGACGATCCGGTCGCCGAGCGCCAGGCGCCTGCGAATGACCTGCTCCTGGATGGCGTAGGCATCGGCAACGGTCAGGCCGGGCTCGCGCTCCGTCAGCGGCTCAACGGGCGTCCGGGAGCGCAGGCTCTCGAAGAGCTCATCACCCAGTTGGGCCAGTCTGTTAATATCGGGCCGGGTAGCACTGAGTTTTGTCATGTCAGGTATTCACACAGACGTTGCGCAATTCCGTATAAAACTCCATTGAATGGACGCCGCCCTCGCGGCCGATACCCGACTGCTTCGAACCGCCGAACGGCGTGCGCAGATCGCGCAGGAACCAGGAGTTGATCCAGACTATGCCCGCATTGAGACTGGCCCCGAGTCGGAATGACCGCGCAACATCCCGCGTCCACACACTCGCAGCCAACCCGTAAGGCGTGTCATTCGCCAGACGGATGGCCTCCTCTTCGAAATCGAACGGCCGGATGTGACAGCACGGCCCGAAGATCTCCTCCCGATTGACCGCCGAGCTCTCGGGCAGCCCGGTCCAGATCGTAGGTTGGATCCAGGCGCCGCTGGCGAGCGACCCGGGCATGGTGGGTATCCCGCCGCCACAGACAACGGTGGCGCCCTCGGACACCGCACGGCGGTAGTATTTCAACACTTTGTCGCGGTGCTCGATGCTGATGAGCGGCCCGATGCCGGTGCTCTTGTCAGACGGATGACCGGGTTTCAGGGCTTCCGCTTTGTCTTTCAGCGCGGCCACAAAGCGCTCGAAGACAGGGCGTTCGACATACACCCGTTCGGTGCCCAGGCAGATCTGCCCGGTGTTGAGAAAGGCGGCGCGGGTGATACCCGCCACTGCGGCCTCGAGATCGCAATCAGCAAACACCACGGCTGGATTCTTGCCCCCGAGCTCCAGGGACACGGGACGAATGCCGTCCGCGGCTGCCTTCATGATGGCGGCACCGGTGGTCGTTTCGCCTGTGAAGGTGATAGCGGCGATGCCTCGATGGCGAGTCAGATATTCGCCCGCCGATCCGGGTCCGAAGCCGTGGACAACGTTGTATACGCCTGGCGGGACACCTACCGTTTGCATAACCTCGCCGAGCAGTGTTGCAGTTGCGGGGGTTTCCTCGGATGGCTTGACGACTACAGTGTTGCCGCAAGCCAGCGCCGGAGCAACTTTCCATGTCATGAGCAACAATGGCAGGTTCCACGGACAAACAACCGCGATGACGCCCTTCGGTACGCGCAGTGAGTAGTTATACGCCTTGCGTCCCTCGGGCGTCGTCATCTCATAGAATTCCGTCGGAACATTCTTGACGGCATCCGCAAACACGCGAAAGTTGGCAGCCCCACGCGGGATGTCGACATGCGAGGCGATCGAGCGGGGTTTGCCGGTGTCGTTGACTTCGGCGTCGAGAAAATCGTCAAAGCGACGATCTATCTCGCGTGCGACAGCATGTAGCATGTCGGTCCGCTGGGCCAATGTCAGTCGTCCCCAGGTTCCCTGGAGCGCGGCCGTAGCAGCCTGGACGGCCAAATCAACGTCCGCCTGCCCTCCTTCGGCCACTGTTCCCAGCAGACTGCCATCCACCGGCGAGAACTTTTCAAACTGGCGCTCCGATGCCGACTGCACGAAGCGATTGTCGATGAAATGGCAGAATGTGGTGCTACTCATGAGGCCAGAACGTTACGGGCCTCCCCGCCGGCGGTCGAATGAAAAGACGACATACCAGCAATTCGGCGCTAGCATGCGCAAGGAAGGGGGTAGGACCATGAGCTTCAATCGGCTGGATTTGAACCTGCTGCGGGTCTTTGACGCGATCTTCCAGACGCGCAGTGTCACGATAGCGGCCTCGAATCTGCACCTGACGCAACCGGCTGTCAGCAAGCAGCTCAATAGACTGCGCGAAGTCCTCGAGGACCCGTTGTTCGTGCGGACCACGGACGGCATGGCGCCCACGCCACGTGCAGAAGCCATCTCGGGCCCCATCAGGAAGGCGCTGAGCGAGGTCCGCAACACCATCGAGCGGCAGATGGGCTTCGAACCCGCGGCCTCCGACCGCACTTTCCGGATTTTCATGAGTGACCTGGGGCAGATGGTGCTGCTGCCGCGGGTGCTGGAGCTGATTTCGCGGGAAGCCCCGTCGGTCAACATCCACACCGTGCAGGTGCCGCCCTCACGGATGCGAAGTGTTGCGCTCGAGTCCGGGGAGGTCGACCTGGCCGTGGGCTACTTCGAGGAGTTCGAAGGGTCGATCCACTGCCAGGTACTGTTTGAGGAGCATTATGTCGGGTTGGTGCGGGCGAGCCATCCAACTATTCACGGCACCATCTCCTTTGAGCGCTTCCTCGAGACACCGCAACTCGTTTATCACCCCACCGGCGGCGGCCACAGCTCGCAGGAGAGCTTTGTAGACAAGGCTTTCTGGGCGGCGGGACTGGAACGCCGGGTTGCGGTGCGCGTGGCTCACACCATGGGAATCACTTCCATTGTGTCGAGCAGCGATCTGCTCGTCGTGGTGCCGCATCGCCTCGCCAAGGCGTATGCCGAGCTGGTGGATGTCACCATCCTCGAGCTGCCCATCGAGATCCCCAGCTTTCACATCTCCCAGTACTGGCACGAGCGATTCCACACGGACCCGGGTAACCGCTGGCTGCGAGGCCTGTTCGCGCAGCTTTACGGTGGCGGCCAAACGGTTGAGCCGCCGTCCCGGCTGCTTGCGGAAACCGACCTGGCGGACTGCTGACCCTGGGGGATCAAGAGGTTGCGCGCCTCATGCCCTGCGGCAATTGAGCGCATTTCGATATGTGATTCGACCGGCAGGAAGCCCAACCGTATCGTCCGCAGGAGAGGTGGGAAATCAATGACCGGAACTCTCCAAGGCAAGACGATCATAGTCACGGGCGCGGGCGGAGGGATCGGCCGCGCCGCATCGCTGGTCCTCGCAGACGCCGGCGCGAACGTCGTAGTGACTGATATCGCCAAAGAAGCAGGCGGAGCCACTGTTGATGCCGTTCGATCCGCTGGAGGCGCCGCAGTATTCGTACAAGCCGACCTGGGCGCAGAGAACGAAGTTCGCGCGATTGTCGAGCGCGCGGTTGCAACCTACGGTCGGTTGGACGGCGCCTTCAACAATGCCGGTCTGGAGCAATGCGCGGTACCGCTGCATGAGCTCACGACGGAGCAATGGGAGCGAGCGCTGCGCGTCGATCTGACCAGCGTGTTCTGGTGCATCAAATACCAGGTTCTGGCAATGATGAAGACGGGTGGCGGCGCCATTGTCAACACCGCTTCGTCGCTCGGGCAAGTTGCTATCCAGAACGCGAGCGAGTACATAGCTGCCAAACACGGTGTCGTCGGACTCACACGCGCAGCTGCAGCGGAATATGGCTCCCGCGGGATCCGTGTCAACGCAGTGCTGCCGGGCATCATTCGCACGCCCATGATTTCACGATTGACACAAGACGAGCGCTTCAGCGCGTTCTTCGAGAAACTGAAGGACCGCCATCCCATTGGCCGTTTCGGCGAGCCGGCGGAAATCGGTGAGGCGGTGAAGTGGTTGCTATCGGATGCCGCGTCCTTCATGAACGGGGCCGCGATGGCAGTCGACGGCGGGTACCTGGCGATTTAGTCAAATAACGATAGTCATATTGGAAGGTGCGACGTGTATCAGCTGAGCCGGACAGTCCCTGTCAATGAGCCGGGTAAGGTTTTCCTGAGCCGACACGAAGTGTGGACGGGCCTCATGATGAAGGCGCGCAACGCCCTCCCCTACGTGCCGCAGATGCAGAAATGCGACGTGGTGGAACAGGGTAAAGGATGGTTGCTTCGCGACATCCTCCTCAACAATGTGCCCTTGCGTGAGCGGGTTACGTTTGAGCCGGAAAACCGCGTCATATTCGAGCGCGTAGGCGGTGTTGAGTTGGGCCGCATCGAGAACGTCATCGGTGAGGATGACAAGGGCAACCTGACACTGACCTTCGCATTCGGACTCACCAGGCAAGGCATTCCCGAAGGAACCGAAGCGGAGAAGGCGCACTTCGCCCCGATGGAGGGCGCCTATTTCGGCGCCGTTGCCGCAACCTTGGGTGCGGTGCGGCGCACTGTTGTCGACCAGGGCCGGGAAACGCTGGCGCCCCAGAGCGAGCGGGACGCCACGGGAGACACCAAATGGATTTACGAGTTCTACCGCGCTGCCGACAGCCTGGACATGGAACGGTTTCTCGCCCTCCATACGGATGACGTCCGTCTGACGTTTGCCAACTATCCAACGACTGTTGGACGCGAAGCCCTTCGTGCTTCGATCGGCGGGGTGTGGAGTCGGATCAAGGCAATGTCACACAGTCTCTCCGGAGCTTGGTCACTCCACGGTGATTCGCTCGGCATTGCCGAGAGCAGCTGCATGTACACGCGGTTGGATGACAGTCTTTATACGGTGCGACCTTGCACGGTGCTGCGTCGCCGCGGGGACAAGATTGAGGATCTGCGAATTCACGTGGACGCGACCTTACTGTGAGCGATCGGCTCAAAGGCAAGGTGTGCATCATCACCGGGACCGGCGGGGGCATGGGCCGCGCTGCCGCGATTTTGTTCGCGAAGGAAGGTGCACACGTCGTCGGCTGTGACATCAATGCTGCGAATGCCGGAGCCACCCTGGAAACGGTGCGCTCCACCGATGGACAGATGGTCTCGCTCCATCCCTGCGACATGTCAGTTCGTAGCGATGTCGACCGCCTGGTCGAGTTCGCCATCAAGAACTATGGCCGCATCGATGTTCTGTACAACAACGCCTCGATGGCCTACTTCAACTGGCTTCCGGACATGACCTACGAGCAGTGGAGCAAAACCATCCGCGAGGAGCTGGATGTCGTGTTCCACGGCTGCCAGGCAGTATTCCCGCATATGATCAAAGCCGGTGGCGGCTCGATCATCAATGTGGGCTCGACATCAGGGAAGATCGCCTACCAGGTACTGCCCGGGTTGGCGCATACAGCCGCCAAGGGCGGTGTCATTGCCATGACCAAGCAGATCGCCATGGAAGGTGGCAAGCACGGTATCCGCTGCAACACGATATCCCCGGGTCTCGTCCTGACCAACCAGACGCGCGACTTCATCAACATGCCCGAATGGTTTGCGCCCATGAAGGCAAAACTGATGCTGGGGCGCGTGGGGGTGCCGGAAGACATTGCACCCCTGGCGGTCTACCTGGCCTCCGACGAGTCGACCTGGGTCACGGGCGCGGATTTTGCCATCGACGGTGGCACGACAGCCTGGTAACGGCATATCACGTACACGGGAACTCCGGCGGCAGCCAGGGCCAATGCCCAGAGGAGCGGCTCAATCCCGATGCCAATCGTGGCCCACATGCAATATAGCGCGGCTCCGAGTGAGGCAGCGATGAGGAATGTAGCCCGCTGCGGCGAAACACCGGGGAAACGCCGCGCTCCGATGACAACCGCCAGCGAGCACGCGAAGTAGAACGGCAGATTTCCGGCGGTCACGATCACGCTCAGCTTCGTGAACATGCCGGCAATCGACTGGCTATAGTTGGACAGCAACATCACGCTGGCTATCGCACCCGTCACGACGAGCGCAAACGTCGGCGCGCCGTGCTTGTTCTCCTTCGACAGGAAATGGGGGAATGCCCCGTGCCGCGCAATGCTTTGCGTCACTTCTGCGACAATCAGAGTCCAGCCGTTGAGCGCCCCCAGACCGCCTATGACCACAAAGATCGCCAGCACCTGGCTGGAGCGGTCGCCGAGGATCCGTGCAAACAGGTCCGCGAAGGGTGCATTGGAGGCGGCCAGGGCCGCCTGGGGAATCAACAGCATCGGCACCACCGAAACGCCGATGTAGATCACTGCCGTAACGATGGTACCGATGACAGTAGCCCGGGGAATCGTTCTCGAAGGATCGCGCACCCGACCTGCGGGGATCATTGCGCATTCAATGCCCAGCATCGCGAAAAGCGTCAGGGTGGATACGCTGCTCAGAGCTCCAAACGTGGCCGGGCTCCTGGGTGTGTGTTGTGTATATGCAGCCGGATTGGTGAACAGCACCCACAGTCCGAGGCAAATCACACCGAGCAACGGCACCAGTTTCAGGGCTGTCGTCATGATCTGAACCCAACCCACTGCACGGGCACCGCCCAGATTGATCAGGACGAAAAACCACAACAATGAAAGCGCGGTGACGGGCGGTAACCAGGCACTGGCACTCAACCCCGGAAAGAAAACGGTCAGGTAGCCAACGATGCCGACCGCTATGGTCGCATTCGTGACCCAGGTGGAAAACCAGTAACACCACATGACGGTGAAGGCGACACCGTCGCCAAACGCTCGCTTGGTATAACTATAGGGCCCGTCGTCGTTCGGGAAGGCGCGTGAGAGGGTGGAAAGCGAAATCGCGAGGAAGGCGCACCCAACAACCGTGATCAGCCAGCCGGTCAGCGCATTCAATCCATACGGCGCCAGTGATGCCGGCAGGACGAAAATTCCGACCCCGATGACGTTGCCGATCACCAGTGCGGTGCACATCCACAGTCCGAGTGCTCGGGGTGCGCGAGCTCCAGCGGCGGGCGTCACCGCACTCAACTTTCCACCAGAGCTTCCTTCATGGATACCTCCAACATTTCCATCGCCTCGTGCACATTCTCACGGGTGATCATCAGCGGCGGAATGAAGCGCAGTGTACTGACTCCGCACGACAGCAGAATCAGTCCGTTGTGAAAGGCGCGAGTCAGTATCCGCTGGCACAGTGCCGGTGCCGGCTTGCGCGATACGGGATCTGTGATGAGCTCGGCGCCGATCATCAGCCCCTTGCCACGCACATCGCCTATGCAATTCAACTTTTTCTGCAGCTCGCGCAGTCGATCCATGAAATACCCGCCCACCGCGGCGGCGTTCGCCGCGTACTGACTCTCGACGAGATCGAGTGTTGCGAGGGCTGCCGCGCAGCACAGCGGATTTCCGCCGTAGGTGTTGCCATGGGCGCCGCGCTCGAATTTTTCCATGTGCTTGCGGCGCGCCACAACCAACCCGATGGGCAGTCCGGACCCGAGGCCCTTCGCGAGCGTCATGATGTCGGGTGTCACGCCCCAGTGCTGGCTGGCAAACATCTTGCCAGTGCGGCCGATTCCAGATTGCACTTCATCAAAGATGAGCAGTATGCCGTGCCGGTCACACAGGTCGCGCAGGCCCTGCAGGAAACCGTCCGGGGGCACCAGGTAACCGCCTTCACCTTGGATCGGCTCAACCAGAATCGCGGCGACCTCGCTCGCCGGCACGTTGGTGGCGAAGAGGACGTTCTCGATGTAGTCGAGCACCGCCCTGCCCTGATCCGCACCGGCAAACAGCGGTCGATACACGTTGGGATACGGAACGTGGGTGACGCCCGGCATGGTAGGAAAGAAACCCGCCTGTTGGGTGTACTTGCTGGCTGTAAAGGCCAGCGAGCCCATGGAGCGGCCGTGAAAGCCGCCGAGAAAGCCAATGAATCGCGGGCGGCCCGTCACGTAGCGCGCGAGCTTCAGGGCTCCTTCAACCGACTCGGTGCCGCTCTGGCAGGCGAGCACTTGAACCGGCTCCCGCATGGGATCGAGGGCGTTGATCTTTTCGCCCAGCCGCGTCATCCGCTCGTGCCAGTAGTCACTGGAGATGTGCAAAAAATCGTCCGCCGCGTCCTTGATGGCCTGCACGACCTGCGGGTGCGAATGGCCCGTGCTGCACACAGCGATGCCGGCGGCAAAATCCAGGAAGCGGTTGTCGTCAACATCCCAGACCTCGACACCGCGGCCTTTCGCCATCACGAACGGATAGTCACGGGGATAGGATGGCGAGCTGACGGGGCGATCGCGCTCCAACAAGGCACGCGCCTTGGGGCCGGGAAGCTCGGTTCGGATGTGGCGTGATTGCATACCAACGACCTCGACGACGTGTCTAACCTCGACGTATCTAACCTGGCAACCGGCTCAGCAACCGATCGAGCAACTCCAGGGCGCGCTCCAGATCCGTTTCCTCGATGACCAGGGGCGGCGCCAGCAGGATCAGATTGCCACGGGCGGCAAACGACACGCCGGCCTTCATGGCCTCCCCCAGCAGTTTGACCAGGCCGGGATGCATCTGCGGCCAGGGTGACAGCGGTTCGCGGCTGTCTCGATCGCGGACCAACTCGACGACGGCGAACAGTCCGTCGCCACCCCGGACATCTCCGATCAGGCGCTGCCGTGATTGCATCAGTCGCAGCCGGTCCAACATCCGCGCGCCCAAGCGGCGCGAGCGGTCGATCAAGCCATCATCCTGATAACTCTGTACGGCCGCAACCCCTGCCGCGCAAGCGAGCGGATGCCCGCAATAGGTCAGGCCCGTCAACAACATCTGCGACTCGAGTGCCCGGGCAACCTGCGCCGACAGAACCACTGCGCCCAGTGGCAGATGCGCGCCCGTCAACCCTTTCGCCAGGGTCATGATGTCCGGCCGCCCCGCCTCCCCGTACTGCTGCCAGGCGAACCACTCACCGCAGCGCCCGAAGCCGCTCATCACTTCATCGGCGATCAGGTAGACGCCGCGCGCCTGGGCCTCGCGGCGAACGGCTGGCCAGAAGGTTTTCGGTGCGACGATGCCGTTGGTACCAGCGTTCGCTTCCATTATTACAGCGGCGACTTCCTGTTTTTCGTCAATGGCGGCACCGACTGCCGCTGCCGCCCTAGTACCGCATTCCTGTTCGGTAGCCGTCCCGAACGGACACCGATATGCATACGGCGGAGGTACATGGGCGACGCGAAATGCCGCGGTGTCCACCTGGCTCGCAGTACGGGAGTCACCCGACATAGCCATCGTGGCGTAACTGGCACCGTGATAGGAGCGATCTCGTGCGATGACCCAGCCTCGGGGTCTCCCGGCCGCCTGGCGTGCAAATTTGACAGCATGCTCATTCGCGTCAGCGCCACCGAGTGTGAAAAACACTCTGCCGTCGTGGAAGCCGGACTTCTGCAACAGTAACTCGGCCAGCTCGGCGCGCGGCGTTGCACCCCAGGCGTTGGTCACAAAACACAGTCGGGAGGCCTGCGCCCGGATGGCTTCCACCACGCGGGGATGTTGGTGACCGAGATTGCTGCATTCGGCGAGGCTGCTCATGTCCAGGATCTGCCTGCCGTCGGCGATGAACAGGTAGGCGCCGGCGCCGCCAACAATCACCGGTGCATCCCATTCGGTCTGTTTGCACCAGCTGTGGAGTACCGTTTGCTGTTCCGCGCGCATGCGTCCAGTCTAAGTCATTGTCGAGACTGACGCGCACGGGTATGGTTGTGCCCATGCGAACGCTCATGGGCCTGCTCTTCTGCGGTGGACTGCTGGCTGTGACGGCCGCGACGGCCGACGTGCCCGCGCCTCCAGTTGCACCCGTTCGACCCGTCACGGACAACTATTTCGGCACGAAGGTGGTGGATCCATACCGATGGATGGAAGACCGCCATGCACCGGAATTCCTGGCCTGGGCCCGCGCGCAGAACGACTACACGCGCGCGACGCTCGCTGCTATCCCGAACCGTGCGAAGCTACTGCAGCGAATTGTGGCCCTGGATGGCGCAACCACCCTGGTGACCGGCATGCAGCTGGCACCCGGCATCCTGGTCTACGAGAAGCGCAGACCCGGCGATGATGTCTACAAGCTCTACGTTCGCAGCGTGGTCTCCAACGCCGAGACGCTGCTGTTGGATCCCAACATCGGCGCCGCCAAGGGGAAACATCAGTCCATCGACTATTTCACCGTCTCTCCGGATGGCAAATATGTCGCCGTTGGCGTCTCGGAGGGTGGCTCCGAAGAGAGCGTGATGCGTGTGATCGAGACCGCGACGGGGAACGCGCTACCGGAGCGGATCGACCGCGTGGAATATGGCGCACCCGCGTGGCGGAACGACAGCAAGTCGTTTTTCTACAATCGCTTCGCCAGGATGGTTGCGGGGGCGCCAGAGACCACGAAGTATCTCAACAGCGGATTGTGGCTCCACCAGCTTGGCTCGCCGCCTGAAAAGGACCCAGCCATTCTCGCCGTCGGCCTCAATCCCCGCGTGAGCCTGTCACCGGTCGATGCGCCGTTCATGGCTACGGCACCCGGCTCGACGCAGGCGTTGGCTGTCATCAACCACGGGGCCACACCCGAGGCCAGCGTGTACCTCGCACCGTTGAGTCAGGTCAACGGCGCCCAGGCGCCTTGGGTCAAGATTGCGGACATATCAGACGCGGTCGCGAACGTCGCTCTGCACGGTGACGACATCTATCTTCTCAGCCACAAAGACGCCTCGCGATACAAGATCCTGCGGATCAAGGCGAGCGATCCCACTCTCGCACATGCTCAAACTGTGGTGCCTGCGAGCAGTGTCGTCATCCAGGATTTCGGGGTAGCGCAGGACGGGTTGTACTTCCGCGTGCTGGACGGCGGTGTGCAGAAAATGCGCCGCCTGGATTTCAATGGCGACAAGGTGTCCGACCTGGCGAAGGCACCGACCGGCGGAATCGGCGGTTTCGCCACGTCACCGCAAGTGCCCGGCATACTGTATCCGATCCAGACGTGGATTTCGCCCCAGAGGTGGTTCAAATTCGATCCGGTGGCCGGTGTGGCGAGCGACACCGGACTCATTCCGGCTTCGAGTCTCGATATCGCAGGCTACCAGGCGAGTGAGGTGCAG
>JAXDQF010000051.1:0-8630 GCA_034668025.1 Gammaproteobacteria bacterium | reverse complement strand
CGATTGAAGCCACGCAGGGTAGCTAACAGGACAACAGCCTGTGTACGGTCCGGCAGACCGGCGAACGAACCACGCTTTCCTAGAATCCGCTCCTCGGTCTGCGGCAAGAGGAAGTGATGGACCCCCTGCCGAATCATCTCCCCGAGAGGCTCGCCGACTTCAATCATTGCCAACGCGACCTTCCGTCGTGCCAAGCTGAGCTGCGTGTGTGCCTCGAGCCTAGTCAACAGTACCTGGAGCGGAATCTGCGGCGTCAGGAAATCATCGGCACCCGCAGCGAGAACTTCGCCGCAGGCGCGTGCGCTGCAGCTCACCACCAGCACTGGCAACAATCTGGTTGATGGATGCTCCTTCAGTGCGCGACAGAGCTTGGCCGCGGAAACGCGCGTGCAGTCGGCATCGACGAACAGAAGATCCAGAGTCCAATATTGCAGATGCATTGCTACGTCTTCGGCGGAAGAAAACGGTAGCACGCGAAAACTCGAGCCGTTGCGGGCAAGCTGCGCAAGAACCGGCAGTACCGCGGAGCACTCACCCGCGGCGAGAATCCGAAAGTGTTCTCGTGTCATGACAACGCCTGAGTCTCTACGGAGAACGCGGGCGGTTGTCGGAACCGCCGCGGCCCAGAGACCATCGGCCCAATATAATCCACCCGCAGTGCGCATATAGATGGATCGTGCAGATGGGCGGAACACGGAGCCAACTCCGTTTGGACTTGTTGTAAAGCTCGAGCTATTGCTGCGAAGGAAGCCGTCGTTCACATCGGTGATGTTGCGCGCGACCTGCGCAACCAGAGAGTCCAACACCGCGTCCGTGCGAGCTGCCGCTGAGGAACGCACGGCACCCGCGTTCGAATTTGCTGCTTCCGAATCAACTTGAAGAGCCCCCCGAAATGATCTTGGCCTTGACATGATGTTCCATCCGGCATCCCAACGCTGTCGGTCCTGTTCTGCTCTCCAGCCCGGCGGCGCCCACGGATTCACCCCTTGCGCCCGAAACAACTGTCTGGCTGCCGCAACCGAGTTATGTTGCCGATCCGCCCCGCACTCGACATAGGCCTCTCTAAGGGCACGTTGGACTGTGCGAGCGCAAAGGGTTTGTGGATTCGCACATTGCGAGGCCAAAGACCCTCACTTAATCCTTTCCGGACGATCGATAGGCCTGCTTAGATGGGATTTGCAAGCGCCACAGGTCAGATTGCGCTAAGCCGGTCGGGTTCGAGCGGGCATTGCATCGTAGGTCGGGCGGACCTTGGGGCGCGGTGCGGCTGCGCCGGTCAGGCTGGCGGCAGCCAGATAAGACGTGCCGGAATGACGTTTCTAGTGCGACGCAAAAAAAGTCAGTTGCGAAACGTAAGGGTACGGGAGGTGCGATTTTTGTAATGCATAAATGTAACCGCCGTTATAGGAACTTTTATTGTTTGAGTCCATCCGATCCATGTGGGCCGTATAACGACTCGCTCGATTCTTCATTGGAACAGATATTGCTGGCTGGGCGTGGAATATTGTTCAAATTGGCTAATAGCTGAAAAGGACAAACATCATGTTGCAACATAGCGAAATCAAAGAACGATTCGGCCGGAATGAACGTGACATCACAGAAGCTGCGCGTACCTGCCGATCCGATTCAAAACTGCCGCAGAGCCTGAGAGATTGCGTCATGCAATTGGAGCAACAAACGCAGAAGGCGAAGCCGATTCTGGAATCGCAAGACGAGAAACAGATTACCCGTTGCGTCGACGATCTTGAAGAAACCGGCGGACGCGCCGAGGTGGCGCTTAAAGGCGTTCCCGGCGTCGACACCAAATTATCGAATGCCGTTTTACATGCGCACAGTGAACTGACCGAGCTGAAAATGAAATTGCACTAAGGTCGGCAGGCATCAAGACAGCAAGTAACTGTTGATCTTTATGGCAATCCTGCCAACAACGTAGTCTATCGACGCCGACGCGATTTCCTGAATAGACGGGAGTTCCTTTACCGATCCGCACGCCCTGCAATCGCTTACGGCCTGCGACATTTGCCGGATAGGCAAATAAGGCTGCGTGAATTCGGCACCCTGGCGGATTTCGCGTCGGCGGGCGATTCCAGAAATGCTGGGTCCGGTAATCGCCCAGGCGGTCAGGTTGTGTAATTCGTTCTGCGGATTCCTGAAGTCATACAGATCACTGGTTTAGGAAAAACGACGATCTATCAACTACAGAGCATCGGAGAATTTCCCCGTCGCGTGAAGATGACTGCGCAAGAGTGCTCGGGCTGACGGGCGGACAAAGATTCCCGGACAGCCCTAGTCGGTCTCGAACTATTTTTGTGCAGCAAAGCGAAAGCATATCGTTCCAAAGTGCGATGTTAGCCCGGCCGCTCCTCCTCCGCCGCCAGTGCGTCAAGATAGCGACGATACACGTACACCCGATCGCGAGCGCGTCCAGTGGACTCTCTGACAATGCCGCGCGATTCCAACTCGCGAAGCAGTGAATTGATGGTCGGTGTGGTGAGCCCACTTGCCTCTCTCAGTTTTGCCACCGTGGTGACCGGATTTGCCTGCAGTGCCTCCTGAATCATGAGCAACGAGGCGGCAAGTCGGGGAACGGCGCGCAGCTTGGCTCGATCTTCGTGAAATGCCTGCGTCACGCGTCGCCCAGTTTCGATAGCGACTTCGGCGCTGTGCCGAATTGCTTCGGCAAAGAAATCGATCCACCGCTCATAGTCCCCGCTGGTACGCACCGCGTTGAGCTCATCGTAGTATTGCTGCCGGTGCCGCTTGAAATACAAACTGGGATACAACAGCGGTTTGCGCAAAATGTTGTCCTGGCAAAACATCAACGTGACCAGCAAGCGACCGACACGACCATTGCCGTCGAGAAACGGATGAATGGTTTCGAACTGAACATGTGCGAGCGCGGCTTTCACGACCGGGTTGGCCGTTTGGTGTAAGTACTGCTCGAGGTTCGTGAGGCAAAGATCCAGGTGAGTTGGCGGCGGCGGCACGAAGGCCGCATTTCCCGGCCGCGTGCCTCCAACCCAGTTCTGCGAGCGACGAAACTCGCCGGGCTGCTTCTGTGCGCCGCGCCCACCGGCAAGCAGGATGCCGTGCATTTCGCGAAGCAGCCGGGTCGACAGCGGAAAGCCACCGGCCATTCGCTCCAATCCGTGATTCATTGCTTCGACATAGCGCGAGACTTCCCGGACGTCTTCGCCAGGTGCGCCAGGCACTGCCTGGATTTCGTGTGCCAGCAGATCATCCAGGGTGGATTGGGTGCCTTCAATCTGGGACGAGAGAACTGCCTCTTTCCGGACGAATGTATAGAGCAACAAATCCACGTCAGGCATCGTCGCCGCTGCGCCGTCCAGTCGCCCGAGGGAGAGCATGGCTCGATCCAAGGCGGTTTGAAATTCCGCTGGAAAGACGAGGGGCGGATCGGGAGGCAGTGCGGGGGGCACAAAAGCGCGTACCGTCTCGCCCAGGGTCGAGGTCTCAATATAGGTTCCGAATGGATCCCGCTTCATGGCTTGATTGAGAGTTAAACGACTGATGCAGCCAGGAATGCTATTTAAACCTAGCACCCTGAATTTAACTAGCCCTCTTCCCAAGGAAAAGGATTTAACTAACGGTGCGCGCTAGTTAAATCTACAGCGTGGTTTTTCCTTACAGAACCTCTCCGCGGCCGAAGGCCACCCGCAGAATCGGCATCTTGAGCACGGCTGCCACCACGTTTGGGACGTAGGTGTCGCAGGTTCAAATCCTGTCTCCGAAATTATCTGCAATCCACTGAAGGCGGCCGAGTGCTCTGGAGTGCTGATCGAACAGGCGCCGAGCGATCGGTTTCGGGCCCGTGGCAGACATTCGTTGCTCAATGAGTCGAGCCTATAGCGGCTCTAAGCCGAAAGTTCTCGGGCGGTGTCGCTGCAGTTGATGACACAATCCTATTTCCGACACGCGCCGCGAGCTCGTTTTGGGTCGCGGCCAAATTCCTTCAGGCCGCCAATTGCGTAATGCGTCAGCCTTCACGGCCGTCAGAACACACCCCACTATCGACCGCTCCCGCATCATGTGCGTAAACCCACGACATTGCTTTGAGGAACCAGTCGGCCGCCGCGTCGCGTATCTGTGCGTCGCGCTCTCGCTGTAGGGGTCCATCGGGCAAATGGAAGCGGGCCTTGTTCTCTTTGGAGGCAACCTGGACGCGTGATGCTCGGGGCAGTCGCAAGGACTCGTAGAGACGGAGCGCGTCGGGGATGTCCTGCCCACCGGTCTTCGCAAGGCACTCCGCTAGTGCCGCGCCGTCCTCGATGGCCTGTGCGGCACCCTGCGCCAGAAATGGCAACATCGCATGACAAGCATCACCCAGTAACGTTACACGTCCGGCGGACCAATGTGGCATTGGCGGGTGCTCAAACAGTCCCCAAATGAATACCTCCTCGACGGCCCCTATAATTGCAAGGACCTGTGGATGCCATCCTTCGAATGTGGTCAGTACATCGCTGACCGAGGCCTGTTCGATCCATGATTCGCGTGTCCAGGAGTTCTGCTCGACGATCGCAACGAAATTGACGAGGCTTGCCCCCCGCACGAAATAATGCACAAAGTGCCTTCCCGGTCCCATCCATATCTGAGATTCCAGAGGCAGTTCGAGCGAAGCCAACCTGTCAGCGGCGACCAATCCTCGGTAGGCGACACAGCCCGTGAACTGCGGACTCTCACCTCCGAACACCCTGCGACGCACCGTAGAGTGGATTCCATCGGCTCCTACCAGGGCGTCAACCGTGATGCTCTTGCCGTTCTCGAAGTGCGCCGCGACGCGATCTCCGTAATCGATCAGATCGGTGAACCGATGTCCAACATAGAAGCGTTCGGCTGGGAAGCGGCTCAGGAGAACATTCAACAGATCAGCACGGTGAGACTGGTAATAGGGGGAGCCACACGCGCTCTCGACTGCTGCGCCGAGTGGAGTAATCCGTAACGTGCGACCGTCGTCCCAGCGGCGCTGATGCAAAGCCAGCGGCTTCACACCCTGGGTTGCCGATTCGTCGGCGATACCGAGCCGATTCAAGAGTCGAGAGGCGTTCGGACTGATCTGGATGCCGGCGCCAACATCGCGCACCACACCGGTTTGCTCGTACACATGCACATCAAAGCCCGCTGCCAACAGCGATAAAGCCGCAGCAAGCCCGCCGATCCCGCCACCGATGACCGCGATAGAACCCTGTTCAGGTGCCACGGTAGGCACCTGCGGCATGAGATCGGGTGCTGCACGCGGCCACCCAGCTTCCCCGTGCAATCTTGATCATGCCTGACGGTCCCTCGGTAGTCATCGCCAAACTCATTGCCGTTGCCACGGTAAAGTTGAACCACGTGCTTGTCGACGCGGTAGGTCAGTGGTGATTATGGGCAAACCAAGGTAAAAGTCAGTGTGGTATCCGGCCCTTCCATGGTAAATAACGGACAACCCGGCGATGAGCGCAAACAAGAAACCAGCCTATATCCAACAGCTCAACTATCGCGCATCCGGATCTCATCCGTTGGATCTGGAGATTTTTTCCGTGTCCGATCTGCGGCAGCGGGTCGGCGAAGGGTTTCTGGGATCGACGCATCGGTACAGGTTTCACATGCTCGTCTGCGTCACGCGCGGCGAATGCATGCACATGATTGACTTCAAGCTCATTGCCTGCAAACCGGGATCGCTACTTGCCGCATCGCCAGCGCAGGCACACCGGTTCGGTTTTGAGAAGGAGTGGGATGGATGGGTCGTACTATTTCGGCCGGAATTCCTTCTGTCCTCACAGGCGACAGCGCCCGTTACCGGGTTGAGGCTCACCGCGGGACCGGAAGGGATGCCGGAGCACCTATGCCTGCAGGAACATGAACGCCGCGTTGTGATTGGCGTCATCATGCAAATGCGGAAGGATTGCCGGATTGAAGCACCACCAGAACAACTGCACGCACTGCTACGACATCAGTTGTATGCACTCCTGTTGCGTCTTACCGTCCTGCATGATCGACAACAGGCACTGGAGAACACAACCTCGATTGGCTTGCAGCGGTTTAGGAACTTTCAGCGTCTGGTGGAAAGAAGTTTTTGGAAGTGGCATCGGGTGGCCGAGTACGCCGATCGGCTGGGATGCTCGGAAAAGAGCTTGACGCGCGCTGCGATGGAGGTGGCTGGTGTCAAGGCAAAAGCCTTTATTACATCGCGAGTCAATCTCGAGGCAAAACGACTTCTCGCGCATACGGCCTTGTCGATTGCTCTGATTGGTGAACGTCTCGGCTTCCAGGATCCGACCAACTTTGTCAAGTTTTTCAAGCGCGAAGTCGGTTGTACGCCCGGCGAGTTTCGGCGCCGGCAGGCGGAAGCAGGCGCATCAATGGCGCGCAAAGCTCGAACGTCAGCCTCTCGGAAGTAGCCATGAAAGCCACTCCTTTTACCGTTCGCGTCGCAGACGAAGCCGTTGCGGATCTCAAGCTTCGTCTTGAACTGACCCGATGGCCGGACGAGATCGGCGACGGAACATGGAAATACGGCATGCCGCGCAAGGTTCTACGGGATATCGTCGAATACTGGCGCGACCGCTTCGATTGGCGGGCGGCAGAGCGCAGGCTCAACGGCTTATCGCAATTCACTACCGAGATCGACGGGCGCATCGTCCACTACGTGCACGTCAAGGGCGTTGACCCGGAATCGGCTCCGCTTGTACTCACGCACGGGTGGCCAGGCTCGTTCGTCGAGATGTACAAGATCATTCCGATGCTGAGCGATCCGGCAAACAACGGACTACCCGGTTTCCGCTCCTTTGATGTCATCGTCCCCTCTTTGCCTGGCTTTGGTTTCTCGCCAGCGCCGGTCAGTCCGGGTACGAGCAGCCGGGCTGTCGCTTCACTCTGGCACATGTTGATGGCAGAGCTTGGCCACTCGAGCTATTTCGCCCAGGGTGGCGATATTGGCTCAGGTGTTAGCACTTGGCTGGCGCGTCTGTACCCGGACGCTGTGCGCGCACTCCACCTGAACTTCATCCCGGGTGGCTACCAGCCATCGCTGACGGACGCCGATCGTCCGCTTTCCCCTGCAGAGTCGGAGTGGCTTGCGGCTCGGACTCGATGGGTCGAACGAGAAGGCGGCTACAGCCACATCCAGGCCACAAAGCCGCAGACCTTGGCATACTCGTTGACCGATTCCCCAGCCGGACTTACAGCGTGGTTGCTCGAAAAGTTTTTCGCCTGGAGTGACGGCAGCGATGAACTCATTCAGAGGTTTGACCTTGATGAGCTGTTGACGAACGTCGCGGTCTACTGGTTCTCGGGTAACGTCGCAGCGACGCTTCGCATGTACGAAGAGAACGCCCGTCAGCCGCTTCGGTTCGGCTCTGGCGAGCGACTCAGCCCCCCGCTTTCCTACGCGCGGTTTCCCAAGGAGATTATGAACCCGCCGCGCGAGTGGGTAGAGCGTGTGTTCAACGTCGCCAGATGGACCGAGATGCCGGTCGGCGGCCACTTCGCGGCGCTGGAGCAGCCTCGGGCACTGGCGGGTGACATCCATGGGGCCTTCTCAGCGCTTCGCTGAACGATCCAGCGTAGCTCGCGCGCCGAAATCTCGGCGCCGTTGTGTACGCCCGAGCACCGAACTCCTGGGTAGATGTCTCTATTCTCATGTAACTAAGGCTGTTTTGCTGCGGAGGTTCAGGTCTCGTCGGTGCAGCTTTGCTAGCCATATCCAATCCCGGGAGTTCCCAAGTGAAAATACTCGTTATCGGCGGCACTGGCCACGTCGGCTCAGAAGTGGTCAAAGAGCTAAAAAAGCGGGATGCGGATGTTCGGGTCTTGGTGCGCAAACCCGACGTGAAATCTCTACCCGGGGTAGAGGTGGTCGTAGGTGACTTGCTCGATCCAGTCTCGATCGACAAGGCGCTGCAGGGCGTTGACAAATTATATCTTCTCAACGCCGTCACTCCTGATGAGCTGACCCAGGGGCTGATTGCTTACGATCTCGCGAAAAAGCGCAAGCTGTCGCACGTTGTCTACCACTCGGTATTTCGCGTCGAGCATTTCAAGGATGTTCCGCACTTCGCCTCGAAGCTCGCTATCGAGAGCGCGATCCGGGAATTTGCTGTGCCGTTTACAATCATTCGTCCAAACTATTTCTTCCAGAACGACGCGTCCTTTGAAGACATCCTCACCAAGATGTCCGTGTATCCCAATCCGCTCGGACTCGTTGGTATATCGGCAGTCGATATTCGCGACATAGCCGAAGCCACGGCAATCACGCTCATGTCCGACAAACACTTTGGGAAGACTTATAACGTGAATGGCCCGGCCGTCCTAAGCGGTCCGAAAGCTGCGTCGATCTGGAGCAAGGCGCTCGGCAAGGAAATCAGATATGCAGGAGACAACCTGGATACCTTCGAGGAACAGATGCGCAAGCATGCCCCCTCTTGGGCGGCATTCGATATTCGCATGATGTTTCAAGGGTATCTCGAGCGGGGGTTTGTTGCCGAAGACGGTGATGCTGCGACGTTGACAATGCTCTTGGGCCACGAACCCCGCGCTTATGAGGATTTTGCACGCGAGACTATGCATGAGTGGCAGAAGCTCGCCAATTCGCGAGCGGCAGCAGCTTAGCTAAAATTACCAACGTCTTC
>JAXDQF010000050.1:0-11063 GCA_034668025.1 Gammaproteobacteria bacterium | reverse complement strand
GTCCTCAAAGAGCCGTTGATTGCGCCGCTGGCCGCGAATCAGCCCATTGGTGAGCTCACGATCACGGATCAGGCAGGCGAAGTCGTCTCGCGTGTGCCGCTCACACCGGGCAAAGCTGTGCCCGAGGCTGGAATCTGGACTCGTGCCACTGACAGCGTCCGATTGTGGTTCAATTAGATTCTCATGGCGGATCCTCTTCCCATCAGTTATCTGAATGGCGCCTTCGTGCCTCTGCAGGAAGCACGGATCTCGCCACTCGACCGTGGGTTCCTTTATAGCGACGGCGTCTATGAGCTCATGCCCGTGTATGAGGGACGCCCGTTCCGCTTCGAGGCACATGCGGATCGGCTGACGCGCAGCCTTGCAGGAATTCAGATGGAGGATCCACACACTCGCAGCGAGTGGCGTGAAATCTTCTCAACACTGATCACGCGCAACGGCGGCGGCAACCTGTACATCTACTGGCAGGTCACGCGAGGCGCCGAGCTCGGTCGAAATCACGCACCCCTGCCGAAAGTCCCGCGCACCGTATTCGCATTCTGCGCGCCCCTGCCGGTCGTATCCTCGACAACCCTGGAAAACGGTGTCGAGTGCGTTACTACGGAAGACACCCGCTGGGCCCACTGCGACATCAAGTCAGTATCGCTGCTGGCCAACATTCTCCTGCGCCAACAGGCCATCGATGCGGGTGCTGCCGAGATCATCCTGTTGAAAGACGGCCAGTTGAGAGAAGCATCCTCATCGGCCGTGCACGTTGTGATCGACGGTGTGATCGTGAGTCCACCCCGGTCGCGCGCGATTCTTCCAGGCACCACGCGTAGTGCGATGGAAGAGGTGGCCACGAGCGCCGGCCTCACCTGCAAATCCGAGCCTGTCAGCGAGCAACAGTTGCGAGCCGCGCAAGAGATCTGGATCTCGGCCGCCACCCGCGAAGTGCAGCCCGTAACCAGGCTGGACGGGAAACCCGTCGGCACGGGCAAACCAGGCCCGGTCTGGCGCCGCATTCATGAGCAGTGGCAGCGCTACAGGCGCGGCCTGCAGGGGCAACCATGGTAGATCAGCCGTCCGAGCCACCTCAGCTTTCGCTGTTGAAGTTTCCAACCGACTATCCCATCAAGGTCGTGGGACGGCCGTCGGACGAGTTTCGAGCACGTGTGCACGCCGCTATGCTGAGGCATGCGCCCAAGCTGGACACCGATCGCGTGACCGAGCGGCTCAGCGAAAACGGCAATTTTCTGTCCATTTCCTACATGATCGTGGCCGAAAGCAGCGAGCAGGTCGTCGCGCTGGTCAACGATCTGAAAGCCACCGAGGGCGTTCTGACCATTCTGTAAAAGGGGGTCCGCCCTCGCCCGGGCGACGCGCCCCCGGGCCCCCTTTGTCACCGATTTATAACCGGTGATCTTGCTAGCATGGCCTCCTTTTTGGGTTCAAGAATTCCAAGAACATGTCCATCACTCTGGACCAAGTCACCAAGCGCTATCAGGGCTCGCCGGTCGTCAACGACGTCTCTCTGGACATTGGGGATGGGGAATTCTTCGTTCTGCTCGGCCCCAGTGGCAGCGGCAAAAGCACGCTCCTGAGGGCAATCGCCGGACTGTCCGGCGTAGACCACGGCCGCATCTCGCTGCATGGCCGCGACGTGACCCACATGTCCGCCAAGGAGCGCGGAGTCGGCCTCGTATTCCAGAACTACGCGCTGTTCCGCCACATGACCGTGGCGGAAAACATCGAATTCGCGCTCCGCGTCCGCCGAGTAAAAGCAGCCGACCGTCGCCAACGCCGACAGGAGCTGCTCAGACTCGTAGCCCTCGAAGGCATGGACGAGCGCATGCCGGCTCAGCTTTCTGGCGGACAGCAGCAACGTGTCGCCGTCGCGCGTGCGCTCGCACACAAGCCGGAAGTTTTACTGCTGGATGAACCCTTCGGCGCGTTGGACGCGAAGATCCGCGAGGAGCTGCGGCGCACGATTCGCCAAGTGCAGCGCGAGCTCGGGATCTCCACGGTGCTCGTCACACACGACCAGGAAGAAGCGTTCGCATTGGCCGACCGGATCGGCGTGATGAACCTCGGACGCTTGCTGGAGGTCGGCAAGCCACAGGAGTTGTATGCGAACCCGGCAACCCGGTTTGTCGCAACCTTCCTCGGCGCAGCCAACCTGATCCTGGCGAGACAGACCAAGGATGGAATCCGCTTCGGCAAAACACCAGTCAGTGTGCACGGCGCAGGTCCGCTGCACGGAGCGCGCGAACATGAAGTCGTCGCCGTGGTGCGTCCCGAAGAAGTTGAAATTGCAGCGACGCGCGAGGACCTCGAGTCGGGTTACCTGACGCGCGGCGCTGTTGAGGAGATCGTTTTCACCGGCGCGCTCGAACGGATGCGCATCCGCATCGACGACGGTCCGGATGCTCCGCCCCTCTCCAACAGCAATGGGAGCGGCCCCGCGTTACTCGAAGTCACGCGGACTCAACACGAGCAACGCGCCTTCGAGATTGAGACGGGCCAACATGTCGCGATAGGCGTGCGCCGTGTCCATATCCTGCCTACACCGCTGTCGAGTTTCACTGCATGCGCCACGAGCGAGACCCTTGCGGAAGCGCTCGTAAATCAGCCATTGTTGTCTGAGCTCGCCTCGCGAATGAAGACGCGGGTTTCTACTCGCGTTGAGCCCAAATTGGGTATGCCAGGCGCCACCTGCGAAACACCTTTGGTGTTTAGTGGCACGACGGTCATTGCGGCGCATTCGGAAGTTGTCTACCAGGCCCAGTGGCTGCTGCAGCGGGGCGCGGAAGAAATCCTGGTGCTCCCACAGAATGCGATCCCACCACAGCGGGTATTGATTCATTGGGCCGACGAATCGGTGCGACGTGCGACCCTTGCTGTGTCCGCGAGTATCCTGCGACATGTCTCAGCAGAAGCTATTTATATCGGCATCCTGCCAACGCAAACGCCGGCTGCCCAGCGCCCGCATGGGATGCGCGCGTTACTCGACGCTCGGTCCGAGGCGCAGGCGGTGCATGGCCTCGAAATGCGAACCGAGCTGCGCTTCGGTGACGTCTCCCACGAGTTGGCGCGGCAATTGGGCGAATTGGCCGGCCAGATGCTCATTCTGGGTATTCGCGGCAACAAAGATCTCGCCGAGCGATTCGGCTCCCTGTTTGCCGAAAGCCGCTGGCCGGTGTTGATTGTGCACCGGGAACACGAAGGTCCCGCGGGCTGATGATTGCAATCAGGCAACACGGCCCCGGCGCCCGCGGCAGGACGCTTCTCATGCGCTGCGCGCAACTTTCCTGCGGGGCTGGGGCGCCCCCGTCGAAGCGACCCGCAACATGCAGCGGCGCAAGCGCCGGTAGGATCGCTCGTGGCCACCATTAAGCAACCTAGTGTGCTTCCTGGATTCGGCCTCACCTTCGGGTTCACCACCTTCTTCCTCAGCGCCGTGGTGTTGATCCCGCTCGCCGCCCTGGTACTCATGGCCGCCTCCATGACCTGGCATGACTTCGTGAAGGTCGTGTTCAGCGCCCGCGCGCTGGGATCCTATCGCCTGTCATTCGGCGCGTCCTTCCTGGCCGCCTCAATCAACCTGGTGTTCGGCTTCATCATCGCCTGGACGTTGGTGCGGTATGAGTTTCCAGGCCGGAAGCTGATCGACGCACTCATCGACATGCCGTTTGCTCTTCCAACGGCGGTGTCCGGTATCGCACTGACCACCGTCTTTGCAGAGAATGGTTGGATAGGCCAGTACCTGCAGCCGTTGGGAATCAAGGTCGCCTACACGTGGATCGGCGTCACCGTTGCGCTGACCCTCATCGGACTTCCCTTCGCCGTGCGATCCGTGCAACCGGCGCTGTTGGAAGTACAACGCGATCTGGAAGACGCCGCAGAGACACTGGGTGCCAGCCGGTTCTACGTTTTCAGACGAATCATCCTGCCGACCGTGCTGCCCGCCCTGCTCACAGGCTTCACCCTTGCGTTTGCCCGCGCAGTGGGCGAATACGGCTCCGTCATCTTCATCGCCGGCAACCTGCCGATGAAGACGGAAATCACCCCGCTGTTGATCGTCATCCGCCTGGAGGAGTTCGACTATAAGGGCGCCGCCGCCCTCGGCTTCGTCATGCTCGTCATCTCCTTTGCCTTCCTCCTGGCAATCAACCTGCTGCAGGCCTGGGGACGTCGCCGGATCACCGGAGTGGCCCGCTGATGGCCGGAATCCCAGGAACCTCGCACGAAGACATCGCGTCACGCCCGGGCGGCGATACGATCATCAGCCACGTGGTGAAATGGACCTTCATCGGCCTGTCGCTCGCGTTCCTCGCCGCGCTGCTGTTCGCGCCGCTCGCCATCGTGTTCGTCATGGCGCTGGAGAAGGGTTGGCTCGCCTACGTTGCGAGTTTCGCGGATCCCGATACGGCCGCAGCCATCCGGCTCACGCTGATCACGGCCTTGGTCGTCGTCCCGATCAACACCCTGTTCGGACTCTCGGCCTCCTGGGCCATCGCTAAATTTGAATTCAAGGGCAAGAGCTTCTTCATCACGCTCATTGACCTCCCGCTGGCCGTCTCGCCGGTCATCTCGGGCATGATGTACGTGTTGCTGTTCGGCCTGCACGGCTGGTTTGGAGTCTGGCTGCAAGAGCACGACATCAGCATTATTTTCGCGTTGCCCGGAATCATCCTGGCCACCATGTTCGTAACGTTCCCGTACGTTGCCCGCGAGCTCGTTCCGCTCATGCAGCAGTTGGGCAACGACGAAGAGGAAGCGGCCATTACCCTCGGTGCCGGAGGCTGGATCACCTTCTTTCGTGTGACCCTCCCGAAGGTTCGCTGGGGTCTCGTCTACGGGGTCATTCTCTGCAATGCCCGCGCGATGGGCGAATTTGGTGCAGTATCGGTCGTATCAGGCCACATCCGGGGTCTGACGAACACCATGCCGCTGCACATTGAAATTCTCTATAACGAATACAACTTCGTCGGCGCATTTGCCGTTGCGTCACTGCTCACCTTGCTGGCGGTTGTGACGCTCGTGGTAAAAACGCTGGTGGAACGAACGGGCTACCGACGCCGATGATCGACTCGATGCTGGAACGCATCCGAGAAATATGGGCAAGGCTGCGCCCGGATCCCGCAAAGACGAGCCTCGGATGGTGGATGGTCGCCATCCACGTTGCCATCGTGCTCCTCGTGGGCGGCGGTATCTCGTACTCCGCCATCCGGATGCTCCACGATCTCGCCGACGATCAAGGCAAGTCCCGAGTCCAGCTAGCCGGCGCAATGGCCCGCGAAGACCTACGAAGAAGCGCCGAAGATGCACTCACATCAGCTAGAACACTCGCAGAGCGCCCCACCCTTCAGAGGTTGCTGGCTGAAGGACGAACCGACGCGATTGCCCCCCTTCTGCGACGTTCATGCGAAGCCGGCGGCATAGACGCGTGCGCTCTATTCACAGGCACGCAACTCATCGCACAAAGCGGCCCGGCCCTCGATTGGAACGGCATTGTCACGTCGAGCACGGAACAAGGTGCGACGTTTCTCTCCTTGCCGGCGAATGTGCGGATACCGGTACTCGGGGCCTACGCCAAGCTGGGTGACGTCGAATCCACACGTGTGTTCGTGGTACGGCTGCTCAACGAAAAGCTAGAGAGAGTGTTGAGCCAGCGCGTCGGTCTCGAAATCAAGATCATCGACTACCGTTCGTTCACCAACGATCCAGTAAACGCCTTCACTCCGCTCTACTCCGCGAGCCTCGCTGACGGACGCTCCGCCGTTCAGCGTATCAACTCTAGGGATCTTTACGCGTCGAGCGTCCCCGTGTTTGCCTCAACGGGTGAGGCCATCGCTCTCATCGAAGCGCATTTACCCACAAAAGCAATAGACACGTCGGCGGGGCGGCTGACGCAGAAGTTGCTTCTGACCGCACTCATTCTTGCGGCGCTGGCCGTGTTCGGTGGTTTGCTCCTGACGGAGATCGTCGCCGGTCCCGTGAAGGCGTTGACGGAAGCCGCGGTTCGATTGGGGCAAGGAGACTTCTCGACGTCCATCCCGCCTGGCGGTGCAGCCGAAGTCGGGATGCTGGCGAGAACGATGGAAGATATGCGGCGCAACCTCGTCGACCTAACAGGCACCCTACGCCGCCGTGAGGCAGAGGCCCAAGCAATGCTCAGCGGCGTCGTCGAAGGCGTCTATGCCGTCGACAAAAACCGCACCATCCGCTACCTCAACCCGCAAGCAGCGCGCCTACTCAACGTCACACCCGACCAGGCAGTAGGCCAGTTCTGCGGTGACATCCTCAAGCCGCGCCTGGAAGACGGTCGCCGCCCCTGCGACTTCCGCTGCCCCATCCTCCAGGCACGTGTCGACCGAAGCGCCAAAGCAATCGAACACCTTCAAGTCTCCGACGCCGAAGCACGCACCACAGTGATCACGAGTGCCGGCATGGTCGAGGGACTGCAGGTGCAAGTGATTCGCGACGAGACGGAGCTCGAAGCCGTCCGACGCGCCCGCGATTCCGTTCTGGCGAATATCTCGCACGAATTCCGGACACCGTTGGCAGCGCAACTGGCCTCTATCGAGTTGCTGATGGAAGGGCTGACAACGCTGGCACCTGAGCAGCAGCACGAGTTGGTGCGGTCCCTCGAGCGCGGGACGTTGCGTTTGACCCGGCTGATCGACAACCTGCTGGAGAGCGTTCGCATCGAATCCGGTCAACTCAGTATCCGGCACCAAAGCGTAGAGCTCCTCGAAGTCGTAGAAGACGCCCAGGCGTTAGTAGGCTCTCTTTTGACGCTGCGCCACCAGACGCTCGAAGTGACCCTCCCCGAAGATCTCCCGCTGATCGAGGGCGACAAGCCACGGCTGACGCAGGTATTCGTCAACCTGCTGGCCAACGCAAACAAATTCGCACCCGAGGGCAGCGTCGTTCGAATCGGAGCAGAAGCCACCGATACCCGAGTACAGTGTTGGGTAGAGGATGAGGGCCCAGGCCCCGCCGCGGCTGAAACGGACACGATCTTCGCCCGTTTCCAGCGCGGATCCGAGGAAGAGCCCGAGCCTGGCGGCCTGGGACTCGGATTGTGGATTGTAAAATCCATCATCGACCGCCATGCCGGTACCATCGCCCTGGTCCGGACCGAAGCCGGTCGGACCCGGTTCACCCTTTCCTTGCCACGGGAGTTGTCCGAATGAAAATGCTCGTCGCGGACGATGATCGCGACCTGCGCGAGTTGATCGGCTTCACGCTCACGCAGGCAGGCTATCTGGTTGTGAAGGCCGGCGACGGTCCTTCCGCACTGCGTATGTTCGAAGCAGAGACCCCGGACCTCGTCGTGCTCGACATCAATATGCCGGGAGCCAGCGGCTTCCAGGTCTGCGAGGCTATCCGCAAGCGCTCGCGCGTGCCCGTCATCATGCTCACAGTGCGTGGCGAGGAAGAAGATCTCGTCCGCGCGCTCGAGCTGGGCGCCGATGACTACCTCACCAAACCCTTCAGCCCCCGCACCCTCCTTGCGCGAATCAAGGCATTGCTGCGGCGGGCGGGCATGGAGAATTCCGCCCCCCTTGCCGTCGGCCGCGTGGCACTCGATATCGACGAGCACACCGTGCAGATCGGCTCGGCGGAGCCGGTGCGGCTCACCAAGCTCGAGCTGAGACTGCTGCAGATGCTCCTGGCAAACGCGGGCCACACGGTCAGCACCGATCGGCTGCTGGTACAGGTCTGGGGGCATCGCAATTCGGCTGACCGCCAGCTGCTGAAGCAATTGGTGCATCGCCTACGGCAGAAAATCGAGGCGGATCCCGCCACGCCCCAGCTCCTCCAGACCGCCTCGGGCGCCGGATACAAGCTCGTAGTGGAATAGGTAACATTCTTACCGCCAGTTATAACCACAGAACTACTGGCTTGATATCGGATCTTCGCTAAGCTGCTCAGCAGTCATAGCGAGGGCCCGCTCGATGTCTCAGCAACGGACCATCGTCATCGTAGGTGCCGGTTTCAGCGGCACCCTGGTCGCAGCCAACCTGTTGAAGTCGCAGCACTGGGCAGCGACGCGGATAGTGCTCATCGAGCGCGAAGCTAAAGTGGCGCGCGGAAAGGCCTACGCCGAGCGGAGCTATCCCTACCTGCTCAACGTCCCGGCCGGCCGAATGTCGGCCGACCCGAATTCGCCACTCGACTTCCTCTCCTTTGCCCAACATCGCATCCCGGACGCGACCGCGGAAGACTTCCTGCCGCGCGAGCTCTACGGTCAGTACCTCGAAGCAACTCTGTTGGACGCCGAAGTATCAGCCGCACCCCACGTGCAATTTGAGCGCTCGAGAGGCGAAGTTTGTGGCATTGAGCCGGCGCACGAGGCTGGCTATAGCGTGCAGCTCGCTGACGGCCGCCAGATAGACGCCGATGACGTGGTGTTGGCCCTGGGAAATCCAGGCCCCGCCGATCTCCCCGGCACCGAACACCTCCAGCAACAATACACATCCGACCCCTGGGCCCACCCCCTGACCTTCTCCCCCGGCGAAACCGTACTCCTCGTCGGCACCGGCCTAACGATGGTAGACGTCGCTATGGCCGCGGCGTCGAGCGCAACAGAGCAGATTGTCATCCACTCAATCTCGCGCCACGGCCTGATACCGCCCTCACAAACACAGTTCTCCCACAACGCCTGTAAAGGCGACAGCGGAGCGATGCTCCGTGCCGCTTCTTTCTCCGCGTTGACACTGCTCCGCAGCGTCCGCGAGTTGGCGGACGAAACCGAGCGCCGCGGCGGCGACTGGCGTGAAACGATAACCTTCATCCGCAACATCGCTCCAGCGCTGTGGCAACGCCTACCCGCGCGCGAAAAGCGACGGATGTTGCGGCACATACGACCCTACTGGGACGTACATCGCCACCGCCTCCCCAACGAGACCCTCGCTAAAATCAACCGCCTCCGTGAGCGGCAAAAGATGCACGTACATGCCGGCCGCCTGTTGAGTTTCGAAACCGTGGGCGAGAAGGTCCGCGTGACCTGGCGCCCGCGCGGCAGCAGCGAGCTCCAAACTCTGCTCGTTGACCGCGTAGTCAACTGCACCGGCCCCGACTACAACGTCCGCCGCTCGAATGACCCATTGATCAATTCGCTGGTCTCGCAAGGCCTCGCCGTCTCCGACCCCCTCAACCTAGGCTTGCGAACGGGCTCCTACGGCGCCCTCATCAACGCAGAAGGACGCGCAGCCGCCAACTTGTTCTACGTGGGCCCGATGCTGCGTGCAGATCATTGGGAGGCGACGGCCGCGCAAGAGTTGCGTGGCCATGCCGAGCGACTGGCGGGCTATCTATCAGCACCCGTGGGAAGATTACGGGCTGTCGCCGGCGCGTAACCCGCCGGCGACGAGAACCGAAGCGCCGCTTACGGCGCGTAAATCTGGTCGAACACCCCACCATCGCCGAAGTGCGTGGGCTGTGCCTTCGACCAACCACCGAAGTCAGCAATCGTCACCAGGTTCAACTTCGGGAACTGCGAGGCGTACTTGGCCGCAACGTCCTTGTCTCGGGGGCGATAGTAGTTCTTCGCTGCAATCTCCTGCCCCTCCTTGCTGTACAGGTATTGCAGATACGCCTGCGCAACCTCCCGGGTCCCTCTGCGCAGGACCACCTTGTCGACAACAGCCACCGGCGGCTCCGCCAGCACGCTGACCGACGGCACGACTATATCCAGCTTGTCAGAGCCGAGCTCCTTGACGGCCAGAAACGCTTCATTCTCCCAGGCAATCAATACATCGCCGAGGCCGCGTTGTACGAATGTCGTGGTTGAGCCGCGCGCGCCCGTATCCAACACCGGGACATTCTTGTAGAGCTTGCGAACAAACTCTTTCGCTGTGGCATCACTACCGCCGGGCTGCTTCAGCGCCCAGCCCCAGGCAGCCAGGTAGTTCCAACGCGCACCACCCGAAGTCTTCGGGTTGGGCGTGATGACCTGGATACCGGGTTTGACCAGATCGCTCCAGTCCTTGATGCCCTTGGGATTCCCCTTGCGCACCAGGAACACAATGGTCGAAGTATAGGGCGAGCTGTTGTCAGGAAAACGGCTTGCCCAGTTGATCGGCAGGAGCTTTCCCTGCGTGGCGACTGCATCGATGTCAGCCGCAAGAGCGAGCGTCACGACATCGGCGGCGAGGCCGTCGATGACGGAGCGCGCCTGTTTGCCAGAGCCACCGTGCGACTGGTTGACCTTGACGTCATTTCCCGTTTTCGCCTTCCAATACTTCGCAAACGCCGCGTTGTAGTCGACGTACAACTCTCGCGTCGGGTCGTAGGAAACATTGAGCAGAGTCACCTCGGCGGCTTGCGCGACAGATGCGCCGAAAAGCGTTACGGTCGTGAGAGCGAACGCAGCCGTGACTGCCAAGCGTGGCAGCCAGTGTTTAGAATTCATCAGCCTTCTCCGGATTATTCTTGAAATCAATCCTAAGGCGGACGGTCGAGTTTGTCAGTCTGCGGGTGGTTACAGAACGGTTACAAAAAGCCAAGCGCCCGCAGCAAATGCGGCTCGAGCGCGGCGGCAGCGCTGTCCACGGAGCTGGGCCCGCCCAGCTCAGCCAACTGCGTCATTTCCAGCCCCTGGTAACCGCAGGGATTGATTCGCTGGAAAGGCTCGAGGTCGAGATTTACGTTCACGGCCACGCCGTGATAGCTGGAGTGACGGCGAATGCGAATGCCGACGCTGCCGAGCTTTTTATCCGCCACGTAGATGCCCGGTGCTTCCCGCCTGGCTTCAGCGGTGATGCCGAATTCTGCTGCAAGTTGAATCACGCTCTTTTCCAGAGCCGTGACGATATCCCGGACTCCCAACTTGGCACGCCTGAGATCGATCAGGGGATACACCACCAACTGACCCGGGCCGTGGTAGGTCACTTGTCCGCCGCGATCGATTTGCACAACGGGAATATCGCCGGGGGCCAATACGTGCGCCGCACTGGCATTCATGCCGAGGGTAAAAACCGGCGGGTGCTCCAGGAACCAGATCTCGTCGGGCGTGGAGGGTTTCCGCTCGTCAGTGAAGCGCTGCATGGCGCGCCACGTCGGCTCGTATT
>JAXDQF010000049.1:0-15351 GCA_034668025.1 Gammaproteobacteria bacterium | reverse complement strand
CTCCGACGGCCGCTCCGGTCGTCAGGCCCTGGAGGACCCGCGCAACCAGAAGACCGGTCAATCCGGTCGCGGTGACAAACAGGAGCATCGTCACCGCCTGAGCGAGCGTCGCCGCGAGCAGCACCGGGCGGCGACCCAAGTGATCGGAGAGACGTCCGGCAACCAGGAGCGCCATGAGCACGGCGAGCGCATAGATGCCGAAGATCAATGTGATCATCAGCGGGGTCAGCCCCCACTCAGCCAAATAGACCCCGTACAAAGGGGTGGGCGCGCTCGATCCGGCGAGGAATGACACCGTGAGCGAGGCCAGGAGCAGAAAGGCGACCGCAGGGGAAAGCCGCCGGCCTTCAGTGGCAACGGGAGCGTGCAAAGTGGCGATCGAGCTGGGGGTCATGAGTTCTCCGACCAGACAGACCTGTCTGTAAGAAATTGAATCATACAGACCTGTCTGGTAGAGTCAACCCATGAACACGAAAACGGGGTCTACGCCGCGTTTATCGGCCCGGCAACGCCTGCTGGCGGCGGCAGGTGAGCTCTTCTATGAGAACGGGATCAATACCGTCGGCATCGACCGGATCATTGAGCATGCCGGTGTAGCTAAAGCGTCGCTGTATGACTGTTTTGGCAGCAAGGATGAGCTCATCCGTTCCTACCTCGAGGAACGCAGCCAGGCGCGCAAAGCGCGTATCAACGAGCGGCTGGCCCGGTACAACAATCCCGCAGACCAGATCCTGAGTATCTTCGATCTGCTGGGGGAGTCGGCCTCGCAACCTGGCTACCGGGGCTGCGCCTTCGTGCGGGCGAGCGCGGATGCGAGCTCGAGCGCCAGGATCAAGAGTGCCTGCAGCGAGTCGCGTGCGTTCATCCTGGACAAGTTCACCGACCTTTGTCGCGCGGCCGGTGCCGCCGATCCTGAGCAACTGGCAAAGCAACTCGTACTTCTCTACGACGGCGCCTCGATTTCCGCTCACCTGGATGACAATCGGAACGCCGTCGCCACGGCCCGCGCGCTCGCCGCGCAGATGTTGGTTTTGCATAATCCGACACTGAAAATATAGAACGTGTGACGTCGCACGCGGCACCCGGCTGCGCATAAGATGCATGGGAAAGACCCATGACAAGGGCAGAAGAGACATCTTATGTCTATGGACCGGGGCGCGTTTGAGGCGCTGATTACACGCATGGAAGCGTTGGCCGCCAGCAATCCTGCCGCGTATCGCCGGCGGGTGTTTGCATTGGCCATTCTTGGATACGGCTACCTGCTGCTCGTAGTAACGGTGTTGCTCGCGCTGTGCGCGGTACTCCTGGCGAGCATCGTGTATCTACAGGTCATCGCGGTGAAGCTGCTGCTGCTGGTCGGTGGACCGTTGTGGCTGGTGTTGCGCTCCATGTGGGTCGAGCTGCAACCGCCGGCCGGCGAGCGCCTGACCAAGCTGCGGGTGCCCGGGTTGTTCCAGATGCTGGGTGACCTGCGCAAACGGCTGCGGACGCCGCGAATTCATCATGTTCTGCTCACTCCGGATTTCAACGCCGGGGTCATGCAGGTGCCGCGCCTCGGGCTGTTGGGTTGGCATCGCAACTACCTGTTCATCGGGCTGCCGCTGATGAAGTCGCTGACCGTCGAGCAGTTTCAGGCCGTGCTCGCCCACGAGCTGGGTCACCTGTCCGGGGGGCACGCCCGTGCCGGCAACTGGATTTATCGGCTGCGGCTCATCTGGCAGCGGCTGGAGGCGGCCTTCTCACAGACTTCGCACTGGGGCGCGGCACCGATTCGTGCGTTCTTCAAGTGGTACATCCCACGCTTCAGCGCGACCTCGTTTCCGTTGGCGCGCGCCAACGAGTATGAAGCCGATGCCGCGGCTCTCAACCTGACATCTGCGCGCAGTGCCGCGCAGGCACTCACCGCTGTCAGCATCGTTGGAAGTTATCTCAGTGAGAAATACTGGCCGAAGATTCATTCGGCCGCGCGGGAGCTGCCGCAGCCTGCGTTTGCGCCGTACAGCGAATTCATGGCCACCGCCATTCAGGACGTACCCGCCCACGAGTTGCAAAGCTGGCAGGAGACAGCGCTTGCAGGCAGAACCTCTTACGACGACACACACCCGTCGCTGGCCGATCGGCTGAAGGCAATGGGGGTTGCGGCTGAGTTTGCTCCACCGCTGGCCGGCGACAGCGCTGAGCGGTTGCTCGGCGCCGAGCGGGCGCGGCTCGAGAGCGCTTTCGATGCGCAATGGCGCGAGCGAGTGGCCGAGTCCTGGAAGCAGGTGCATGAGAACACCCGGACCCATCGGCTGCGCCTGAGTGAGCTGCGCTCGCAGGCTGTGCAAACGGGCCTCGATGAGCGCAAGGCCCTGGAGTTGGCGGACCTCGAGGAGGATGTTGGGGAAGGGTCTGTTGCCTCGCTGCGAATGCGGCGTGCGCTGGTCGCGAAGTATCCCGAGTCTGCTCCAGCGCGGTTCTCCCTGGCTCGGCAATTGTTGCGCACGGTTGATGTCGACGGTGTGGCGCTGATGGAGGCCCTGATCGAAAAGGAGCCCAACGCGTTTTTGGCTGGCGCGCAACTGCTCCAGGATTACTATTGGCGGCGCAACGAGCGCGATCTCGCGCTGCAGTGGCAACGGCGATTTATGGAGCGCGCCAACGAGTTGCACGCGACACCGAGCAAATCACATCGCGTGTAACAGCGTGTCAGAGCGCTGTAATTTATTTAGCAGACCTTAGTCACCAACGAGCCTGAGACTGGGGGGGTGCCTTAGGCTACTACGTGGCAGTAACCTAACTGTCCCGTCGCTGCACGCGTTGCAGCATCTGTTTGCAAAATCACACAGCATTGACCTCACCGGCACCGGGGGCGACACTTGCCTGCCGCTCCACAAACGAGCGCCAGCCTAGACTGGGCACATTTATTGCGGCGTTACCGATAACTCGAGCTTGAGCCCAAGAAAACTCGCGGGGAATCCCTGCCCTCGAGGAAGCGGGTGCCGAAGGAGCCGACCAGAAGTGAATACCCAAGGCTCACCCAGTGTGCTGCTGATCGGACCTTACGATCCACATTGCGGTGAATACACCTTTCTTGCGCCCCCGCTGGGCGTCTGGCGGCTCGTGGGAGTTCTGCAGGCGGCTGGCTACGAGGCGAAAGTTTTCGATCCCAATTGCTGCCGTGAGACACCGCAGCGAGCGCTGGAGCGCGAGTTGTTGGGCGGCAACTGGGACATCGTTGGTATTTCCACGACAGGGATGACGTTGCGATACGACCTGGAGCTCGCGCACATCGTGCGCCGAATGGCTCCGCGCGCCTTGCTCGTGGCAGGCGGGATGGAGGCCACCTTCAGGCCCGAGCTCATGTTTGAGTTGGGACCTTTTGACCTGGTTGTTTTAGGAGAAGGCGAGCATCCGTTGCTCGAGCTGGCGTCACGTTTACGCAACCGCCAACCGCTGGGCGGAGTCATAGGAACGGCAGAGCGGAACGAGGACGGCAGACTGATCGTAATGCCGCAACCCGCTTTGACGCGCGAACAGTTGCGCGATGCCATTTACAGTACGCCTTACGACAAAATGCCGTATTCGGCCTATTGGGAGCGCCTGGAGTCTGCGTACCGGGTGGGTGCTCTGCCCAGCAAGGCCGCGCGTGAGGCACACCTGGCGGAAATTCGCTCAGTGCGCCTGATCACCCTCAACTACTGTCCCATGGGCTGCACCTTCTGCTCGGCAACCAACTTCCTGCACGAGGCGCAAGGCAGTGTTGCCTCGATCTCGCGCCTGGAAGCCGACGAGTGTCTGCACATGATCGAACGGATCGTCGCAGCACATCCCCGTGCACGCACGATAATCTTTCAGGACGACATTTTCAGCTTCACCCGCGACCGGCGGATTCTGCCGCTGTGCGAAGGCATCGTGGCCGCGAAGAAGAGCGGCCGCATTCCCCCCAACCTGCAGTTCATCAGCACCAACCGCATCGATGCCATGACACCTGAGCGCCTGACCGCGATGCGGCGCGCGGGCTTCCGGGTGCTGGGGTTCGGCATCGAAAGCTTCTCACAACGCGTGCTCGGTGAATTCAACAAGGCGCAGATCCACCGCCACATCGAGCCGATGTTGACCGCAGCGTTGGCCACAGGCGTCACCCCCTTCCTGGACCTGATATTGAGCTCGCCGGGTGCGCAGTTGGGGGATGTCGCGGAGACTCTGCAGGAGGCGTATCGTTGGATGCGCGAAGGGTGTGAGATCGGGATGTATCCTTACATCATTCCCTTTTCCGGGGCGGCTTTCGCGAAGGATCCGAAGCTCGCGCCCTACACCCGTCACACTGTACGGCACGTGGCCGGCACGAACGTCTCGTGGGAGCAGCCGTCGAAGATCCTGCCCATGGACCCGGTTGTTGCTGATGTCATTCTGCAAATAGAACGCGCTTTCGAGGCGACGCTCGCGCCGCTGGAAAAAGCGGTGGCCCATCTGCCGTCGCGCGTGCGTTCCCTGCTGTGGATTCTGAGCTCACTGCCCATCATGGCGGCGCATGGGTATTTCATTGCGGACGACAGCGAAGTCCGAGCCGAGCTGTATGCCCGGCTTCCAACACTCAGGGAGGAGGCGGCGCAATTTGCCGCCGCGACAGCATGAGCAGAATCCTCAGGTCGTGGTCGTTTCTGGCGCCGCTGGCGGTGTGCACGCTGTTGGCTGGCTGGATCGTGCTGTCGGTGCTCAACGCACGGGCGGTCGGTTTTTCGATCTTTCTGTTCGCGGTGGCCAACCTCATCGTCTACACCGATGCGCTCGACTTCGCCTTGCGGCTGTACATGCGCCGCCGGCACACGGCGGCCGCGGGTGGCATTTCCGAGAGCAGCCAGTTCGGCAATGTCTCCATCAACCTGGCGGCCATTCTGCCCCCCGACGCCCGGCGCATGGTGCCGGCCTCGCCGTTTGCGATTCTCGCCTCCGTCTACAACCTCGAGGACCAGATCGAGGAATTCACGGAAAACTTCGGCCCCTACCGCGATCGGGTCTGGCTGATCAGTGACGGCTCGACCGACAACACGGTCCTGCGGCTGCGGCAGGCCGGCTGGCGTTGTTTTGACGACGGCATCAATCGCCGCAAGCCGGGTGCCATCCGGCGGCTGCTGGAGCGCGTTCCGACCCACATCGAGACGGTGATGGTGATCGATCCTGACGTGCGCATCCGCGGCCTGAATGAAGGCAGCACGATCGATGTGGAGCAGTTTGTCAGCGACTTCCAGCAATCCGGCGCCACCGCGGCGTGTCCGCGCATCATGATCGAGCCGGACGGCTTCCTGGCCCGCTTCCAGTCGTTTGAATATGCGCTCGCATTTCGAATCGGGCGCGAGAGCCTGGGCGACTTCAGTATCACCTCGGGGGGTGTCTCGTTCTACAAGCGTAGTGCGTTGGTACGTGCGCTGAACGAGCATTCCCTGTCCGTCTATGCCGAGGATTTCGAGAACGCGGTGCTGCTGCTGAGCCAGGGGGGCCGGATTTATTACGACGGGCGGCTGGTTGTCAGCACCGAAGGGCCGGGCTCGCTGCCGCGTTGGTTCTCACAACGCGTGGGCTGGTACCACGGCCTGATCAAGGTCTACACCGAGCGCTTCGGCGAAATCATGCGAGTCGCACGCCGCTCACCGTTTGCGATGTATCACTACCTCATTTATGTCGGTGGGCTGTCGTTGGCCATGCACCTGGTCAAGATTGCGAGCGCGCTGCTGCTGGTACTGAGTTTCCTCGCCGGCCTCGATGCATTGTTGCTCGATGATCTCGTCCCGCAGGGAAACATCACCAACCCTGAGTATTTCACGGCGGCTGTGACGAGCTATCTGGCGCTGGGGGTCATCGCGCTGTTTACGGTGGTTCCGCCCAAGGAGCGCGCCTACTGCGCGCCGATCGTGCCGCTGTATTTGTGCTACGCAATCGTCCACATCATTCCCATGACGGTGGGCTTTGCCAATTTCTTCTGGCTGAAAATCTTCCACAAGCGTCTGTACCAGGATCACTACGAGAGTCCCTCGGATCCGACTCTGACCGGTAATCCGACGCTGACCGCCGAAAAAGCGAGACTGCTCGAATGACAGTGCGCGGAATTCCCGCCCCGCAGCTCTATCAGCCCGGTGCGTACTGGGAGGATCGGGCGCAGCGGTTTGCAGGCGAAGGGGCAGGCCTTGCCGCGGTGTGTGCTTACGGCATGCCCGAGTTCTACAACAGGGCCATTCAATTGGAGCAGCGCCTGGCGCTGCGACCCTGGCTGGCTGTGAAGCCGGGTACGCGAGTGCTGGATGTCGGCTGTGGAGTGGGGCGCTGGAGTCGGTTGCTCGCGGCGAAGGGCGCGAGCGTAACGGGAGTTGACCTCAGTCCCACCATGATCACCCAGGCGCAGCAGCGAGCTGCCGCCGACGGTGTGGCGGACCGCTGTCAGTTCCGTGTCCAGGATCTTTCGCGACTCGACGTCGGCGGCCAGTTCGATGTTGTGTTGGGAGTGACTGTACTGCAGCACATCCTCGAGCCCGAGCTGCTGCGTGCAGCGGTGCGCCGGATGACGGCACATCTTGCTCCCGGTGGACGGATGATTCTGCTCGAAGCTGCGCCCACGGGCAGCGTGAAGCGGTGTGATTCCACGGTGTTCCGCGCACGTCAGCGGGATGTCTACCTGGGCCTTTTTCGAGAATGTGATCTGGAGTTGCGGGCAGTGACGGGCGTCGATCCGGCGCCCTCCAGGACACGGTTGCTGCCGTACCTGCGCAAGTTGCCACGCCCGGTCTCCATGAGTCTATTGGTTCTCTCGACGGCACTGTCCTTGCCGGTTGATGCGCTGGTGGGTCGCCGCGCTGTCAACCAGTCCTGGCACGCAGTGTTCGTCCTCGAGCAAAAAATTGGGGGAAATTGAACATGGCGCTCAAACGTCGTTCCGTCATAGCCATCGGCGTTTTCGTGCTGCTGGCGGTCGTTGTCGCGGCCGGACAGTGGTACGAGACAAAACGGGTTCAGCCGGGCAACACGACGGAAAAGGACGTCACGGTGCACGTGACCAATGCCGGTGATCGGGGGCCCGGGACGCTGCGCGAGGCGCTCTTCCTGGTGGCGGGAGCTACCGGTCCCAGGACGATCTCGATTGAGATTGCGTCGATCAAGCTGGAGACGGCGCTGCCGGCGCTGGTCAGCGGGCGCGGGGTCAAGGTGGTGGGCCAGGCAGCCGGAACTGTCATCGACGCACAGGCGTTGAATGCAGGTCCGGTGTTCGATGTCTCGGGACCCAATACGTCGATTGAGGGGCTCACGGTGAGCAAGTGTCCGGCAGCGGCCATTCTCGTGCGCTCTGTGCATTTCAGGCTGTCCACTACGACGATCGAGTCGTGCGATGTGGGTGTCGAAGTGGCCGAGAACGCCAGCGATACTCTGTTGGAACGCAATCATTTCACCAAGAACCGGGTGGGCATCCGCTTCGCGGCCTCGGGCCACAACACCGCCGTGGCCAACAATGAATTCAAGGAAAGCAAGGATGCCGGACTGTGGGCCGTGCGCAGCGCGGCTGATTCGCACGACGACGTGATCGGTGTCCACGACAACAAATTCACTGAAGACACCGCCGGTATCGTCGCGGGCAACATTCCGGTACTGGTTGAGCGGAATGACTTCATCAATGCGCACGAGTCTGACGTGCACGTCGTCGGTTCCGGAGCGGTGATCCGCGGAAATCGTATCAACGGCGGCGCCGCCATGGGCATCGTTGCTGAGAATGCCAGCGGCGCGATCATCGATGACAACGAGTTGGAAGGCCTGACGGCCTACGGCGTGATGGTCCGTGGCTCGTCCAACACGCTGGTGCGCTCCAACCGGCTGCACAACTGCGGCTACGGTCTCGCCTTCGTCCTCGGCGATAAGGCCAAGGTCAGCACCGCGGTTGACAACACCATCATCGAAGCGAAGTTTAACGGGATCGATGTCATCGGCGACTCGCCCATCCTGCGTCGCAACCAGGTGCTGCGTGCGCATGCCTTTGCGCTGCATGTCGAGGACTTCCAGCCACCCAGCGGCCAGAAAGTGCAGTCCCAACCGTTCCTGGACAACAACAACTTCGGCAATAGTCCCATCAGCAGCAAGGGCAGCGCGAGCGTTGCCGCGCAGCAACGCTCCTTGCAATAGCGAATGGTTTACTAGTGAGGCCGAACGTCGAAAGCACGCAGCTGATTCCCCGCCCGGTTTGGGAGAATCCGCGCGTCCATCTGCTCGATGACATCTGGTTGATGACCATCGTCGCGATCCTCGTCGCGACGGGCGTGCCCTGGTTCGCGAGTGGGTTTGAGGTGAATGTCGGAATGGCGAGCTGGGGCCTGCTGGCCCTCGGTGCCATTCACGTTGCCTTTACCATGTTGGCATCGCCGGCCCGCATGCACGGCAGATGGCGTGACCGGGCGCTGACGTTGCTCGACATCCTGGGTGTGGTCCTGATCGGATTCATCTGGCAGCACGTGGGCGCTCTGCAGAATCCCATGTTTCTCACGGTATTCGCGCTGCCGGTCATCGGTGCAATCTTTTTGTCCCGCTGGCATCCGTATCTCATTGCCGCTGTCAGCGTCATTGCGGTCGCAGTCGTCGCGCTCAGCCAGGCGCCCGAGTTGCGCTGGTACGCCAGCGGGCTGCTCGGTACGGACAAATGGTTGACCTGGCTGTTCGGCAATCAAAGCGCCGTGCCGCAGCCCTCGTTCTCGGGCTTCTTCGCGCCGTCGAACTATCTGGTCGTGCTGTTGGAAGTGTTTGCAATCCTGTTGTTCGCCTGTGCGGTGGCCGCCGAGTATGTCGGAACGATTTTTGAGCGCCTGAACGCGCACATCATCATGGCGCGCACCGAGGCGGAACGCGGCCAGGAGATGTGGGCGGGCCTCATCGAGCGGCTGCCGCTGCCGGCGTTGCTCATCGATCCTGACTCCATGCGGGTCGTGGCGTCGAGCGAGTATGCGACCATTTATCTGCGCCAGGGCGAGCTGCCGATCGAAGGCCGGCCACTCTTCGAGGCATTGAAATTTTCTTACCCTGACATCGTGCAGGAGCTGATCGTGGGCTCTGATGGCGGCGCCCCCGCGACCGTCATTCGTGTGGGCGAGCAGTTGCGGGTCACACAGATCCGGGTTCTCCACGTGGCGCACAAAGGTCGACGGCTGGCGTTACTGACGATTGAAGACGCGACTGAGGTCTTCTGTCTGAAGGCTGCGCTGGACACGGCCGAATATGCCGCTTTTGTGATCGATGCGCGCGGCCTGGTTCTTGCTTTCAACAAGCCGGCGGGCGGCTTGTTCGGGGGTGCGGAAGTGGGTACCGACGCAGCGCTTCTGCTGGCTCAGCCTGATGCCCCGCCGCGCTGGTGGGAACCGGGACTGACGGGCAGAAGAAAAATGCACATCGAAATCGGTCCGAGAATTTATCAAGTCACGAGCTCCGCCATTTCGTTGGCGGGTGAGGAGGAGCGCATTTTCACCGTAGCCTTTCTACCGGTCGCCAGGGCCGGCACAGCTGATCCGTTTGCGACCAGCTCGACCATGGTCACCCCCACGTTGGGGCAGATGCGATGAGTATGGTCGCATCCTCGCGCGGCAGCCTGGCAGTCATCGCTGCGTTCGCAGCAACGTTGGCTCCGGTGTGCTCGTTGCATGCCGCACCGTCGACAGTTGACGACCGAATCGCGCTCGGGCTACAGGGTGAAAGCCTGACGAATACCAACGGCGGTGGTGGTGCGGCCATCAGTTGGTTGCACAACTTCAACGCCGATGTACTGGCGGGCGTGGGTGTTGAGCATCAGGCTCTGGCCAACGCGCATTGGACATTTGGCTCGCTGAATGGCTCGTACAGCATCGGTCAGGGCGATGAGCGCTACAGTTTCTATGGCGAGGCGCATGAGGGCGGGGGCAACAGCGGCAATAAATCGCTCAGCTACCACATCGAAGCGCTTGGTGTAGCGGGCACGTACTTTCACAAGCTCTCTATCCTGTTCGAGGACCGCCAGTTCTACGTGGACACCGTTTCCGGCAATCTGCCGAAGCTCGGCGTGTCCTACCTGTGGAATCCGCATGTGCAGACGTCCGTGTCCTATTCGTATTCGATTGGCTCCAATCTCGGCACCCGCCTGTTGGGAGGCAAGATCGACCTTTATGAGCCCGGGTTGAACTGGCTGGCCGGCTTTTCAGTCGGGCAGGCCACCGCGGCGGTGTTGACTGGCAGCAGCCTAGTGACGGGAGAAGACACCTTTGCGCCAGGGCTGCGGGTCAAAGAAGGCTATGTCGGGGCTACGTTGCCGCTGCCACGTCTGCGCAGCGAGCTGACTCTGATTTTCGACTACCAACATCTCTCCAGCTCCGTGGTCAGCAGCGATCGCTACCAGGGGAACCTCAACTACATATTTCACCTAGGGCATCACGGTACGTAACAGTGGTGGCATTGCTCAAAAGAAGGCGTGATTACGGCTGGCTGCCGACAGTCATCGTGCTGGCGGTTGTCCTGGTCGCGGGCTCGCGCCTCATGTACCTGAGTGTGCAACACCATGCCACCGCGGCGCGTGCCACCGCGACCACCATTCTGGCCGGCTATGTTGCGAAGATCGAGCCGGAGTTGCATAAGCTGGGGAATCTCGCGGGCAAGCAGGCGTCCGTCGCGGGGAAGGCTCTTGCAGACCCCAACACGTTCAGGTCGCTCGATTCTCTCCCGCTGGCGAGCGGCACGTTCTGGATGTCTTCGGAAGACCGGGTGATCAATTCGCGTCCGACCGAGGCGAACGCCGCAGCTGGTATTGCGAGCGAGTGGGACTCTGCGGAGTCTGCGCGTCCCGTGCCGGGCGCATCGGTATTGGGTCCGATGCGGCTGGGAAGCCAGTGGCTCGTGTCTGCGCGCGTGCCCGTCATACCGGCTACTCCGGGGATTGAGTCTACGCCGCGAGGTTGGGCGGTCGCGTTCGTTGATCTCGATGAATTGATCTCCGGCGCGCACCTCGCGAGGCTGACCGACCCGGGTTATGACTTTGAGCTCTCGCAAGTGGAGCCGCGCAATGCTCGTTCGCGCATCTTCGTGAGCTCGAGTACGGGCCCACTGGCTGATGCGGTGGCTACGAAAATTCGACTGCCCAGTGGCTTCCAACCCGCCATCGGCGGCAGTTACCTGCAAGTCGCGATTCTGCCGCGCAGCGGTTGGTATCCGGCGACGGAGCTGGCTTCGGACATCGGCCTGCTGGCGTTCCTGGCCTGGCTGCTTGCCTTCGGAACTCATGATCTCAGCCATGCCCTGCGGCGCTCGCGTTCCGCGTTGACTGCGGCCCGCGCGCGTCTGCGCACCATCAACAAGCAGTTGGCGACTGAGATGCAGCAGCGTCTCAATCTGCAGGAAACATTCGATCACGCACGCTTTCACGATGCCTTCACGGGCTTGCCCAACCGGCGTTATTTCATGGATCAGCTGGATCGGGCGCTGCGCGATGTGCGCACCAAGCGCCGGCAGCGCATCGCGGTCATCATCGTCGACATTTCCCGGTTCAAGCTCGTCAACGACATGCTCGGGCATACGGCCGGCGATGAGTTGATGGTGCAAGCCTCTCGGCGCTTTGAGAAATCGACCTCGGTGTTTGAGGGAGTGCTGGCCCGGTGGGGCGGTGACCAGTTTGCCGTGTTGATTCTGGATGTCGCCTCTACCGAGGCTGCGTTGCAGGTTGCGGGGCTGCTGCAGGAAGAGCTGCGAACGCCTTTCGAGCTGCGACGCCACAAGCTGGTAGTGACCGCCACCATCGGTGTCACAACGGTTGATTCGGGCCAGCAACGCGCTGAGGATGTGGTTCGCGAGGCGGACATTGCGTTGACGGTCGCGAAGCGGCAGGAGACCTCGAAGATCGTCGTCTACTCGCCCAACATGGCGGGTCAGGCCGCCACACTTGTCAGCCTGGAGGCCGACCTGCACGTCGCGCTGGAAAAGCACGAGTTGCGCCTGCTGTTCCAGCCGGTCGTGGACCTGAGAACGTATCGCATGGTGGGTGCTGAAGCACTGCTGCGCTGGCGCCATCCGGTGGAGAGTGTGCTCGCCCCGGATAAATTCATCCGGATTGCCGAAGAAGCCGGGCTCATGGTGCCCATCACCCGGTGGATCATCCTGCGGGTGGTCAAGCTGGCGGGCGAGTGGCTGCGGCGCCTGCCGGCGAACCAGAAGTTCTACATCAGCATCAACCTGTCGCCCACGGCGCTGCGCGATCCGGGTTTGGTAGATTACATTGGCGCGCTGTTGCGCGAGACTCAGTTGCCGCCGTCACTGCTCAAGTTCGAGCTGACGGAAGCGGCTCTCATCAGCAATGTGGGCGCCGCGCGCGAGACGTTGGAGCGCCTGCATGGCATGGGTATACAGCTGATGCTCGATGACTTCGGGACCGGTTACTCCTCGCTGAGCTACCTGCAGTTGTTTCCGTTCGACTTCGTCAAGATCGACCGGCCGTTCGTCAACACCGGTCCTTCGGATACGGCCAACACCGGCATGATGGCGGCGATGGTGCAGATGGCCGGCAGCCTCAATCTTACGGCTATTGCGGAGATCATCGAAACCGAGGCCGCCGCGAGAGCCTTGCAGGAGATGGGCTGCGACTACGGGCAGGGCTATTATTTCAGCGAGCCGATCGAGGCCGAGCTGGCTCTGCAACGCCTGAGAACCCAACATCCCTTCCAGCCCCCGCAGCAGACCGGCACGTTTGCGCCGCAGTCGACCGGCACGTTCGCGCCGCAACCCGACACTACCGGCGCGGAGACAGTTGCCGTCAAGCCGCTGGAAGTGGACGACTCGCCGACCATCATGATTCCGGCAACGTCGCTCGGGTTTCCGCCGGACGACGATTCGCACTAGCGCCGCTTGCGCCACTGAGTCACGAAGTTGATGAAGGCAGCCAGGGCTGGAGGTGCCTGTCTGCGGCTGGGGTAGTAGAGAAACGGGCCTGGAAAGGGCGCAAACCAATCCTCCAGCACTTTCTCCAGCTGGCCGGCACGCACCGCGTCGAGTGCGTTTTCCTCAAAGGTCATCCAGAAGCCCACACCGTCGATCGCAACCTGTAATTGCAGGCCGATATTCGCGCAGGTGAGGACACCCTCCGGCACAAACTTCACCTGCCGGTCTGCTCTTTCAAACTCCCAGGGCAGCACGACTCCAGTGGGAAACCGGGTGACGATGCAGGGCTGACCCAACACATCTTCGGGCTCGTGCGGCCGCCCGTGTGTGTCCAGGAACCTCGGTGATGCAACCAGCACATAACGCTGGGGCGGGCCGAGCGACACCGCAATCATGTCGCGTGCCAGATTCTCTTCGTAGCGGACACCGGCATCGAAGCCCTCCGCCACGATATCGATCAGGTTGGACGTATCGACCACCTCCAGCCTGATTCCGGGGAATCGCTGGAGGAAGGGTCCGATCATGGGCGCCAGCACGTGTTGGACCGCAGGAGTGGCCGCGTTGATCCGCAGCCGCCCTGCGGGAATGTCTCGCTGGCTTTGAACGTCGCTGACGGCGTCTCGAACGTCCCGTAGTGCCGGCGTGAGTCTTGCGAGAAGGCGCTCGCCTGCCTCTGTCGGTGCCACGCTGCGGGTGGTTCGGTTGAGAAGCCTGACGCCGAGCCGCTCTTCCAGCTCGCGTAGGTTCTCACTCAAGGCTGACGGGGACACCTGCAGCTCGGCCGCCGCTCGGCGGAAGTTGCGATGTCTCGCGACGGTCGCGAATGCGGCCAGATCGCGCAGATCGAGGTCTTCTCGTGCCATTATTCGATTAGACGAATGGACTATTCTGAATAATCCGTCTTATCGAATAGTTTGCCACTCCTTATCTTTCGGCACCAGATGTTCATTACTCAAAGGAAGACCCCATGAAAACCATCCAGCTCGGCTCCCATGGCCCGAAGGTATCCGTCCTCGGACTCGGCACCATGGGTATGTCCGACATGTACGGCCCCTCGGATCGCGCGGAAAGCATCGCGACGATCCACGCCGCGATCGATCAGGGGGTCACGCTGCTCGATACCGGTGACTTCTACGGTATGGGCCACAACGAGACGCTGGTGGGTGAGGCGCTGAAGGGTCGCAAGCGTGACCAAGTGCAGATCAGCGTGAAGTTCGGTGCGCTGCGCGGACCCGATCGGCAGTGGCTCGGCTATGACTCACGGCCGGCAGCCGTGCGGAATTTTGTCGCCTACACGTTGCAACGGCTGGGGGTCGACTACATCGACATCTATCGCCCCGCGCGACTCGATCCGACCGTGCCGATCGAAGAGACCGTGGGTGCGATTGGCGAGCTGATCAAACAAGGCTATGTCCGCTACGTCGGGTTGTCCGAAGTGGGCGCACAGACTATCCGCCGTGCTCAGGCCGTCCATCCCATTGCGGATTTGCAAATCGAGTACTCGTTGATTTCGCGCAGCATCGAAAAGGACATCCTGCCGACCTGCCGCGAGTTGGGAATTGGCATCACGGCCTACGGTGTCCTGTCGCGTGGTCTCATCAGTGGCCACTGGACCAAGGATCGCGATACCGGCACGGACTTCCGCTCCCGGAGCCCGCGATTCCAGGGTGCCAATCTCGATACCAACCTCGCGTTGGTTGAGAAGCTGCGCGCCATTGCCGAACGCATGGGAGTGTCGGTAGCGCAGGTAGCTATCGCCTGGGTGAACGCACAGGCGGCCGCGCAAAAGGCATCGATTGTGCCGCTCGTCGGAGCACGCCGCCGCGACCGTCTCACTGAAGCACTGGGAGCACTGAAAGTGTCACTCTCAGCCGAGGATCTCGCTCAAATTGAGCGCGCGATTCCGCCCGATGCCGCCGCAGGTGCCCGTTATCCAGAGGCGCAACTCGCGCACATGGACAGTGAGAAGTCTCACGGCTAATGATGCCCGAGCCAGCGAAGCAACATGTGCACGATGCCGAACGGAATACCGCCAAATAAGGCCGTCAGGGCAATCGACAGATAGACGAGCAACGGCAGCATGATCCCCACGCACACCACCAGGATGGCGATCAAGGGCCCGATGATGAACCAGAGTTTGAGGGGAATCTTCGGGCCCGCTGCGCGAGTGATGTGTGCGCCCATCGTTCCGAGCGCCCGCAGCCGGCGGTCGATCGACGGAAACATCGGGACAGCACTGCCGCCAAACACGCCGCGTTGCTGACCGGTGTGATCGGTCACTGACATGTGGGCAGCCCACGCGGCGAGGGGCGCGCTGCGCTCTTTTGTCATTTGCTCCAGGGCGCCCGCCAGAGTGTCAGGATCTCTGGTCAGTCTGACGGCGGTCGCGTCAGCCATGTACTTGCGTTGTCGCCAGGCGAGGGACAACAGGGGGCCCAGCACGAACAGGTTGAC
>JAXDQF010000048.1:0-5323 GCA_034668025.1 Gammaproteobacteria bacterium | reverse complement strand
GCGCAAATCCTCACTCACGTGGCTGGCTGGCCTGCGGCCGAGGAAATGGCCGAGCTGTCGCCGGGTGAGCCGGCACTCGCCGTGTTGGCCCTGCTCGGCAAGGACCGCAGCAAGGTGATAGCGGTCGTGGGCCACCAACCGGGGTTGGGACACCTGCTGGCGGCGTGTCTGCTCGGCGGCGGCGGCTCGCTCCCCATCGAAATGAAGAAAAACGCGGTGGCGTGCGTGTCATTCACGGGTTCCCCACGTGCCGGCCACGCAGCCCTCGCGTGGCTCGCTACACCGCGGATGCTGCGCGCATTGCGTTGATCGACTGAGTTTGTTGCGCGGGCACAGGCGGGTCGCCATCCGCAGACGCGTTGATACACGCATCACACTTCAAACATCGTCTCGCGCCTGTCAACGCATTGTCGCTGGCATGTAACATGCAAGGTGCAACCTGTACCAAACAGTGGACAGGAATTTGGCTCATGAGTTTTGAAGCGACCGGTGATCGCTGGCAGGCTGCCGCAACCAGTGCATCCAGCACCACGTTGGCTGACCGATGGCAGATCACGACCCGTCAGTGGCTGGAGGCCAAGGCTGAGTATCGGGCGTTGTATGACGCGGAAGTCACGAATGTCTCGGCCCTTCGCAAGGCGGCCCAGCGGCTGCACGACCTGGGCCAGCTCCGCAAAGTGCTCGCCACCGGCCTGGGCTGACGATCTTCGGCTGACGCCTCAACTGCTGAGCGCGCGAATCCAGGCCAGAATCAGCGGCACCAGCGCGAGCAGCCCGGCGAGCCACTGAGGCACGCGATCCAACAGGCGGCCTGTCGTCGCCACTGCCGCGACCGCGCCAGCGCACAGTCCCACCCCAAATCCCAACGCGTGCGCGAGCACGTCGACCGACTGTCCGCCACCCCCGGTACCCGGTTGGTCGAGTGACTCCCCACCTGTCCCGGTCCAACTGAGCAGAATGACACCGGCCACCAACGGTCCCCAACGCAACGCCCAGCGCTGCGGATAGGCCAACCGCGTCCGCCACGAGAAGGCCGATAGAAGCCCCAAAGCGGTGAAAACGGCGGTAGATGCACCAACAGAGAGATGTCTGGGGGGCCCGAAGTACGCCTCGATCCAGTTCGCCAGGCCCGCCCCCAGCACAACCAGCAGCCACGTGTTGCCCACACCAATCAGACGGGACGCGAGGTAACCAAACCAGATTCCGGCGATCGTATTGGCCGCGAGATGAGGGCCATCCAGGTGTAGCGTCAACGCGGTCCATACCCGCCACCACTGCCCTTGCTGCACGAGCCCCGAGTTGAGCTCGCCCACATCGAAGGCGTCGAGTCGCCACAGGCCGTTGGAGATGGCGAATGCAACACCCATGACCACCAGCGCATAGCCGAGGCTGCCGATCCAGGCATGGGGATGGAGCTTCGGTGGTGGGGGTGGAGGTGGCGGTTTGTAGAGCCTCTCCTGCTCATACTGTCGCAGGTGCTCACCGGCCGCGAGCGCGTCGTCGACATCGACCAGCAAAACGAATTCGGCGCCATCTCTCGCAATGGCACTTGCAATGCCCACTGCGTACAGCATGAATGCCCGCTCGTTGCAGTCCGGAACGCGTGCCGAACGGAAGATTTCAGCGCCGCGTCCCACATGCTCAAATTCGATATTTGATGAGTTGGCCATATTGGATGACGCGACCCTAGTGACGCCATGAGTGATCTGCCCGGGCGATTGGCGACCCTGCTGCCCATCGCCTTCGTGCTGGCGGCCATGGCCTCCGTGCAGATGGGGGCTTCGATTGCGAAAACAATGTTCCCCGCGGCAGGTCCCGTGGGCATGGTTGCGGTCCGCATTGCGCTCGGCACGATCGTATTGTGCCTGCTGATGCGCCCGTGGCGCGCACGGATCACGGCCGGCACCTGGCGCCCACTGGCTGTCTACGGCGTCACACTCGGTGTGATGAACCTGTTCTATTACCTGTCGCTCAGCCGCGTCCCGCTCGGCATTGCCGTTGCGATCGAGTTCACCGGCCCCCTGGCCGTTGCCGTGTTCTCCTCGCGCCGCCTGCTCGACTTCTGCTGGATTCTACTGGCCGCGGCCGGTCTTCTGCTGTTGCTGCCGGTGGCGCGCGTCGGTGTTGGTATCGATCCGCTGGGCGGCCTGTTTGCCCTGGCCGCCGGTGCGCGGACATTCGGCTACGGTCGCGTAAGAATGATGTCGATGGTTTCGGTGTTCGGGTCGAACACGATCTGCGCCTCGGACCGCTCGAGCTGTCGATACACGTGCGCCAGCTTCTGCTCGAGCGAGAAATCATGCTCGCCGTACTCGGTGCCCTCGCGCAGCACAAACGACTCCATGACGCCGCGCAAGGCTTCAGGGGAGAGCTCGGTGTAGGGAACGAACAGCGGTTCCTGGGGCTCGTCGCTCAATTTCTATCCCTTCCCATGTCTCGGTAGGCAACAATAGCTCATGCAGCCCATCATCAGCGTTTCCAATCTCACCAAGACCTACGCTTCCGGCTTCCACGCGCTCGCGAACATCAATCTGGAGATCCGCAAGGGCGAGATCTTCGCCCTCCTGGGGCCCAATGGCGCGGGCAAGACAACGCTCATCAGCATCATCTGTGGGATCGTCAATCCGACGCAGGGGACTATCCTGGCGGACGGCCACGACATCATCCGCGACTACCGTGCGGCGCGATCCACGATCGGCCTCGTCCCGCAGGAGTTGACCACCGATGCCTTCGAAAGCGTGTGGGCTACCGTCAAGTTCAGTCGTGGCCTGTTCGGCAAGCCGCCAAATCCTGCGTACCTGGAAAAGGTGCTTCGCGACCTGTCGCTGTGGGAGAAACGCGATTCCAAGATCATGACGCTCTCCGGCGGAATGAAGCGCCGGGTGATGATTGCCAAGGCGCTGTCCCATGAGCCCCGAATATTGTTTCTCGACGAGCCCACTGCGGGTGTGGATGTAGAGTTGCGCCGCGCAATGTGGGACATGGTGCGAGGCCTCAGGGAAAGCGGCGTAACCATCATCCTCACCACGCATTACATCCAGGAAGCCCAGGAGATGGCCGACCGGATCGGCGTCATCAACAAGGGCCAGATCATTCTCATCGAGGACAAGGCCGTGCTGATGAAAAAGCTCGGCAGCAAGAAGCTCACCCTGCAGTTGCGGCAGCCGCTGCAGAGTATTCCCGCCGAGCTGGCCGACGCACACCTCGAGCTCATCAGCGATGGCACGGAGATCGTGTACACGTTCGACACGCAACGGGAGCGCACCGGCATCGCAACCCTCCTGAGCAAGCTGAGTGAGCACGGCATCAGCATCAAGGACCTGCAGACGAGCGAGAGCTCGCTGGAAGATATATTTGTCAGTCTCGTGAGTGCCGGCCGATGAACGTCCATGCCATCCGCGCCATCTACGGGTTCGAGCTGAGCAGAACCTGGCGTACGATCTACCAAAGCATCGCCTCTCCGGTCCTCTCAACCTCGCTGTACTTCATTGTCTTTGGTGCGGCCATCGGCTCACGCATGGCCCACATCGATGGTGTGAGTTACGGTGCCTTCATCGTGCCCGGACTCATCATGCTGTCGATTCTCACAGAGAGCGTGTCCAACGCCTCGTTCGGAATCTACATGCCGAAGTACTCGGGCACCATCTATGAAATCCTGTCCGCGCCCATCTCAACACCGGAAATTGTCATCGGTTATATCGGTGCGGCCGCAACCAAGTCGGTGATACTCGGGAGCATTATTCTCATTACGGCGCGGCTGTTTGTGAGCTTTACCATTGTGCATCCGGTGTGGATGGTGGCTGCGCTGCTGTTGACAGCCGTGACTTTCAGTTTCTTCGGCTTCATCATCGGCATCTGGGCCGACGGGTGGGAGAAGTTGCAGATCGTGCCGTTGATGATCGTTACGCCGCTGACGTTTCTGGGCGGCAGTTTCTACTCCATCAGCATGCTGCCGCCGTTCTGGCAGAAGGTCGCTCTGTTCAATCCGGTCGTGTATCTCATCAGCGGGTTCCGTTGGAGCTTCTACGGCATATCGGACGTCAACATCGTTGTCAGTTTCTCAATGATCGCGCTGTTCCTGCTGGGGTGCTTCGCGGCTGTGTGGGCCATTTTCCGGACCGGGTACAAACTCAAGGCGTGACGACAGACACGGTCTGGACCGCATGGACGCCCGCTGAACGGGAAAGTTTCTTCGATGCCATCGCACGGCATCGGCGCGCCGCCTGGCGCGTGACCTCTGTCAGCCGCGCGGTCAACCTCGTAGTTGCGTTGGTCGTCGCCGTACTCATGTCGCCGCTGTTCTACGGCGCACTGGCGCTGGCGCTCGATCTGCTCAACCTCGTCGTCCCCGCGCCGAATCTCGTCCCCGGCGTGGCTCACGCGCTCGACAAAGCTCTCAACACGCCTGCAACCATGAGCGTTGCGGACTGGATCCAGCTGAGCTTCTTTGCGGCACTCCCCGGGCTCGTTTGGATGGCATTCGTTCTCAACGCCCTGCGTCGGGTGCTGAACCTGTGCATGACGTTCGATTCGGGCGAGCTCGCCGCTCGCGCGCCCGATCCAACGGTGCTCGCCGAGCAACGCTTCGGCAATGTTGTTGGGGAAATGGCGATCGCCGCGAATCTGCCGCCACCGCGGGTGTTCATTGTCGACAGCCCCGCCGTGGACGCGGTGGCGTTCGGGACCGATGAGCAGCACTCCACCATAGTCATTTCCCAGGGGCTGCTGGCGCTGTTGAAGCGCGCACAGATGGAAGGCGTGGCCGCCAACCTGGTCGCGGCAATTGCCAATGGCGACATGCAGATCGGTGTGCGGACGGCGCTGAGCCTCAATCTGTTCGCTTTGATCGCGCGGCTGGGGAGCCTGATCACCCGGAAAAATGCACGGCGGAACGTGAGTCAGATTGTCATCGCAACGCTCGTGCCGACGACACGCAGTGCTCGCAGGCTGGTGACGGAGCTCGGCGATCCGTTTGCGGATCGGCCGGATGACACGCCCGCCGCGGATGCCAGTCAAACGCCGCGGGCCGAACTGGGCAGCGCCAGCGCCGGCCCAACGCCGTCCCACGGCGCGCCCGCCTCTGGTCCCGTGTCTGGGCCGTTCGCCGCTCTGACCGCCCGCTGGGAAAAGATTCGGCCTTACCTCTGGCTGCCCCTCGGCGGGCCACTCGTCATGACCGGCTTCCTCGGTGCCATTGTCAACCTGTTCGTGCTGGGCCCCCTGTTGTCCCTCGCCTGGCGACAACGCAAGTACATGGCTGACGCGACCGCCGTCAGACTGACCAGAGATCCTGACACTCTGGCGGGCGCCCTGGAGCAAATGA
>JAXDQF010000047.1:0-15356 GCA_034668025.1 Gammaproteobacteria bacterium | reverse complement strand
GGTATTGGCGATCTCGAGGATGTCGTACCCACGGTAATGCAGGTCATTGCCCGTCACCCCCACCGTACACAACGCCGTGTTGCCGGCCGTGATCCCGGACAGCGCGACAGACTTCTTGGCTTTAGGGCCTCCGATATTGACGGCTGGTGTGTTCATGACTGCTTTCCAAAGAGTTCGTCGAGTTTTCGTTCGTAATCATGATAGCCGAGGACGTCGTACAACTCGGCGCGCGTTTGCATCAGATTCAACACGTTCTTCTGCGTGCCGTCTTTGCGTATTGCACCATATACGGCGAGCGCCGCTTGGCTCATTGCCCGGAATGCTGATAGCGGATACAACACCAGTCGAACTCCTGCCGAGCCGAGCTCCGACACTGTCAACATCGGCGTCTGACCGAACTCGGTGATGTTGGCGAGCACAGGCACGCGGATGACGCTGGTGAACTGCTTGTATTCGTCGAGCGTCTTCAGCGCTTCCGCGAAGATCATGTCGGCGCCGGCTTCGACGTACTTGCCCGCGCGATCGAGAGCAGCCTGCTGGCCTTCCACTGCGTGCGCATCAGTGCGAGCCATGATGACGAAATTAGCGTCCGTCCGACCGTCCACTGCCGCTTTGATCCGGTCGACCATTTCTTCGGCTGGCACCAACGCCTTGCCGGGCCGGTGGCCACACCGCTTGGCCGCTACTTGGTCTTCGAGATGCATACCCCCCGCACCGGACTTAATGAGATCCGCGCAAGTCTTGCCAATATTGAACGCACCCCCCCACCCAGTATCCGCATCGACCAGCAAGGGCAGGTCGGTAACTGAGGTGATCCGACGCACGTCCTCGCATACATCGTTAAGGGACGTCATCCCGAGGTCCGGTAAACCGAACGAGGCGTTCGCCACGCCAGCACCCGACAGGTAGATAGCTCTGAATCCGCTGCGTTCTGCCAGCAGCGCCGAATACGCGTTAATAGTCCCAGCAACCTGGAGGGGCCGTTCTGCGTCGACGGCCGCCCTCAGGCGGGCACCGGCGGAATTCAACGTAGTGGTGTTCATGGGCCGCGATGTTAAAGGCCAGGGAGGGGATGAAGAAAATACATTGAACGTGGCATCTCCATATGAGAAAAGTATTGAGATGGAGCTGCGTCACCTTAGGTACTTCCTGGCTGTCGCCGAGGAACTGAATTTCACCCGCGCAGCCAAGCGCCTCAATATTGCCCAGCCCCCCCTCACACAGCAGATCAAGGCCCTCGAAGCCGAGATGGGCGTGACGCTGTTCGACCGTACCGGATATCGCGTCGAGCTCACCGATGCCGGCCGTTCGTTCATGCCGCAGGTCGCGCGAATCCTTGCGGACACCCGCAATGCAGTGCTGGTGGCACAGCGGGCCGCCGCAGGCGAGGTCGGGCACGTTCGAGTCGGTTTTACAGAATCCGCTTCTTTCAATCCTCTGGTGACGGCTGCGTTCCGAAACTTCAGGGCTGGCTACCCGGAGGTGGAGCTGTCACTGGAGGAAAGCCCCTCCACGGTTCTGGCTACTGCCTTGCGCGAGGGCCGCATCGACGCTGCCTTCGTCCGGCCACCATTGCGCGCGGACGAAGGCATCACCCTGCATCTGATTGATGAGGAAGAAATGGTGGTGGCCGTTCCGAGCGGTCACCCGTTGGCGCAACTCCCCGATCTCGAGATCAGGGATCTCGCCGAAGAAACATTTGTCCTCTATCCCCGTGCCGAGCGCCCCGGTCTCGCAGACACTGTTATTGCGGCTTGCGAGAAGGCCGGATTCGCGCCGAAGGTGAAACAGTACACGCCACAGTTGTCATCAACCATCAACCTGGTGGCTGCTTCACTGGGTATATCTATTGTTCCCAGGAGCATGCGTGGACTACAGCCGCAGGCTGTGACTTATAAGAGGTTACGCGACCAAAAGCTGACCGCGCTCCTCGGTGTGGCGCATCGCACAGGAGAACCGTCCGCTCCGATACTCAGATTCGTAGAGACCGCTATGCGAGCCTCAGGCTAAATTCCAACACTGAGCTGGCGACTCTTTCCCGATCCTCTAAAGTCATCATCAGCGTGTCGCACAGTTGCACCGGTAAATCGAAGCTATTTGCCAGCGCAGCGTCACGTGAATCCAACACGAAGCCGTCGATCAGGCCACGGTAGTGTTCAACGATTGCCAGCGGTGAGGGAGTGACGCCGAGTTCCCTCATGATCTTTGCCGTAGGTCCTTTCACGGCTGCATCACCGATGATTGGAGTAACGGCAATTACAGGCACTCCACGCTCGCGGAGCATCGAGCGCATTTCCGGCAGAGACAGAATAGGGTCGACGCTCAGGTACGGATTCGACGGTGCAATGACTATCGAGAGCAAGTCCGGAGAGCGCAGCGATTGACTGACACCCTCCGCGACCTGCGCTGATTCAGCTCCGCGAAAGTGCAGTGACGACACGACGGGAGCGCAACGTTGACGAACGAAATAATCCTGAAACCCGAGCTCCCCCTCGGTCGTCGTGACGATCGTCCGCACCGGATCGTCGCTCATCGGAAAGATCGCAGCATCGATACCTAGACGTGACGCTATGTCACCGGTGACCGCGCTCAGAGTCTCACCACTACCCAGCCGTCGTGTTCGCTCGACATGCAATGCCAAGTCGCCGTCACCAAGCTGGAACCATGTTTCTCCGCCAAGCGTGGCCAGCGTGCGCATGAACGTCCACGTCTCATCGCGTCGACCCCATCCAAGTTCAGGGTTTGCAAGCCCACTCAGTGTGTAGATGGTGGTATCGATGTCGGGGCAAATGCGCAGCCCCAAATGCTCAAAATCGTCACCAGTGTTGACGGCGATTCTCAACGACCCCGTTGGCAGCATGCGTTGTAGCCCGAGGCACAGCTTCGCGCCCCCAACCCCACCGCTGAGTACAAGAATGAACCCGTCAGCCACTGGATGGCGTCCTGAGAGTGCACATGCGGTCTATTGTAAGCTAGGCCGATATGGACGACTTACCCGTACACCTATTTACTGACCCGGTCTGGCATGCGCTGAACACGCGACACAGCCATTTGGCTGTAATTGAGGGTGACGCGCGCCGATACCCCGTCGATGTAGCGCCATTCGCCGCCCTGGCAAAACCGACCGAGTTGGCTCTGTGGGAGCTACACGCGCTGCTGGCGCCAAGTGAGTATGTGTGGCTCTTCGGAACTCATTACCCACAACTGCCTGAGCTACGTTACGAGGGCACGTTGGAATGTGTGCAGATGATGTTGCCCGTTGAGATCGCAATGAAAGCGTCGCCGATCGAACTCCAACGCCTGAGTGGCGCCGATTCAGACGCAATGGTCGCCCTAACCGACATCGCATTCCCCGGCTTCTTCCGCAGCCATACTTATGAAATGGGGACCTACTATGGAGCGTGGCTGGACTCGCGCGAGAAGAGTGGGCAGCTCGTTGCCATGGCGGGTGAGCGACTTTCACTGGACGGATACACAGAAATCAGCGGTGTTTGCACCCATCCGGAGCATCGTGGGAAAGACCTCGCGGCAAACCTGATCGCGAGAGTCGCGAAGGATCACATTGAGCAAGGCGTCGTGTCATTTCTCCACGTCGCTGCCGCGAACACCGAAGCCATCGAACTCTATCGGAGACTAGGCTTCGTGGAGACCCGCAGGCCGGTGCTCACGCGCGTAGCGCGCCCTGGCCCTGCGTAGGCCGCGGAGCCGCTCAACGCAGCTGACTGTCCTTACTTCCGCGACGGTTGTACCCGCTAAACGCGGCGGCCTCACGGTCCTCGGCGTCCTGACACGTGATGCAAAGACGGACGCCCGGCACGGCATTCCGACGTGCCTCAGGGATGCTCGCCCCACAGTCGGCGCAATGGATCAAGGAAGGACCCTGGGACAAACGGCTTTGCGCACGGCTGATCCCGTCCTTCACGGTCGCGTCGATCTGATCCTGTACCGCGCCGTCGCCCGCCCAACCCGTAGCCATGCCGCCGCTCCTCCGTCAATTCAGGCCCTGAACTTCCTTAATAATTGCGGCAGAGTCCGATTGCAAGCTGCTCCCCCACCGGAGCCGCCCCAGGCGGTTAGCCCGCGGCACCCCAGCTGGGATAGTCTTCCGCACGAGCTCCGCACGAGGTGGCTAGGTCCTGGATTCGTGTCATAAAAATCAATAGGATATGGGTCTAATCTAGAATGGCATTGAAGACTGCCCTCCGCGTCGCTCTGCAGGCCACCGAGCCGATGACCCGTTGATGCTGACCACCATCCAGCTGTCCATTGGCCTGCTGATCGTCATCTCGGTCATCGCCTACATTGCCGTCCGCCTGAAAGTGCCGGCATCCATCCTTCTGGTGCTGGCAGGCGTGGGCCTCGGCCTGCCCGCGGCGGTCCCCAACGTCGAGCTCTCGCCTGAAGTCGTACTGCTCCTGGTCCTGCCGCCGATCATCTATTCGGCCTCCGTCGCCATGAGTTGGAATGAATTCAAATTCAACCTCAGGCCCATCTCACTGTTGGCAATAGGTTGTGTCGTATTCACGGCCTCAGCCGTCGCAGCTGCGGCTCATTACTGGATAGGATTCAGCTGGCAGCTGGGCTTCGTTCTCGGCGCCATCGTCTCACCGCCCGACGCCGTCGCTCCGTTGTCCATCGCCAAGCGACTGCGTCTGCCGCGCCGGATAGTGGTCATCCTCGAAGGCGAGGGGTTGGCAAACGATGCAACAGCGTTGATTCTCTATCGCTTTGCCGTCGCCGCAGTGCTTGGCGGTACGTTCTCCATTACCCATGCAGTCGGCGAATTCGTCGCCATCCTGGTCGGCGAGCTCATCTGGGGATTGGTGGTCGGTTGGTTGATGTTGCGTCTGCGGCGTTGGGTAGGCGATCCGCGCGTTGAAATCATGCTCTCCGTGTTGACTCCGTTCCTGGCCTACTGGCCCCCGGAGCTGCTCGGAGGGTCAGGCGTGCTGGCGACCGTCACCACCGGCCTCTACATCAGTTGGAACGGTCTGCGCCTCATCAGTGCACCCACACGCCTGCAGGGAGTTTTCTTCTGGGACTTCCTGATCTACACCATCGAGGGAATGATATTCCTGCTCACGGGCCTGCAGGCTCACACGCTGATCTCCAGCCTCAAGACGCACGCGCTGTCGGAGTTGTTGATATCCGGTGCGATTGTGAGCGCGGTCGTCATCGTCACCCGGTTTATCTGGATGTACCCGGCGATATATCTCCCGCGCCTGTTGAGTGCCTCATTGCGGCGCACTGATCCCGCGCCGCCATGGACATGGCCCACCATACTCGCCTTCACAGGAGTCAGAGGCATCGTGTCGCTGGCAGCAGCTTTCGCGATACCCCTCACCGTTTCCGACGGCTCACCATTTCCCAACCGCGACTGGATTCTCGTGCTCGCCTTCGTGGTCGTCCTCGTTACCCTGGTGGGGCAGGGACTGACACTGCCCTGGGTGGTCCGCGCACTGGGCCTGCAAAATGCGGGTCAGCGGGAACGGGAAGAGCAGCGCATCGAGGAATTTCAGGCGCGCAAGGCGGCCATCGAGGCAGCGGGCGCGCGCCTGGACGCGCTGGCGGCGGATCCTGATGTGCCACCTGACATCATCGCCCGGTTGCGCACTCATCATGAGTACCGGACCGAGCAGATCAAGATGCGCAACTGTGACAACGAAGCGCAGCGCAAGCGAATTGCGCAGGGGGACGACTTCGAGTTGCAGTTGATTGCGGCCGAGCGTGACCTGATCAACGGGAAATATCGCGAAGGCGAGTTGAAGGATGAGACCCGCCGGCGTCTCGAGCACGAGCTGGATTTGCGGGATGCGCAGCTCGCCAGCGTGCGGAATGAGGATAATGGGGGCTAGGGGTCTGGCACAACAGATTGTGTTGTGCCATATAGAACGCTTGTGTACTATATTGCCAGCTTCCTCGCGTCAGGCGCGGCAGCGGCAGAATGGAAGTACCCATCATGACTTCGGCTCGTGCACTCGAGAAATCCGCCGTACTCATCACGGGCGGAACATCCGGCGTAGGGCTCGCCACCGCCCGCAGGTTCGCTGAAGCAGGCGTACCCCAAATTGCGATCGTCGGTCGGAACGCCACGCGCGGCGAGCAAGCCTGCGCAGCGGTAAAAGAACTTCACCCGGGCGTAGATGTTGTATTTATCGCCGGTGACGCTCATGTCGCATCCGAAGCGACGCGCATTGCCGCGGCCACCCACGCCCGGTTCGGACGTATCGATGTTCTAGTCAACTCGACAGTTGGGCCATATCCGCCGGCGCTGCTGCACAACACCGCAATTGAGGACATCCAGCTGATCCTGCTCGGCCAGATAATGGGGCCTTTGCTGATGAGCAGAGCCGTGTTGCCGGTGATGCGGGAAGCGGGTGGGGGTGTGATTCTCAATATCTCATCGGATGCCGGAAAGCTGGCTACACCGGGGGAAGCTGTGATCGGCGCTGCGATGGCTGGAATCGTCATGTTTTCACGGACGCTCGCCATTGAAGCCAAGCGTGAGGGAATCCGGGTCAATGCGCTGACTCCGTCCCTGATCGAGGGTACGCTGACCAATGACCGGATGATGCAGGATGCATTTGCAACCAAACTGTTTGAGAAGGCGCGCGCAGCGGCCAGTTTGGGGGTCGTCGTACCGGACGACATGGCAGATCTCATAGTGTTCCTCGCGAGCCCCCAGGCAGCGCGCATCACCGGGCAGGCGATCAGCGTGAATGGCGGCATCTCCGCCGCCTGACCTATCAGCCGGAGCAATCAAGTGAACAGACTCGCAGGCAGACGGGCCATTGTGACCGGCGGCGGAAGCGGCATCGGCCGGGCGGGTGCCATCCGGTTTGCAGCGGAAGGCGCGCATGTTTTTGTTGTTGGGCGCACACAGGAGACGCTCGACGAGACTGTTGAGCTCATCCGAAAAGCAGGGGGTGTAGCGCGAAGCTTCGTCGCCGATGTCACCATCGACGCAAGCGTGGGACAGGTCGTTGCGCGTTGCGCAGAGGAAATGGGTGGCCTGGAGATTTTCTATGCCAATGCCGGTACTGCGGAAAAAACCGCTTCTTTTTTCGAGCTGACCGTCGCCGAATGGGAAGACGTGTTTCGCGGCAACGTGATCAGCTCATTTCTTGCCGTCAAGCATGCGGGCCAATACATGGGACCACGGGGCCTTGGCTCCATCATTCTCATGTCCTCGGCCGGTTCGCTGCGCGGCAACGGCGGTCCTTTTGCCTATTGCGCGGCCAAGGCCTCTGTCAATTACATCGCGCAAGGCGCCGCCAATGTGCTCGCCGGAACCAACGTTCGGGTCAATGTCATTTTGTCCGGCCTGGTCGAGACCAAAATGACGCGCGCCACTTTCGATCAGGCGCGCGCGCGTGGAGTTGAGAACAAAATTGGTCACATAACGCCACTGAAGCGTCCGGGAAAACCGGAAGAGATCGCGGCGGTCGCGGCCTTTCTGGCCAGTGACGACAGTGCATTCATAGATGGGCAACTGATCGCCGCCGACGGGGGTTTCAGCAGTACGCATCCGTACGGTCGAGTGAGCGTTTGACGCAAGAGGGGGTACATATCAGTGGACGTTGAATTGCCGGCGGAGATTCGCGCCAAGCTCGCTGAGCTCGACGAGTTCATTGAGCGCGAGATCAAGCCGCTCGAGCAGCGAAATCTGCAGTATTTCGATCATCGGCGTGAGTACGCCCGGACCGATTGGGAGCACGACGGTCAGCCACGGCAGGAGTGGAATGATCTCATTGCGTCGATGGAGAAACTGGCGGATCGCGCGGGCCACCTGCGCTATGGCCTGCCAAAAGAATGCGGCGGCCACGCCGCCTCGAATCTCGCGATCGCCGCCATCCGCGAGCATCTCGCAGCCAAGGGCCTGGGTCTCCACAACGACCTCCAGGATGAATCATCGGTCGTGGGCAACTTCCCACTCGTACCGATCCTGAACGCATACGGCACGTCCGAGCAGAAGGAGTACATAGAAGGGATCATCGGCAGACAGAAGCACCTCGCGTTTGCCCTGACAGAGCCAGGCCACGGGAGTGATGCCACGTGGCTGGAAACAACGGCTCGCCGCGATGGTGACAGTTGGATCATCAACGGCCAGAAGCGATTTAACAGCCAGGTCTATCGCGCCGAGGCCGACCTCGTGTTTACGCGCACGTCAGGAAAGCCTGGGGATGCTGAAGGGATTACCGCTTTTATAGTGCCGATGGCCGCTCGCGGTGTGGAGATCCTGTACAACCACTGGACGCTCAACATGCCGAGCGATCATCCGGAGGTTGGATTCAAGGATGTGCGCGTGCCCAACAGCGCTATTTTGCATGTTGAGGGCAAGGGTCTGCTGATCGCCCAACGATTCGTGCACGAAAATCGGATCCGCCAGGCAGCGGCCAGTGCGGGTGCCGCCCGCTACTGCATCGCCGAGTCAGTCAAGTATGCAAATTCGCGCAAAGTGTTTGGCACTACCCTGGCCAGGCAACAGGCTGTTCAATTCCAACTGGCCGAGCTGCACGCTGAATGCGAGCTCGTGCGCAACTTCATATTCCAGGTAGCCCGTCAGATGGACCAGGAGGACCCGCTGCGCATCAGCGACCGGGTCTCCATCTGTAACTTCAGGGCCAACAGGCTGGTTTGTGAGGCCGCAGATCGCGCCATGCAAGTGCACGGTGGCATGGGCTACACGCGGGCACTGCCGTTTGAGCACATCTACCGGCACCACCGGCGCTACCGAATCACGGAAGGCTCGGAGGAAATCCAGATCCGCCGTGTTGCCCAGTACTTGTTTGGCTTTGGCGGGGCTGGGCGTCCCTCGTGACCGAGCCCGACTTCAACCCGGCGAGTCTGGATGCGTTCCTGCGGGAGACCTATCCAGAACTGACGGGCAAGTTGGTTATCGACCGTACTGTGGGCGGCATGTCGAACCCCACATACTTTATCTCTTACGACGACTGGTCTGTGGTGCTGCGCAAGCAGCCCAACGGTGTCCTATCACGCTCCGCCCACAACATCGACCGCGAATTCGCAGTCATGAGCGCGTTGTATGGCTCGGATGTGCCGGTGCCAAAACCACTCCTGTTTCACACGGAGCCTGCCGTTGTGGGAACGCCGTTCTACCTCATGGAGCGATTGCGGGGCAGGGTGTTCTCGACTTACGAGCTTCCTGGCCTGGCGCCTATCGAGCGCCGCGCCTGTTATGACTCAATGTGCGCTGCGATGGCGGCCATGCACAATTTCGCCTGGCAGGCGGCGGGACTGGCCGACTACGGCCGGCCCGGCAACTACTTCGAGCGCCAACTCAGCCGCTGGTCCCAGCTATGGGATCAGTTCCGCACCGCTGACAACCCCTATATCGACGAATTGATTGCCTGGTTGCGCGACAGGGTTCCGTCGAGTGATAGCGCAACGCTGTGCCACGGGGACTTCCGCGTTCCGAACCTGATGTTTCACGCAACGGAACCCCGTGTCATTGGCGTGCTGGATTGGGAGCTGTCGACCCTCGGCCACCCCTTGGCTGATGTTGCATTCAACCTGCAGGCGTGGCGAATGCTGCCCGAGGAGAATGGCGGCATTCGCGGCCTGGACTGGCCGGCGCTCGGGATTCCCACCGAGGAGGAATATTTACGATCGTATTACCGCTTGCGCGGACCTTCGGAACGCCTGAGTACGTTTCACATGGCGTTTGCCATGTTCAGGGCGGCTGTTGGGAGCGCCAGCATTGCTGCGCGCGGAACCGCCATAGGCGGGAAACTCTCCATTGCCTACGCTCGACGGGGTGTTGAAGCCATCGGCGCGTCAGGCGCCGTGCAGGTTTGATCAGGAGCTCACATGGGATACCGCTCAGTTTTTGCCCCTGGCCTCTTCAAGGACCAGACGATTATCGTCACGGGAGGAGGGAGCGGGATAGGCCGGTGCACGGCGCATGAGCTGGCTGCGCTGGGCGCCAACGTCGTCATCGTCGGCCGCGACATCAAGAAACTCGAAAACGTAGCCGCCGAGATCGAGTCCGATGGCGGGGTCGTGATGAGTCACGCCTGCGACATCCGCGATGAGGCCATGGTGATTGGTACGATCGACGCGGTCCTGGCCCGTTTTGGCGGGATCTACGGCCTGGTCAACAACGCCGGTGGTCAGTACCGGACGGCTATGAAGACCATATCGACGAAGGGCTTTGACTCAGTGGTCCGAAACAACCTGACTGGCGGCTTCATCTTCATGCGGGAGGTCTACAACCGCTGGATGAATGAGCACGGCGGGTCCATCGTCAACATGATTGCGGACATCTGGAACGGCTGGCCTGACTTTGCCCACTCCGGCGCGGCGCGGGGCGGAATGTTGACCTTGAGCGAATCCGCCGCCTGTGAATGGTCGACATCGGGGGTCCGGGTGAACACCGTGGCTCCGGGAGGCATCGCCTCCAGCGGTTTTGACACCTACCCGCCGGAAATCATCCACAAACTGTTCGAATACACGGCGCGCGTTCCCATGCAACGCTTCGGCACCGAAGCGGAGGTGTCTGCAGCGATCGTGTTCCTGCTTTCTCCCGCGGCGGCCTACATCACGGGATCCTGCATCCGGGTAGATGGGGGCGCCCCCAACGCGCGAGCGACTTGGAACCTGGAGCCGGCGCAGCGGAACGAGCCGTTCGAAGGCTTCCATCGCGCCCAGATCCCAAAGGTATTGTCGCAGGGCAGAAAATAGTTTCGAATATCGTATACTAGCTAATAGTTAAGCATGCTTTAGGGAGGCTTCTGTGGCTCGGATACTGGACCGGGAGGTGCGGTTCGCGTTTCTCATCCATGACGTGTCGCGACTGCGGCGCGTGATGTTCGACCGCATCGTACGTGGACTGGGAACGTCACGATCTCAGTGGTGGGTACTCGCGTTTCTCTCGCGCGACGACGGCTCGCCACAGACCAACCTGGCCGACGAATTGGATGTCGGCAAGGTTGCGCTGGGTGGGTTGATCGACCGGCTCGAGGAAGCCGGCATGGTGCAGCGGCGCCCCGACCCCATCGATCGGCGGGTGAAGCGCGTGTTTCTGACCAAAGAGGGCCGCAAGCTCGTGAGTCAGAACAAAGAGCTCGACAAGAGCGTCAACGAGACGACGCTGCAAGGTGTGTCGGAAGCCGACTTTGAAATTACGATGCGCACCCTCGATAAGATGAAGACCAACCTGTTGGCGGCAATGGGTGGCACGGCGAGCTCCGAGGACGCTGACACAGCGGCAGGTAGCGCGCAGGCGAAGTAAGCATGGGTCGTCTGGATCAACGTATAGTCGTGGTCACCGGCGCCGCCCAGGGCCTGGGTGAGGCCATCGCGCTCGAGGTGGCCCGGCAGGGCGCCGCCTGGGTCACTGTTGTGGACCAACAGGAGGAGCGTGGCAACGCGGTCGCAGAGCAGATCCGCGGCCTCGGCGCCAAGGCGCTCTTTCTTCGCACCAACCTGCGAAAATCCGCCGAGATCCAACACGTGATCTCGGAGACCGTGCGGCTGGCAGGCGGGTTGGACGTGCTCGTAAACAATGCCGGCGTCACCGAGGACGGGTTGACCGGCAGTCCGCAGACCATCGAGTCGCTCACCGAGGAAACTTGGGATGCCCTCATGGACATCAACCTGAAGGCAATGTGGCTTGCCGCGAAATTCGCGGCCCCCCATCTGCGCAAGTCCAAACGCTCGCCAGCCATTGTCAATGCTGCGTCGGTCGCCAGCACCGCGGCGTATCCTGGAATTCCCGCTTATTCGGCGAGCAAAGGTGCAGTGGTTCTGTTGACGCAGGTAATGGCGGTGGACCTCGCGAAGGACGGTATCCGTTGCAACGCCTACGCACCCGGAGCGTTTGCAACTCCCATGTATTTGAAAAGCCTGAATGCCGCAGAAGACCGCGAGGCCGCTGAAGCCCGAATGGCGGGCGCGCATCTCATCAAGCGACTGGGTCAGCCCGACGAGGTCGCCAAACTCGTGTGTTTCCTGGCATCGGACGAGGCATCCTTCACCACCGGCAGCGTTTACCGAGTTGACGGTGGCACGTTGGCCTGGCGAGGAAATTAGTAGCGCCGGTGGTTTGCCCGATGCTCCCAATCACGGCGGGAGCTCAGGCATCACGATTGCAGCTCGGGCCGGCCGCGGAATTGATCGAGCGCCTCCGGGTTCGCCAACGCCTCAATGTTTCGCACCGTATCGCCGTGCACGACATCCCGGACCGCCAATTCCACCAGCTTGCCGCTCTTGGTGCGGGGAATATCTGTCACCTCGACGATCCGTGCCGGCACGTGACGTGAGGTCGTATTGTCGCGAATCACCTTTTTGATCCGATCCTGGAGGGCCGCATCCAGCACCGCGCCCCCCGCCAGCCTGACAAACAACACGACCCGAACATCGGCCTGCCAACGCTGCCCGATGGCGAGACTCTCGACAATCTCCGGCAACTGCTCTACCTGGCGATAGATTTCAGCGGTTCCGATCCGGACGCCGCCGGGGTTGAGGGTGGCATCGGATCGGCCGTGGATAAACATGCCGCCGTGCGGTGTCATCTCGCAGAAGTCTCCGTGACACCAGATGTTCGCGAATCGCTCGAAGTAAGCGCTATGAAAGCGGCGGCCCTGCGGATCGTTCCAGAACCCGAGCGGGGTACAGGGAAAGGCCTTCGTGCACACCAACTCACCCTTACCGCGAGGCAGGGTGTGCCCGGCCTCATCGAATACATCCACCGCCATTCCGAGTCCGCGGCACTGTATCTCACCGCGCCACACTGGCAACGTTGGAGTGCCGATCACAAACGCGGAACAGATGTCTGTTCCACCTGACATCGACGCCAGGTGCAAATCGGGTTTTATAGCATCGTAGACGTAATCGTAGCTTTCCGGGACGAGGGGACTCCCCGTCGAGAGCATTGAGCGGACTTTGGAGAGATCGTGCGTGTCACGAGGTCGCAGGCCGGCCTTGGCAGCGGCGTCGATAAATTTCGCTGACGTGCCGAAGTGGGTCATGCCCTCGGCGGCGGCCAAGTCAAACAGAATTCGGCCGTCCTTTGCGAACGGCGAGCCGTCGTACATCAGGATCGTCGCGCCCGAAGCGAGGACCGACATCAGGATGTTCCACATCGTCCAGCCAAGGGTCGTGAAGTAGAAGTAGCGATCCCCCGGTCGAACATCACAATGCAGCTGCTGCTCTTTCAGATGCTGCAACAGAGTTCCGCCGGTCCCGTGCACGATGGCTTTGGGGATACCCGTGGTTCCCGATGAATAGAGAATGTAGAGAGGATGATCGAAGGGCAGGGGAGCAAATTCGATTTCGGTGCTGTTCCCGTGGGGCGCTACGAAGTCCTCGTATGTCTGACACCTGGAAATGCTTGCAGTCGGCGCCTCGGCGTTGAGATATCGCGTCAGAATCACTACTTCGACGCCAGGCAAGCGATCAACAATCTCGCGAAGCTTGGGCATGCAATCCACGCCCTTCCCGTTGTACCAATATCCATCAACGGCAAACAGCACCCGTGGCTCAGTCTGCCCGAATCGATCAATGACGCCCTGCACGCCAAAGTCAGGCGAGGTCGAGGTAAACACGGCACCGATGCTCGCGGCCGCCAGCATTGCAACGAGCGCTTCGGGCATGTTTGGCATGAGTGCCGCAACACGGTCGCCAGCCTGTACGCCCCGCGCACGTAATGCGCGCGCCACCGCGGCGACGCTGGCTCGCAATTGGCGATGTGATATCTCACGGCGTACCTTGTCCTCTCCCCAGAAGATCACAGCGGGTGAGTCGGGAGTGGGACCGCGATCCAGGAGGTTCTCCGCCAGGTTGAGGCGAGCATCCGGAAACCAGCGGGCTCCCGGCATGCGATCACCGTCCAGCAGCACTCTGGCGCCGCGCTCGCCGCGCAGGCCACAAAAATCCCAGACCAGCGACCAGAATGACTCCCGGTCATCAATGGACCAACGCCACAGCGACTCGTAGTCGTCGAATTTTCGGCCAGTGACCTTGCTGGCCTCGACGGCGAACCGATGTATGAGAGTGCTCTGAACCTGACGCGGATCCGGCGTCCAGATCGGTTGTTCTGTACTCATCGTGTTTCCGCCTGCCGCGCCCCCACTGCCGTCAACAGCCGTCGTGCATTTTTCAAGTGTGGCAGATCCAGCATCTTCCCCTCAAACGCGACGGTGCCCTGACCCCCTTCGAAGGCACTGACAATGCGTTGAGCTCGCTCGACTTCCTCGGCCGTTGGTGTGAATGCTGCGTTGATCGCGCCAACTTGACCGGGGTGGACGGCTACCTTGCCGTCGAAGCCGTCTTGCCGCGCTTCGAGCGCGCTTTGCCTACAGCCTTCGGCGTTGCGAACGTCGACGAAAACAGTGTCGATTGCCCAGACGTCCAGCAGACGTGCAGCGAGTAGACACTGCGTTCGTGCGTGCTCGTAGACAGGGCGCCACGTGCCTGCGGATGTCCGTGGATCTGACGCACCGAGGCAACTGCTCAAGTCTTCGCCGCCCCACATGAGTCCAGCCAACCGGGGTAGGGTCGAGTTGGCAAGCTCGGCGATACGCAGCATGGCCGCGGGTGTTTCAGTACAGACCGCAATTATCCTGATGCTGCCGAGCGCGACGCCATGTATTGCCTCGGCCATCGTCAGGTACTCACTCGCGACGCTCACGTCTTCCGGGCCCTTGATCTTGGGAAGAACGATTCCAGTGGGCTGCAATGGGACCACGGCAGCCAGGTCATCGAGGAGGTGACGCGAGCCTGGCTCGTTCACGCGGACCCAGGTGCGGGGGTCGGCCGGCCGGCCCTTGATCCATCCGGACAAGGTAAGCCGGGCCGCGGCCTTGTTATCGGGCGCAACCGAATCCTCCAGGTCGTAGATCAGGGCGTCCGCCGCAGTCTGGGCTCCTTTGGCGAGCTTGCGCTCACTGTCGGCCGGTACGAAAAGAAACGAACGCATGCCTTCCGCCCCCTGATGCGACATCCCGCGCGGCCGCAAATTAGAAGATAAGCATATCGTATGCTACAGTATCATTCCATCACGCAAGGGGGCCTGGAATAGCAGTGAGTGGTTCGATCCCCACCGTCGGCATCAAAGGCTACGGCGTATTTGTATCCCGCCTGCGCATCCCGCGCGCGGCGATTGCGGAAGCACATTCGTGGGCCCTCCCTGGCCTGAAGGGCCTCGGGAAGGGCGAGCGCGCGTTCTGCAGCTGGGATGAGGATGCGATCACGATGGCAGTGCAGGCTGCGCGTGATTGCCTCGCCGCGGTCGCCAGCGGCACGGTGCCGGTTCGATTGGCGGCCACGCAGCCTGATATCTCGGAAGTCGTGTTGGCCTCCACCACGGCCCCGTTCGCCGACCTGCAAAATGC